>WLMD01000004.1 GCA_009700405.1 Actinomycetota bacterium | reverse complement strand
TGGCTAATAACGATGGCTTCATCGCAGCCACCTCTACTCACCTTAAGTGTTTCGATAGTTATGGTTCGTTTCTTTGGAATTGCCCGCTCGGTAGCCAGATATTTCGAACGTCTAAGTAGCCATAAAGTGGTCTTTGATCGACTGACTCAGCTTCGAGTTCAGCTCTTTGAAAAAATCACATCACGTTCAGTTTCGTTAGTCAGGGACTTTAATTCCGGAGAATTGGTTAAACGAGTAGTAGATGACGTAGAGCGGGCACAGGAATATCAACTTCGAATCACCTTGCCACATGTTGCGGCAACGATTTCTGTGTCAGCCGGAGTATTGGTTGGGTATTGGATTCGCCCTGAGTCTTTTTGGATCACTTTCCCAACGAGTGTGCTTCTGCTGATTATTGTCCCTATTCTCGTGAAGAATGGTGCTGAAATAGTTGCACGAGAAATCGAACACTCCGAAAGTGAATACTCTGCCTGTATCGAGCAAGCGGCTCACGGAATCGCTGAAGCTCAGTTGTATGGGTACTTAAATGAGCGCTTGGCCAAGACATCTGTAATTGAAGATGCAATATGGAAGAAGGAGAATTCCTTACTCCGTCATGTTCGGCGTTACCAATTCTTCTTTGTTCTTGCCATGGGATTCACCGTTGTTTCTCTTGCATTCATGGCAAGCCACCTGAATAGTCAGAAAGATTTACCTGCAGTACAAATCACGATGCTGATATTCCTACCCTTAGTTATGTTTGAAGGAATCACGGCTTGGTATCCGAATCTCTACAGCGCTGGCAAGATGCTACTTGCTCGCAGTGAAATCAAGACCTTGCAAGAAGAAATTCAAGAGTTATCTATTGGGAAAGTTTCTCTTGATTCATCAATCGTAGAAATCAGTGCCACAAACGTTCAGGTTAAGTGGGACGATAATCAACATTTCATGACTCCAGTTTCCTTTACCCTAAAGAGCGGTGAGTGTTTAGTAATTCGCGGGCGCAGTGGAAGCGGCAAATCAACGTTATCAATGGCACTACTCGGGCTGCTGCCCTATGAGGGTTCGGTATTAATCAATGACGTCGAGTTAAGGGATATTGATGACCTCTGGATGTACATCACTGGTTCTATTCAGAGTGGGCATGTATTTAATACATCATTGCGAGAGAATCTTAAGATTGCATCACCTATGGCATTGGATGAAGAGTTATTGAAAGTGTTAGGAATTGTAGAGCTTGACTCTTTGGTGGATCACCTCCCAGATGGATTGAGCACCATCATTGGAGACTTGGGTCGCGGCCTTTCAGGGGGAGAAGTGAAGCGTCTTAATCTGGCTCGTGCATTGCTCTCTCCTGCGCCAGTTCTAATTTTGGACGAACCAACGGAGCATCTAGATTCCGATTTGGCAGTCCGCATTGAAGACAGGGTGCTTGCCCTTGGACGAACACTCATAGTTGTTACTCATTCGGGATGGAATCGCGCCACGAATACTCTGCAACTCCTTCGCTAAAGCGAGAGAATGTCGCCGTGGCAACCCTAGAGACTCGATTACGCGACGTTGTGGGAGATCGCACGGCCACCGCCTTAGAAAATGGCATTGGAGCACATACCGTTGATGATCTCTTGCGCCATTATCCGCGCCGATATGTTGTGCGCGGAGAACTCAGCGATATTTCTGAACTCAAGGCCGATGATGAAGTTACTATTCTGGCGGAGATATTCAGCACCAATACGCGAACTCTTCAAGGGCGCAAAGGGACCATACTCGAAGTGATTGTCACTGATGGTCGTTCAAAACTCTCACTGACTTTCTTTAACCAAGCATGGCGCGAACGCGAACTGAGAGTCGGCCGCCAAGGACTTTTTGCGGGAAAAGTTGGCGACTTCAAAGGTAAGAAACAACTCTCGCATCCAGATTACGAACTCATTGCGGATGGAAGCGATGTTGATAGCGCCATAGATGAGTTTGCGGGTAAGTATTTACCGCTATATCCAGCGACAGGAAAATTGCCGTCATGGAAAATTGCCCAATGCATGAAATTAGCGATAGAGGCGCTAGATGATGTCCCAGATTTTCTTCCAGAAAACATACGCACTGAGCATAATTATCCCACCCTTAAAGAGGCGCTCACCAATCTTCATCAACCAACAGATCTTTCCCAGGCCGATCGCGCACGAGAGCGTTTAACATTTGACGAAGCATTTTTATTGCAGTTGTTGCTAGTAGTGAGACGCGCAGAACTTCGGGCGCTCAATGCAAAGTCGCGTCCCGTTCGTAAAGGTGGATTACTTGAGGCTTTTGATGCCACTTTGCCTTTTGAATTAACACCTGGACAAATTGCAGTAACCGAGGAAATTGAGAACGATCTGGCAGCTTCTCATCCGATGCATCGCCTCCTGCAAGGTGAAGTTGGTTCGGGAAAGACGATTGTTGCGATGAGAGCAATGCTGGCTGTTGTAGATAGCGGAGGGCAATCTGCTCTACTCGCGCCAACTGAAGTTTTGGCACAACAACATTTGCGAACCTTTAACAAACTTTTGGGAGCACTGGGACAGGGCGGAATGCTTGGAGGCGCTGAATATGCCACTCAAGTAACTCTTATTACGGGTTCACAGAACGCTGCATCACGTAAAGAATCCCTTGCACTTGCAGCATCCGGGGATGCCGGAATAGTAATTGGAACCCACGCACTTTTGGGGGAGAGCGTTGCATTTGCAGATCTGGGTTTAATTGTGGTTGATGAGCAACATAGATTTGGTGTTGAACAAAGAGATGCCCTAAAGACAAAGGCAGAATTTCCTCCACATTTATTGGTCATGACCGCAACACCAATCCCACGTACGGTCGCAATGACTGTCTTTGGCGATTTAGATGTTTCAACTTTGCGTGAATTGCCATTAGGCCGACAACCGATAACTACTCATGTCATTGCGGCCGCAGAAAAACCAGCCTTTGTCGAGCGCGCATGGGCGCGCATTCGAGAGGAAGTGGCACAAGGCCATCAGGCTTATGTCGTTGCCCCTCGAATAAGTGCAACACAATCTGCAGATTCAGATATGGATTTCCTTTTTGGGACAACAACTGCCCAGATGGCCAGTGTTGAAGAATTGGCACCATCGTTGCACAGCGGACCTCTTGCCGGTTTAAAGGTTGCGATGTTGCACGGGCAGCTTTCATCGGATGAAAAAGACATGACTATGCGTGCATTTAGCGCTGGAGAGATCGACGTTTTGGTTTCCACGACCGTCATTGAAGTTGGTGTAGATGTTCCGAACGCAACAATCATGGTGATCATGGATGCTGACCGTTTCGGAGTTTCGCAGCTTCATCAATTGCGTGGGCGAGTTGGACGCGGCACTTCGCCGGGATTATGTTTGCTGGTGACAAATGTCGAGCAAGAAATGCCAGCCAGGCTTCGACTCGATGCTGTTGCAGGAACACTCGATGGTTTTGAATTATCCCGCATTGACCTTGAGCAACGCAGAGAAGGCGATGTATTGGGATCTAGTCAGTCGGGCACCCGCTCGCATCTTCGTTTACTGCGCGTGCTTCGCGACGAGGTCCTTATCGATTCAGCCCGTTCAGCTGCGCAATTGCTCGTTGACACGGATCCTTTGTTGAATCAGTACCCACTTTTAGCGACCGCATTGAGTGATTTACGGGCCAATGAGGCAGCTGACTACATAGATAAGGGCTAAAAAGTAAGATAGCGCCATGAGGATTATTGCTGGAGTCGCCAAAGGCCGGACTCTCGCTTCAGTTGCCGGTGCGACAAGACCTACTTCTGATCGAGCACGTGAAGGCTTGTTCTCTTCATTAATGTCAGAGTTTGGTGATTTCTTAGGATTAAGTTTTCTCGATCTATTTGCTGGATCTGGAGCAATTGGGCTGGAAGCACTTTCGCGTGGAGCAGTACTTGTGCACGCAGTCGAGAGAGATGAAAGTGCATGTAAGACAATTCGTGCCAATACAGAACTCATTGGAAAGACTGTCGGAGAGTTTCATCTCTATCCAATGTCTGCGCATAAGTTTCTTGAAATGCCAGCAACCACTAGTTACAACATTATCTATATAGACCCACCCTATGATTTTTCATCTAAAGAGCTTGATCTTCTTCTCATCCAATTACTTGCGGGAGGATTCATTCGAGCCGATGGACTTGTTGCAGTAGAGCGAGCAGCAAAAGCAGAAACCTTGAAGTGGCCTGTTGGGTATCAGCCTCTGCGTGAGCGAAAGTACGGCCAGGCCCTGATTTACTACGCAATCCTGGCTCAAAATGGATAAGAGCCTCAACTATTGCTAGCGTTTGCGACATGAAGAGCGCCGTTTGTCCTGGATCCTTCGATCCGATCACATATGGTCACCTAGATATCATCGAGCGCGCCAGCGCCCGCTTTGACCAGGTGGTTGTGGCGGTCTTGGAAAATCGCACAAAATCCTCCCTTTTTACAGTTGAGGAGCGAATCGAAATGATCCGCGAGACAACGAAAGATTTCGGAAATGTCGTTGTGGATTCTTGGTATGGCCTATTAACAGATTATTGCAAAGCAAATAACATCGGGACCATTGTTAAAGGACTTCGCGCGGTAACGGATTTTGATTACGAGTTGCAGATGGCCCAAATTAACTTTCAAGCAGCAAAGATTGAGACGATGTTCATGGCGACATCTCCCGCGCATTCATTTCTTTCATCATCAATCGTAAAAGAACTTGCACACTTTGGTGGAGATGTTTCCGTCATGGTTCCACCCAAAGTTCACGAGGCACTACGCGTTCGCCTAGGAGGTCAGAAATAAATGGATTCCATCGAGAAACTCATTTCAGCAATCACTATGGTCGAAGAAGCCCGAAGCGTCCCACTATCTGCGTCGTGTGTTGTTCACCGAAGCGAACTTTTGGAAATACTTGATGATGCCAAGAACGCTTTGCCTCAAGATTTTGCACAAGCCCAAAACTTATTGCTCACGCGTGATGCAATTTTGGAAGAGGGCCGTGGTAGCGCCGAACAATTAATAGCAATGGCCCGAGAAGAAGTTGCGCGCATGGTTGAGCAAACTTCCATTGTGCAATCTGCCCGTGATGAATCCATGAGAATTCTTGTTGAAGCGCGAGCGATTGCAGAGAACGAACGCCAAGAAGTTGAGGAGTACATTGATTCTCGACTAGCCACTTTAGAGGTCATTCTCAATAAGACAATGGATGCTGTTTCTCGTGGACGCGAGCGTTTAGCCGGTGCCCACGACAATGATGTGCTTTCTCAATTAGCCGCAGATAAATAGTTTATATTTTCCATGACACGCCCCTCGCAGGTTTATCTTCTCAACACACACGACCTTCCGCGGCGTGCAGGTGAGATGAAAGAATATTTCTTTGACATCCCAGCCCCCGAGAGAGTTGGGATTGATGTCATTGCAGTTCAACCTGGCGAAGACATACATGTTGATCTTCGCCTTGAATCTGTGACTCAAGGTGTCCTTGTAAGTGCTCAAGTAAATGCGATTGCAAAGGGCGAATGCATGCGCTGTCTTGAGGTAGTAGAGATAGAAGTAGATCGAGCATTTCAAGAGTTGTATCGCTACGAGCCAGAGAAGGCTCACACTAAAGCGCAACGCAAACGTGCCCGCGAAGAAAATGATGATTTAGATGAAGATGATGAGCTAATGATGGATGGCGATGTTCTCGACCTAGAGGCTCCAATTAGAGATGCGATTGTCTTGGACCTTCCAATAAACCCGCTTTGCACAGAAGATTGTCCGGGGTTATGCCCTGGATGCGGCGTGAAATGGAGCCTTCTAGCCTCAGATCATGGCCATGAGGTCATTGACCCACGATGGGCCTCGCTCCAGGGGTTAACGGAGCAGGAGTAGCGGATTTCAAGAATTCGCCTAAATAGGGAATACTGAACCCCTTGCCCGCAGGGTTTGGGGCTTTAGACGGAAGCGCTAAGAAACGCTAAGAAACACTAAGAAAGAGGAACGATCGTGCCAGTACCAAAGCGAAAGATGTCCCGCTCCAAGACCCGTTCCCGCCGTAGCCAGTGGAAGACAACTGCTGCAGCACTTGCAGCGTGCCCACAGTGCCAGCAACCAAAATTGCAACACACTGCTTGCCCAACATGCGGCATGTACAACCGTCGTCAGGTAATCGAGGTCTGATCTGTATTCATCGCTCACTACAGCACTAGGCGTCGATATAAGTCCGCAATTGCTCGAGTTAGCGTTGACGCATCGTTCTCATGCATATGAGTCAGGTGCAACAGAAACAAACGAACGCCTTGAATTTCTTGGCGATTCTGTTTTAGGTTTGATTGTCACTGAAGAGTTATATCGCCGCTATCCAGATCTTGATGAGTCACGATTATCTCCATTGCGTTCTGGAATTGTAAACATGCGCGCCCTTGCAGATATTGCCCGCACTCTCAATCTCGGTGAATATATGCGCCTGGGTAAAGGCGAAGAAGTAACAGGCGGCAGAGATAAAAATTCACTATTGGCTGATGCGCTAGAGGCGCTCATTGGCGCTGTGTATTTAGAATCCGGAATGGCTATTGCTTCATCAGTTGTGAGCACTCTCATTGGCCCAACGCTAGAAGATGCAATGGCAAAGGGCGCAGGACTCGATGGCAAAAGCGCCCTTCAAGAATTGGCCGCAGCCGAGGGTAAAGGCGCCCCTGAATATCTCGTCACTGAGACCGGGCCAGATCACGATAAGAGTTTTGTCGCAGTTGCCATGGTTGCGGGTGAGGCAATCGCCGAAGGAGATGGGAAAAGCAAGCGGGAAGCCGAACAGCTGGCTGCCCGTCGCGCATATGAGATTTTGAGCCTGCCCACCACGAATTAAAGAGCATGTCGCTAGGGTAGGTTTGGCCCGTGTATTTAAAGAGCATCACGCTGAAGGGCTTCAAGTCCTTTGCCTCATCTACGACGCTACGTCTAGAGCCGGGCATTACCTGCGTGGTCGGGCCTAACGGTTCTGGAAAATCAAACGTTGTAGATGCCCTGAGCTGGGTTATGGGCGAGCAGGGAGCGAAGTCACTTCGCGGCGGCAAAATGGAAGACGTTATCTTTGCCGGAACTAGCGGTCGCGCACCACTGGGTCGCGCTGAAGTTTCAGTAACAATCGATAACACCGATGGCGCACTCCCTATTGATTACACCGAAGTAACTATTTCTCGCATTCTTTTCCGCAACGGCACCAGTGAATATCAAATTAACGGTGACGCTTCCAGATTGCTTGATATTCAAGAACTCCTTAGCGATAGCGGCATTGGTCGCGAAATGCACGTCATTGTTGGTCAAGGACAACTTGATGCAATCTTGATGGCCAACCCACAAGAGCGACGTGGATTCATTGAAGAAGCAGCAGGCGTGCTCAAGCATCGCAAGCGTAAAGAGAAGGCCCTTCGCAAACTTGATTCCATGCAAGCCAACTTAGCTCGCGTTCAAGATCTCACCGTAGAACTTCGTCGTCAGCTGCGACCATTGGGTAAGCAAGCAGAGGTTGCTAAGAAAGCAGCAACAATTCAAGCAGACCTTCGCGATGCAAAGTTACGCTTGCTGGCTGATGATCTGATTTCACTCACAAAGACTGTGACTGCAGAAGTTGCGGATGAGACTGCTCTGCGTGAGCGTCGTTCAATTGTTGAAGCCGATTTAGATCGTGCACGAATCCGTGAAACCGAGCTTGATGCCCAAACCGCCACGGACAATCCATTATTAGTTGCCGCACAGGAAACGTATTACCGATTAAATGCATTGCGTGAGAAGTTTCGCGGTACTGCAAGTTTGGCTCAGGAGCGCTCGCGCTTCCTAGCTGAGGAAGCAGAAGAAGCTCGCACTGCTGGTCGCGATCCCGAGAGTCTTGATCGCGAAGCCGCAATACTTCGCCAAGAAGAGGCAGAACTTCGCCAAGGCGTTATTCAGTCACGGATTCTTTTGCAAGAGGCAACAACTTCATTGGCAAGTGCTGAAGCAAATCTTAAACACGAAGAGGATCGAGTTGCATCGGCTCTTCGTGCACTTGCCGATCAACGCGAAGGTACGGCGCGTCAAGAAGGACATATCAAGTCACTTGCTGCCCGACTGAGTGCAATCTCTGAAGAAATAAGCCGACTTACTAAAGCTCGTGACGAAGCTCAAACTCGTGCTGATAACGCCCAGCGTGAATACGCAGTCTATGAATCAGAAATATCTACAGCTGATTCAGGCGAACTCGGCTTAGATTCACAATTTGAAAATGCCAAGAAAGCGCTAGAAAGCGCAAAGGCAACACTGAGTGAGTTAATTGATAAAGAACGCGCAGCAGATCGTGAACGCAATGCCATTGAATCAAAATTAGAAGCGATGCGCCTCACCTCACAAACTCGCGATGGCGCGGCAGCACTACTCAATGATTCACGAGGGTTACAGATTTTAGGAAGCATTGCCTCTCTTGTCAGTATTGATGCAGGATGGGAAAGCGCAGCAGCGGCTGCTTTGGGCTCACTTGCAGATGCAATTGTCGTACAAGACCTTTCTGCCGCAGTAACCGCCCTCACCACACTTCGATCAGAAAACTTAGGTCAAGCAGACCTTCTCGTTCTTGCACCTGGCACTCGTGTCAATTCTGGATCAATCCCATCTGGCCTAACGCCACTCACATCGCATATGCGCTCATCGCAGATTGATGCACTGTTGCAAGAATTGCTCTCTACAACCGTTGTCGCATCTGATGCGCGATCAGCCGAGCGCATTATTCGTGAACACTCTCATTTAACTGTCGTTACACAAGAAGGCGATGTCTTTACACAATCGCGTGCACGAGGTGGATCAAAATCTGCAGCGTCGCTGATTGAAATCAAAGCCCTGATTGATGATTTGACTCAAAAAGTTACCGACATTGGGCATGTGTGTGATCGCCTGAAATTTGAAATTATTACCGCGCAATCAACTGTGGATGCACGTCAAAGTGACCACGATGGCGCGCTAGGGAAACTTAATGAGTCAGATGCGCGTATCGCGGCCCTTACCGAGCAGTTGGCTGTTGCTGGCCAGCACGCGAAATCAGCTCGTGCTGAAGTAGAGCGCCTTAATAAATCCATCGAGGAAGCGTCATCGGCTAAGACTCGCGATGAAAGTGAACTTGAAATTGCACAGAATCAATTGCAACACCATGGCGATGTTGAGCCACCAAGTCATTCTTTGGCGGAGGAGATTCGTACCCAAGTTTCTACCGCTCGCAGTGTTGAAGTTGAAGCTCGTCTGGCAGTACGCACAAGTGAAGAGCGGGTTGACTCGCTCGCAGCAAGAGCTAAGACGTTAGAGGATGCATCAATTGCCGAACGAGAAGCGTCAGAGCGTGCTGTTGTTCGACGTGGTGCACGTGCTCGAGGTGCAGTTGTCTCTCAAGCGATTGCCGAATCTGCCTATGAAGCCCTTATTCATATTGAACGTTCCATTGCCAAGGCTGCAACCGAACGTGGTCGCTTAGAAGAAGCTCGTGCTGCACGCGAAGGCGAAACACTTACTGTTCGAGCCCGTGCTCGCGAATTATCAGTTGAGATGGAACAACTCACCTCCATTGTTCACCAAGATGAAATTGCTCGCGCAGAACAAAGAATGCGCATTGAAGCCCTCGAGCTTAAAGCCGTTGAGGAACTTGGAATCGATATTGCAACTCTTATTGCTGAGTACGGTCCAGAGAATGATGTTCCAACATTTATGGAGACCGAAGATGGACAAATTGTTGCTACAGAACTGATTCCTTATCGTCGTGACCAGCAAGAAAAGCGACTCCACAATACAGAGCGCTCTCTTGCCACTCTAGGAAAGATTAATCCGCTGGCACTTGAAGAGTACGGCGCTCTTGAGGAGCGCCTGCGCTTCCTTGCTGAGCAACTTGAGGACCTCAAGCGCACCAAGAAAGATTTGCTCGACATCATTAAAGAGGTTGATGATCGCGTGCAGGAAATCTTTATGGACGCATTTGTCGAAACAGCTCGTCACTTTGAAGATATTTTTGCGCGCCTCTTCCCAGGTGGAGATGGTCGCTTAATCCTCACTGAGCCAGATGATCCGATTAATTCGGGTGTTGATGTCGAAGCAAGGCCACCAGGAAAGCGTATTAAGCGCCTTTCACTTCTTTCTGGAGGAGAGAAATCTCTTACGGCGATCGCTCTACTTGTCGCTATTTTCAAATCACGACCAAGTCCTTTCTATGTTCTCGATGAAGTTGAAGCCGCCCTCGATGATGTAAACCTTGGGCGACTATTAGGAATTCTTGAAGAGCTACGTGAGAATTCACAGTTGATTATCATCACTCACCAAAAACGTACGATGGAAATCGCTGATGCACTCTATGGAGTGACTATGCGCGGTGATGGTGTGACTGAAGTTATTTCACAGCGCCTTCGCGAGACTAACAACGAATAACGAAGTTCGGGCCTAATTATCATGGGGCTTTTCGGAAAGTTACTATCAAAGATCAAAGGCACTGCTCATGCCAGTGCCGCAGACTGGGATGAGTTAGAGGTTGCACTTCTGGAAGCTGATCTTGGCGCAAAACTTTCGTCGAGAATAGTTGAAGCAGCGAGATCGGCAAAAGCAGAGAATGCAGAATCGGCAATTGTTGCAGCACTGCATGGCGCACTCTCCAAGAAATCGCGAGAGATTGCTAGAGCTCTTACCGGCCCGACAGTGATTCTCATTGTTGGCGTCAACGGGACGGGCAAAACAACGTCGGCAGCAAAAATGGCAGCAGCGTTAGCACGAGAGGATTCGCAGGTTCTCCTTGCGGCGGCCGATACATTCCGGGCGGCTGCAGTTGATCAATTGCAAACATGGGGCGAAAGATTAGAAATTGATGTCATACACGGCGCAGCAAATGCCGATCCCGCATCAGTTGCATTTGATGCGACGCAACAAGCCGTTGCACGAAATGTCGATTACCTTGTAATCGATACCGCTGGACGATTGCACAACAAGAACGACTTAATGGCAGAGCTTGGAAAAGTTCGACGGGTTGTTGAAAAGATTGCCCCCGTGAAGGAAGTTCTTTTAGTAATTGATGCGACAACTGGGCAGAACGGATTAATGCAGGCAAAAATCTTTGCAGAGAGCGTCGATGTCACTGGGCTCATACTTACAAAAATTGATGGAAGCGCCCGCGGAGGAATCGCATTAGCGATTGAGGAAAGCCTGGATATCCCCATAAAATTCCTCGGCACGGGGGAGTCCGCTAAAGATTTCGCTCCATTTGATCCTGAAATTTACATCCAGGGGCTTTTGTAACTCGCTTGTAACATAACTCGCCTTTTTATTTAATGCGCGTGGTCCATATTTGCGCCCATCTCAACGGCGAGTAGATCGAGAGAAATCGCGTGAAATATGGATCAAGTAGTTCTTAACTCTGGCGATACCGCGTGGATGCTTGCCAGCACAGCGCTTGTACTTCTTATGACTCCGGGTCTGGCCTTCTTCTATGGAGGCATGGTTCGGACGAAGAGCGTTTTAAATATGATGATGATGTCGATGATAACCATTGGAATCGTTAGCGTTTTGTGGGTTATCTATGGATTCGAATTGGCTTTCGGTTATAAGGCGAATTCACAATGGTATGGAGCAATTTCATTCTCAGGACTCGGCGGAGTCGTGAACGATTTAACAAACAATGGCGGTGTTTATCCAATCCCAGTTCTGGTTTTCGCTGCCTTTCAATTAATGTTTGCAGTGATTACTCCCGCCCTGATCTCTGGTGCAATTGCGGATCGCACCAAGTTCACATCCTGGGCGATATTTGTAGGTCTCTGGGTCACCATCGTGTACTTCCCAGTTGCACACTGGGTATTTGCATTTGGGAACAAAGTTGGAGACACAGTCACGGGAGTTGGATTCTTAGCAGGTAAAGGCCTGGAAGATTTTGCTGGAGGAACAGCGGTGCACATCAATGCTGGCGCTGCCGGACTTGCGCTTGCTCTCATCCTTGGGAAACGTCATGGATGGCGTAAGGAATCAATGCGCCCACACTCTCTTCCGTTAGTACTTCTAGGTTCGGGATTATTGTGGTTTGGCTGGTTTGGGTTTAATGCCGGATCTGCATTGGCCGCAAATGGAATCGCTGGTCTGGCATTTATGAATACTCAAGTTGCAACAGCGGGAGCCCTTCTTGGATGGATTCTCGTTGAGAAGTTTCGCGATGGACATCCAACATCTTTAGGTGCGGCATCGGGCGCAGTTGCGGGTCTTGTTGCGATTACTCCGGCATGTGCATTCGTCGCACCGTGGGCCGCTGTAGTTATCGGCGTCATTGCTGGTGCGCTCTGTTCGATGGCGGTTGGACTCAAATACAAGTTGGGCTTTGATGATTCACTCGATGTTGTCGGTGTTCACCTCATCGGCGGGCTCTGGGGTTGCATCTCTATTGGATTCTTTGGTTCACATGCCGTGAACTCGATTGGTCTCGATGGAATCTTTTATGGTGGAGGAACGGCGCTACTTGGAAAGCAAGCCTTTGGTGCTTTTTTTGTTCTTGCCTACTCCTTCGTTGTCACATTTATTCTTGGCTTCATTATTCACAGAACGATTGGCTTCCGAGTCACTCGCGATGCTGAGCTCGAAGGTATCGATCTCAACGAACATGCAGAATCAGCCTATGAAATGGCTAGTTCATCACGAGGAGGTGCGTCCGCATGAAGTTAATTACAGCAATTCTTAAACCATTCAAGCTCGATGATGTGAAGAGTGCTTTGCAGGCACACGGTGTCACGGGGATGACAGTCTCGGAAGCAAGCGGTTATGGTCGCCAAGGTGGACATACCGAGGTTTATCGAGGTGCGGAATACACCGTTGATTTGATTCCAAAGGTTCGACTAGAAGTTCTCGTTGATGACACTGACGCCGAATCCGTCATTGACGTCATCGTTAAGGCGGCCTCCACTGGATCAATCGGTGACGGCAAAGTGTGGTCAACCCCCGTTGATCAAGTTGTACGCGTTCGCACAGGCGAACGTGGCGTTGATGCGATCTAGATCCTGCTCACCAGATCAATAAATCAATGCACTCGGTAATTTAAAGTGGGAACACGAGAGCGAAGAGCGCGATCGAACGTGAGCGATCGTGAACTATCCAGACTCTTTCTTTCTGCACTAAATAACCGATCAGTTAATGGGATAGCACTCGCTGCGGTTGGAGGGTACGGCCGCGGCGAGTTATCTCCCGGTTCAGATTTAGATATTCTTTTGTTGCATTCTGGGCAATTTAAGCCCGATGATTTATTGGCATTTGTTAATGCTCTCCTGTACCCGATTTGGGATGGGAGGACATCAAGTGCAGATATTCCGCGGAGCGTTGATCATTCTGTGCGTACTCGAAGTGAGACACGTGAAGCTGCTCGCGAGGATATAAAAGTTGCGATGGGACTTCTTGATATCCGCGTTGTTTGCGGGGATGCGAATCTGGTGGCATCGGTGCAAAGTGATTCGATCGATGATTGGCGAAAAGAATCGCGAAAGCATTTGCCATTGTTGAGAGAGAGCATGATGCACCGTCATGCGCGAGCAGGGGAGTTGGCCTATTTATTGGAGCCAGATTTAAAGGAGGCCCGAGGTGGCCTGCGAGATATCAACGCACTACGTGCTATTGCTCTTTCTGGCGCAGTAGATGTTTCGCTGGAGCGCATTAGCAAAGCTGAATCAATCCTTAGCAATATTCGCGAAGCACTTCATGGACATAGTGGTAAATCCCGCGATCGATTACTTTTTCAAGAACAAGACAAAGTAGCCCTCGATCTAGGCTATTCCGATGCTGATGCGCTCATGAGTGATGTGGCGCAGTCTGCTCGAGATATTGATTATTTAATGCAATTGACATGGCACCGCTTAGATCACAGAGTCAAAGATGGTCTTGGTCGCATTTTGCGTCGCTCTAAAAATACTTCACTAGCGCGCGGCATAAGTGTTGTGCATCAGGAGGTAGTGATTAATGCAGATGCTTTTGATTCTCATGACCCAGTTTTAGGATTGCGTGCAGCATCAAATGCAGCACAAATCGGGCTTCCACTTTCACTGGATTCATGCGTTGATTTAGCGCAATCAATAAAGCATGGCGCAGATCTCCTTCCCAATCCTTGGCCACGAGAGGCCCGCGAAAATCTTGTTGCGCTCATTGGCGCAGGCAATGCGATGGTGAAGGTGTGGGAAGCTTTAGATCAAGAAGAAATCATCACAGCATGGCTTCCTGAGTGGGCGCCGGTGCGATCTTTGCCTCAACGCAATGTATTGCATCGCCACACGGTAGATCGACATATGGTGGAAACTGTTGTTCATGCTGCAGCGCTTACTCGACGAGTGCATCGGCCAGACTTACTACTTATTGCCGCTCTCTTCCACGACATTGGGAAAGGCTCATCAGAGGATCACTCGGTACGTGGTTCTCGTCTGATAAAGCCATTGGCTTTGCGTATTGGTTTTAATGATGAGGATGCACATACGTTAACGCTCTTAGTTCAAAACCATCTTCTCTTGGCAGCAACAGCTACTCGTCGAGACCTCAATGATCCTGCCACTATTGATTCGGTCTTGGCGGCGATTCCAAATATTGACACTCTTGAACTATTGCATGCCTTAAGCATTGCAGATGGCGAAGCAACAGGCAGTGGTGCTTGGAGTGCATGGAAGGCCACCCTTGTTGCAGATTTGGTTCGACGAGTGCGGGCGGCAATGACTGGGACAACACTTGCACAACAACCAGAACTAGATGCACAACAGCGGGCATTTGCTGAAGTTGCCGCACTTCGAGTTGCTGTCACGATGCGCGAGAGCGATTACGCAATCGAAATCATTGCACCAGATAAACCAGGACTCTTATCCATCGTTGCTGGCGTATTACATGTGGCCAGATTAGATGTTCGCTCAGCCAGAACTCGATCCCATGGTGCCTCTGCTGTGATGGAATGGATTGTAAATCTAGATCCTCATGCACCCATTCCAACTGCAGAGAAATTGCATGAAGCTATCGACTCCGCACTCAATGATCAATCTGATCTAGAAAAACAAATTCAAGCGCGTATTGCCGCCTATGCGAAACGGCCAACAATCCCAGTTCCACCTCTTGAAGTAGAGGTCTTCACAAGCGCATCAACGGATTCGACTGTTTTAGAAGTTCGAAGTCACGATATGCCGGGCCTACTTTTTCGCATTGGTGATGCCGTAACGCGCTGTCGCGTAGATATTCGATCTGCCATCGTGACTACTTTGGGGGCAGAGGCGATTGATACCTTGTATGTAACTGAGATTGCCGGGGGACCATTAACCAGGGAACGGGCTGATGAAGTGGTGGGACGCCTGCGCGAAATGCTCCGATAGGATTGGCGTCTATGTTCGATTCATTAACATCCAAACTTGGCGGAGTACTTGGGTCGCTGCGCTCTCGTGGCAAGATTTCCAAAGCCGACGTGGAAAGCGCCCTCGTTGAGATTCATGAAGCCCTCCTTGAGGCAGATGTGGCCCTCCCAGTTGTTACTGAATTTATTGAGATAGTTCGTGGACGCTCGGTAGATGCTCTTGCCACTGTCCAATCTGGCTCCAACCAAGCACAAGCAATATTTGAAATTATCAATGCAGCGCTGACCGAAATTCTCGGCGGCAATGCACGCAGAGTTCGTTTTGCAAAACAACCACCCACCATCATCATGCTTGCTGGATTACAAGGTGCGGGTAAGACAACTCTTGCCGGAAAATTGGCAAAGTATTTTGCGGACCAAGGCAACACACCAATACTTGTAGCCTCCGACTTGCAGCGACCAAATGCTGTTACTCAGCTACAGGTTGTCGGCGAAGGCGTCGGAGTTCCAGTATTTGCACCCCAACCTGGCAACGGAGTTGGCGACGCGGTAAAGGTCGCCAAAGAGGGTGTTGCTTTTGCAAAAGCGAAACTTCACAACATTGTCATCGTTGATACTGCGGGCCGATTGGGCGTTGATGCAACGCTCATGAATGAGGCAATCGCAATTCGCGATGCAATTAATCCAACTGAAATCCTTTTTGTAGTAGACGCGATGATTGGTCAAGATGCAGTGCGCACTGCGCAAGCATTCCTTGATGGTGTTGGTTTCGACGGGGTAGTCCTGACAAAGATGGATGGCGATGCCCGAGGTGGAGCAGCGCTATCGATTTCTCACATGACGCAACGTCCCATCATGTTTACATCAACCGGTGAAAAAATAACCGACTTTGATATTTTCTATCCAGAGCGCATGGCTTCTCGCATTCTTGGAATGGGCGATGTTGCAACATTGGCCGAACAAGCAAAGAAGGCCTTTGATCCTGAATCTTCAGCCAAACTTGAAAGTAAATTTGCCAGTGGTGAAGATTTCACTCTTGAGGATTTTCTCGAGCAACTTCAAGCGATGTCCAAGATGGGTTCGATGTCCAAGATGCTCTCAATGCTCCCCGGTGCGGGCGCAATGAAGAAGCAGATCGAAAACTTTGATGAAGGTGAGATCACTCGTACGCAGGCGATCGTTCAATCAATGACACCGACCGAACGCCGAGATCCTAAGATTCTCAATGGCTCACGACGTATTCGAATTGCCAATGGGGCAGGGCGCACCGTGAAAGAAGTGAATTCACTCGTAGAGCGATTTACCCAGGCGCAGAAGATGATGCGACAGATGCGAAATGGTGGCACCCCACAAGGTTTACCTCCCTCAATGGCCGGTATGGGCGCGGGTATGGGCACTGGCATGCCTCGTCCTGGCGCAAAGGTCATCCAGAAGAAGAAATCCAAGTCTGGCAACCCTGCAAAACGAGCCCAAGAAGAGAGCAGCTAGGACGCCTCAATTTCGCCTTTTCACCCCTAGATGGCAGAATTACGAACCTGTTCGGGGCCCTCTACCCCCTGACATTCATGTTCACCCATTACTTATAGGAGCACAAGCACTTGGCTACAAAAATACGTTTAATGCGCATGGGCAAGATTCGCACCCCGTACTACCGAATCGTAGTTACGGATTCTCGTAAGGCGCGCAATGGTCTCTCGATTGAAGAGATTGGCCGTTACTCACCTGGACAAGAGCCTTCATACATTGAAGTTAACTCAGAGCGTGCGTTGTACTGGCTCGGAGTCGGCGCACTTCCAACATCTGCTGTAGAGGCAATCTTGAAGATTACTGGCGATTGGCAAAAACATAAGGGTCTTCCAGGAACTGAAGGCACCCTTCGCGTAGCTGCACCTCGCGTTCACAAGAGCGTTGCATACGAAGCAGCTGTTCACAATGCGATGAATGAGCCAAAAGAAGGCGCAACAACACTGAAGAAGAAGGCGCTAGAAAAACTTGCTGCTAAATCTGCACCAGTTGTTGAAGCTGTTGTCGAAGCTCCTGTTGAAGCCGTTGTAGAAACTCCTGCAGAAGAAGCAGTTGTAGAAACTCCAGTTGTTGAAGAAGCACCTGCTGTTGAAGCAGTAGCTGAAGAAGCGGCTGCCGAATAACAATGATGGATGAAGCCCTAGAACATTTAGTTAAGGGAATCGTTGATCATCCCGAAGATGTCATCATCAAGGAAAAGACGCACCGCCGAGGAACAACCTTGGAAGTGCGCGTTAACCCTGAAGATATCGGTAAGGTCATCGGCCGCAATGGTCGCACTGCAAAAGCGCTTCGCACCGTAGTGAGTGCGCTCGCAGGTCGCAGTGTTCGTGTTGATCTGGTGGAAACGGACGAAGGTCGCTAACCATGCGTTTGCTCGTGGGGCGAATAGGTCGCGCCCACGGAATTAATGGTGAGGCAACAATCGAAGTTCGCACAGACGAACCCGAAGTTCGTTTCGCTGTTGGTGCTCGGGTACAAACCGATGCGCATGGCGAATTACTTATAACCTCCAACCGTTGGCATAACGGAATCTTGCTCTTAGGGTTTGAAAAAATCTCTGATCGCAATCAGATTGAGAAACTTCGCGATACTTTGATGTATTCCGAAGTTGATGTGGATGCCCCTGGCGCAGATCCCGATGACTTCCATGTACTTCAACTCATCGGGTGCGAGGCATTTCTCGAATCTGGAGAGAAGCTCGGTGATGTCACCGATGTCATTAATTTGCCGGGACAAGATTTATTGGCAATAGCGAGCAACAATGGCGAAGTACTTATTCCTTTTGTCCGCCAACTTGTCCCTGTTGTAGATATCAAGAGCAAGCGAATGACCGTTATTCCACCAGTGATTGCTTCGGAGTAGCTATGAAAATTGATGCCCTCACTATCTTTCCTGATTATTTTGCACCCTTGCAATTGTCTCTATTAGGCAAGGCCCAAGAGCGCGGAATCGTTGAGTTTGGTATCCATGACCTGCGCGATTTCACGACTGATAATCATCACAGCGTTGATGACACCCCTTATGGTGGCGGCGCGGGAATGGTTATGAAGCCCGAGATCTGGGGCGCAGCTCTAGACACCGTGATGACGCATGAGAGCGATTTAATTATTTTGACCCCCGCTGGCCGTCGATTTAATCAACGCATGGCTGAGCAATTTGCTAGCGCCTCACATCTTGTTTTTGCGTGCGGTCGATACGAAGGTATTGATGCTCGCGTTGGTGCCTACTACGCGAGAGAGAATTTCCGTGTTCATGAAGTGAGTATCGGTGATTATGTTTTAGGTGGCGGAGAAGTTGCATCCCTTGTCATGATTGAAGCCATTACACGATTGCTTCCTGGTGTATTAGGTAACCCCGATTCGATTGTGGAAGAGTCTCACGCCCAGGATGGTTTCTTGGAGTACCCCAATTACACAAAGCCTCCGATGTGGCGCGATATCCCAGTGCCTGAGATTTTGCTTAGTGGCAATCACGCTGCCATCGCGACCTGGCGTGCTGAGCAAGCCAAGAAACGTGCTACAGAACAATCCTGACTCGCGCGCAGTGCCAGCACTCAAGTACCCTTAGCAGGTGAGCATCGATCCAGTAATTCAAAGCCGTCTGATTGTTGACCTTGAACCTGTCGTTGCCGTTGAACTCGAACGTCACTTATCAGTGCAGAAAAATTGGTACCCCCATGAATATGTCCCATGGAGTGAAGGTCGCACTTTCGCTGGCCCACTCAATGGCGATGCCTGGGAGGCAAAAGATTCAAAACTAACTGGCATTGCGCAAGATTCGCTGGTTCTCAATCTTATGACCGAAGATAACTTGCCGAGTTATCACACAGAAATCGCAATTGCCATGGGCCGAGACGGTGCATGGGGCAATTGGATTGAACGATGGACAGCTGAAGAAAACCGTCATGGAATCGTCATGCGCGATTATTTGATGGCTACACGTGGCGTCGATCCGTACGAACTTGAGGACCTGCGAATGGCTCATATGTCGCTGGGGTATCAGACTCCTTACGACACAGACATGCTCCATACCGTGGCTTATGTTTCATTCCAGGAATTAGCTACTCGTATTTCTCACCGAAATACTGGCAGGATTTCTAATGACCCAACATGTGAGGGAATGCTTCAACGCATTGCTTTGGATGAAAACCTCCACATGATTTTCTATCGAAATTTGCTAGGTAAAGCTATTGATCTCGAGCCAAATGCTGCGATGCGGGCCATCACTGACGTCGTCACTAATTTCGCGATGCCAGGTGTTGGTATGCCTGGTTTTGGTCGCAAGGCAGTTCAGATCGCCCTGGCTGGAATTTACGACCTTCAGCAGCACTTAGATGAAGTAATCGCTCCCGTATTGCGCGCATGGAATATCTTCGAAAGAGAAGATTTCACGGGCGATGGACAAGCGGCCCGCAATGAACTCAGCGAATTCCTTACTACGGCTGGCCAAGATGCGGCCCGCTTTAGTGAAAAGCGCGAGCACCATTTCGAACGACTCATCGCTCGCGGGCAAGAACCAATCCGTCTTACCTGATTTACTTCTCCCTATGAGCAAGCGCGCAATCTTTATCGAACACGATCATGTCAGCGAAGGCGGACCCGTTTGGGCCCAATTCGAAAAACGCGGATATGAAATAACGCGCTTCAATATTGTCTCTGAAGGTCAATTCGATGCACCGAACGTCAGCGTTGAATGGCCTAACTTGAAAGAGTACGACGTAGTAGTTTCCATGGGTTCTCCGTGGGGTGCTTGGGAAGATGATCGCATAGGCAATTGGTTATTGCCTGAAATAGATCTCATGAAAGATGTACATAACGCTGGTATCCCAATTCTTGGAATTTGTTTTGGTGGGCAACTGATGGCGCGAGTTCTTGGTGGCTCTGTTGCACGAGGACCGAAAGCAGAACTCGGTTGGTATGTCGTGATGAGTGATGACGAGTCAATGATTGCTCGCGGTCCCTGGTTTCAGTATCACTGGGATCGTTGGCAGTTACCGCCAGGAGCAAAAGAAATTGCACGTACTCCATTGGCCTCCCAAGCATTTGTTTTGGGTCGCACCTTAGGTCTGCAGTTTCATCCAGAGATTGATGCAGCAGTACTAGATACCTGGTTGGAAATGGATGGCGGGTGTGTAGAGATTGAAGATGAGGGCGTTGATGTGCACATTTTGCGTGCTCAGACAAAATACGAAGAGCCACATTCCAGCCAGCGTGCTCGTGACCTTGTCGACCAATTTCTAGATCGCGTTGCAACGGCCCCTGTTGTGCGTGTCTAAATACTCTTTAGTTAATTATCCAGGGGAGTTACATAAGCAGCAGAAATCCCGCCATCAACTAAGAAGTTGGAGGCGGTGATGAAAGAGGAATCATCACTTGCTAGAAATGCAACAGCTGCTGCAATTTCAGTTGCATCAGCAAAACGTCCCATTGGAATATGAACCATGCGTCGCGCTGCTCGTTCTGCATCTTTAGCAAATAGCTCTTGTAAGAGCGGGGTATTGACCGGTCCGGGGGAGAGAGCATTCACGCGGATACCCTCGCGTGCAAATTGAACGCCGAGTTCGCGGCTCATTGCAAGAACGCCACCCTTAGATGCGGTGTATGCAATCTGCGATGTTGCCGATCCCATGCTTGCAACAAATGATGCGGTGTTAATGATGGAACCCTTACCGGCCTTTTGCATGTAAGGGATTACATGCTTACAACAAAGAAATACGCTCATGAGGTTAACGCGATTAACCTGCTCCCAGACATCAAGCCCCGTAGTCAAGATCGAGTCATCGGTAGGCGGTGAGATACCTGCGTTGTTGAATGCGATATCAATGCGACCGTATGTATCAAAAGCAACTCTGTACATATTCTCAACCTGATCAGAGTCCGTGACATCAGCTTTGACAAAGATGCCACCAACTTGGGAAGCAATCACTTCGCCACTAGTTGAATTTGTATCGACGATGACAACCTTGGCACCTTCACTGGCTAGACGCAGGGCAGTTGCAGCACCAATGCCGCTGCCGCCACCGGTAATGACGGCGACTCGACCCTCTAAACGTTGCGACATATTAATGATGCCTAGTCGTTAGAAATAAAGACGTTCTTTACCTCAGTAAAGGAATCGAGTGCATCTGGCCCAAGCTCGCGTCCTAAGCCTGATTGCTTAAATCCACCAAAAGGCGTGGAGTAGCGCACTGACGAATTGGAGTTGACGGAGAGGTTGCCGGTTTCGATGGCACGGGAAACGCGCAGTGCACGTCCGACATCGCGTGTCCAAATAGATCCGCTAAGTCCATATTCGGAGTCATTAGCCATTTCGATTCCTTGGGCTTCACCATCAAATGCCATGACCGAGACAACTGGGCCAAAGACTTCTTCGCGCCATGAACGTGCTTGCGTATTCTTGGGCATTAACACTGTTGGTGGCATCCAGAATCCAGGACCGCTAGGAGCAGAGCCAGTGAATGCAACTGGTTCATCCAAGAATGTTTGTACAGCGTCAAATTGTTTACGTGAAATAAGTGGACCCATATCTGCAGTAGCAAGGGAGGGATCTTCCACGCGGAATTTCTTTACTGCTACCTCAAAGTGCTCCATGAAAGTATCAAAGACGCTGCGCTCTACAAGGATGCGTGTGCGTGCACAGCAATCTTGGCCGGCATTATCAAAGACTGACCCAGGTGCAGAAGCTGCGGCTTTTGCAACATCGGCATCAGCGAAAATGATGTTTGAACTCTTGCCACCAAGTTCAAGTGTTACGCGCTTCACTTGATCAGCGCACCCAGCCATGATTGCCTTGCCGACAACAGTTGAGCCAGTGAAAACAACTTTGCGAACAGCAGGATGAGTAACAAAGCGGTTTCCGACAATGCTTCCTTTACCTGGCAATACGTTAAAGACGCCTTCGGGCAATCCGGCCTCAAGTGCGTATTCACCTAACTTGATGGCAGTTAGAGGTGTGTATTCAGCAGGCTTGAGTACAACGGTATTTCCTGCAGCAAGGGCTGGAGCAAATCCCCATCCTGCAATCGGCATAGGAAAATTCCACGGAACAATGACGCCAACTACACCTAGTGGCTCCTTAAAAGTGATGTCTACTCCACCAGCAACGGGAATCTGCTTTCCAAATAAACGCTCAGGGGCGGCAGAGTAATAGGTCAATACATTGACGACGTTATCAACTTCCCAGAGTGCGTTACCGCGAGTGTGTCCGGAATTTGCAATCTCTAGCGCTGCGAGTTCCTCTTTATGCGATGCAACTACTGCAGCAAAGCGACGCAACATCGCGCCACGATCTGCAGGTGTGACGCTGCGCCAGGTTTCGAAGGCTTTTGCAGCCTTAGCAATTGCTGCATCGGTTGCTTCTAAATCGAAGTGCTCGATAGTTGTAACGATTTTCTCAGTGGCAGGGTTGATGACGTCATACGTAGGGGACACGAATTAAGACCTTTCGAAGTTGCGGAAGAGTTCCCAGCTGGTAACTGCTTTGCCGTAGGCGGCCATTTCAATATCAGCCATATTTGTATAGTGTGCTTGAACTTCTGCGCCAAAGGCTTCTTTAACCCATGCGCTATTTGCCCAAAGATTTCTTGCTTCGAGCATTGTTGAAGGTACGCGCTGTGAATCTGAGGCGTATGCGTTGCCCTCAAAAGCTGGTTCGAGTTCCATCTTATTCTTGATGCCATCAAGGCCCGCGGCAATAATTCCGGCAACTGCCATATATGGATTGACATCGCCACCTGGAACTCGGTTTTCAAGGCGCAATGATTCACCATGACCAACTAGACGCAATGCGCAGGTGCGGTTATCTCGTCCCCAACGAATTGCAGTCGGAGCAAATGATCCCGGAACGTAACGCTTGTAAGAGTTGATATTTGGTGCAAAGAGAAGGGCAAGCTCGCGAAGGTGCGCAACCTGACCTGCGATAAACCAACGACCAATGTCGCTCAAGCCTTGTTCCTTATCAGCGTCATCAGCCATGATCATCGAGCCATCAAGGCCGCGGAATGAGCAGTGGATATGCGATGAATTGCCTTCCTTCTCGTTGGGCTTAGCCATAAAGGTCAATGCATGTCCGGCTGCTGCCACGATCTCCTTGGCACCATTTTTATAAATGACATGGTTGTCGCAATTGCTCAGAGCATCGGAATAGTGGAAGGCGATCTCGTGCTGACCAAAGTTGCATTCGCCCTTGATTGACTCAACGGTCATGCCAGCGCCAGCCATGCCTAAGCGGATAGAGCGCATGAGTGGCTCGACGCGCGAACCTCCCAAAATCGAATAGTCCACGTTGTATTGATTGGCTGGAGTTAAACCGATGTAGTGCTTATCCCAAGCATCCTCATAAGAATTATTGAAGAGAACAAATTCAAGTTCAGTACCAACCATTGGTTGCATGCCGGATGCTGCGAGTGCCGCGATTTGTTTGCGTAAAACTTGGCGAGGCGAGGCTACGACATCTTTTCCATCTAGCCATTTCACATCTGCTAGAACCATTACTGCACCTGGTTGCCATGGAATACGGCGAAGCGTTGACATATCCGGCGACATCACGAAGTCGCTGTATCCGCGCTCCCACGAGGACATCTCATATCCATCGACAGTATTCATTTCCATATCAACAGCAAGGAGATAGTTGCAACCTTCAGTGCCGTGCTTCAGAGTGTCATCGAGAAAATATTGACCATGAATTCTTTTGCCAACTAAGCGACCTTGCATATCGGTCATCGCAACAACGACAGTATCTATTTCTCCGCTGGCTACGCCGGCACGAAGATCTTCTATGGATAGTGAGCTCATACCCGCGAGTATTCCAGTTTCAGGGCATAAAGAAAACCCCGCCGCAAATGCGACGGGGTTTTCCTGCACTAATTCGACTTAGTTATCGACCTAGTTATCGATGGTACGAATTGGTCCTTTGAACCACTTCTTCACCGAGAGGTGCCACCAGATCCATAGTACGAGCAAGGAGATACCCGTAAGAATTGGTGCATAGTTAACCGCGGTCCAAGTGAAGTCCTTATTTCCTGGAACGCCGGCTGGTGCAAATGGAAGGATGAAGTAGACCGAAATGATAATGATTTCGGTTACGGCAATAACGCCCATCCACTTGTACTTAGAACCGAGAGTCCATTCACCTGGCACAAACTTACTTCCGGCACGAAGACGCAAGAAGATAGGAATCATGAATGCAAGGTAGAGACCAATGACAGCTACCGATACAACAGCGTAGAACGCTGTTGGTGCACCACTTGGGCTCTTATACAAAGCTGGCAATGTGATGACAAGGCCGATAACTGATGAGAAGAGAACAGCATTTACTGGTACGCGATGCTTGTTAACTTTCTTCCAAATCTTTCCTCCGGGAACCGCTCCATCACGCGAGAATGCGAACATCATACGTGAGCATGATGTAAGGCAAGCAGTGGTGCAGAAGATCTGTCCGGCGGTTGTGATAACCATGACCAAACGGAAAGCAAAGCCATCACCAAGGGCCGTGTAAAGCACTGAGATGATAGATCCACCACCGAATGGGTTCACTGCTGGATCAAAAGAGTTGATCACATCAGTGTTGGTTGCAACATAAAGGAAGGACATCAGAAGGATGTATCCACCGATTGCTGAATAGAAAATGGATTTCCAGATTCCCTTAGCTGCAGCAAGGTGAGCGCCCTGTGTTTCTTCGGACAAGTGGGCAGATGCATCAAAGCCCGTAATCGTGTACTGAGTCAACAAGAAGCCCAGCGGCAATACGTAGATCCAATAGGAACTCTGGCTAAAGCCGGAGTTGTTGATTTGGGTCGTAAACATCCACTTGACTGTCTGGTGATGTTCAGGAACGAAAACCAGGATTCCTACGATAATTGCGGCACCAAATACGTGCCACCACACTGAGATGTTATTGATAACAGCAAGCATGTGACCGCTGAAGATATTGATGAGTGTCACAAGTGTGAGGATTATGAAGAACCAGAAGAATTGCTGATGGAGATAATCTCCGCCAAGGAATTCAGCTGCATACTTTGGAGAAAGATCTCCGATGATGATGTTCAAGAAGCTTGCTGATCCGTAACCCACTGATGCAACAACTGCGAGCAAACCAATCAAGTTAAGCCAACCGGTATAGAAACCAGCTTTGGCTCCGCCTAATTTAGAGGCCCACCAGTAAATTCCACCGGAAGTTGGATATGCAGATGCAAGTTCGGACATACAGAATCCGATAATCAGAATACATAATGAGATAACTGGCCAACCTAAGGAAATTGCTACAGGTCCACCGTTGTTCCAGGCCTGAGCAAAAGTTGTAAAGCATCCCGCAAGAATGGAGATGATGGAGAACGAGATTGCAAAGTTTGAAAAACTACTCCAAGAACGATTGAGTTCTTGTTTGTATCCGAGTTCCGCTAAGCGGCGTTCGTCATCGTTTGTCGTATTACTCACTTCTGCTCCTATGTTAGGTTTTCACGGATGACCGTGGCATATTTTTACCCTATAAATGGACAGACTGGAAGGTATTCGTGGGGTATTTTGGCCGAATTCTTTTAACTTTCACTCGATACGGGTGCTTGATGACTACGATTTAGCAAATGGCAATTGTGGCGATCGACCAAGGAACTTCAGGCACCAAGGTTTTGCTGATAGGTGAAACGGGGGAGATTCTCTCTCGAGGTTATTCGGCACTATCAATAAGTCATATTCCTGGTGGTGGCGTTGAATGTAACGCCGAAGAGGTCTGGAATTCAATTGTTGATGCCATAAATCAAGCAACAGATAATGGAAAGTATGAGTTTTCCTGCGTAGCTCTAGCCAATCAAGGCGAATCAGTTCTTGCATGGGACAGAAAAACCACTCAACCGCTCTCACCAATAATCGTTTGGCAAGATTCACGCTCAGCTGAAATTGCAGCTAAACGAAGTGATTATTCGGCGAAGGTGCTTGCACAGACTGGATTAGCAATAGACCCATACTTTGTCGCCCCGAAAATCATCTGGCTGCGGGAAAATCTAAATCCCGCTGGCGTTATCACAACGCTAGATTCGTGGATTATTGCCCGTCTAACTGGTGCATTTGTTACCGATGTAGCCACCGCAAGCAGAACTCTCCTGCTAGATATCAATACCCTGGAATGGGACGCGCAACTATGTGCGATGTGGGATATCTCCATCGCAGATTTACCTGCAGTTGTGAAAAACGATTCAGTGGTTGGAGAGATACACCATCCAGACTTGCCTGCGTTAAAGGGCCTACCACTTGCAGGACTTATCGTTGACCAACCTGCTGCTTTATTTGCGCAAGGTTGTTTCGACCCGGGTCAAACAAAATGTACATATGGCACGGGCGCTTTCTTGCTTTCCAACGTAGGTGCAACCCCCCGCATTTCAACACATGGTTTAGCAACTTCTGTTGGATGGGATGTGAATTCATCGCGTGCTTATTATTTGGATGGGCAAGTATTTGCCGCATCTTCGGCTGTGCAGTGGCTATTAGATACAAAGCTCCTAGCAAGTATTGAAGAAATAGATTCGATTGCGTACTCAGAGTCAGGAATATTCGCCACACCAAGTTTTGTGGGTTACGGGGCCCCCTATTGGAGAGCAGAAGCGAAGGCAGCAATAAGTGGCCTAACTCTTTCATCAACACGCCAAGAGATTTCTAGAGCTGTAATAGATGGTATTGCTGCGCAAGTAAGTGAGCTGATTACATGTATGTCAGGCGATGGCGCGCAAGTAAATCGGCTACGTGTCGATGGTGGCCTCACACAGGCGAAATCACTGATGCAGATGCAAGCAAACCTTTCGCAGATCCCTGTAGATGTATTCCCATATCCAGATGCGACAGCGCTAGGAGTGGCATCAATTGGAGCACTCGCGATGGATAAATCATTGAGCGTTGCAGATACTGTCAAGGGATGGAAAGTTTCAGAAAGCTATGAACCTCAATGGAGCGCTGACCGCGCAGGTGAGTATATGGATAATTGGCGCACAGTCGTGAAAGCTTCCTTGGAGCTAGACCATGAATAAAGTTTTTGATGTCGCCATAATCGGGGCAGGAGTTGTTGGTGCAGCAATTGCACGTGAACTCAGTCAATTCGACATTGATGTATTACTGCTTGATGCGTCGGATGACGTTGGCAATGCAACCTCGAAAGCCAATACCGCTATCTTGCATACAGGTTTTGACATGGTTCCAGGATCCTTGGAATCCACACTTGTTCGTGAAGGTTATTTTCTGCTTAAGAAATATGCCGACCAGGTCGCAATTGCCACTGAACCTGTTGGCGCACTACTGGTTGCTTGGAGTGAAGAAGAGTTAGCAAATCTGCCAAAAATTCAAGAGAAAGCTCGTGCTAACGGATATTTGTCCTGCGAAATAATTTCCTCTTCGCAGGTCTATCTACTGGAGCCACATTTGGGCTCGGGTGCACTTGGCGCACTCACAGTTCCTGATGAATGGATTATTGATCCGTGGTCGACAACTGTTGCTTATGCAACACAAGCCAAACGTGCCGGTGTTCAAGTGAAGCTCAACACCAAAGTAACCAAGGTTTCTCACAAAGATGATTTACATACCCTCACTACAACGAGTGGAGATATCTCTACGCGCTTTGTTGTTAATGCGGCGGGTTTATATTCAGATGAAATTGATGCAATGTTTGAGTGCAAAGATTTCACAATCACCCCTCGAAAGGGCGAGCTACTAGTTTTCGATAAGTTGGCCCGATCCCTGATTTCGCACATTATCTTGCCGGTCCCATCTTCCATGGGCAAAGGTGTCTTAGTTTCACCCACCGTATTTGGAAACATCATGTTGGGGCCAACAGCGCAAAACATTGAAGATAAGAGCGATACTTCCACGACAGAGCAGGGGATTGAGTTCCTTAAAGCAAAAGGAGCAAAAATTGCCCCGACTCTCTTTAACGAAGAAATCACGACGATGTATGCGGGCCTTCGCGCCGCTACAGAACACAGTGACTATCAAATATTTCTTAGGGCTGAGAAGAAGCTAGTAACAGTTGGAGGAATCCGATCTACAGGACTTACTGCCTCAATGGCGATAGCGGAGTATGTGCGAGATCTTTTAGTTGAGGGCGGACTTAAACTTGGAAAGCAATCAGTACTGCCTCAATTGACGATGCCTAATTTGGGCGAAGCAGGCGTTCGCCCATACCAGGATGAATCACTCATTGAAAAAGAGGAAAGTTACGGTGAAATAATCTGCCATTGTGAGCGGGTATCGCGTGGTGAGATCCGTGATGCACTTGTTAGTGACTTGCCGGCAACAACTTTGGGTGGCCTAGGCCGCAGAACGCGCGCAGGTTTAGGAAGATGCCAAGGCTTTTATTGTCATGCGCAGTTGCGCACTTTGTTGGCTGGTGAGAAATGAAGATTACTTCGGTAGATGTTCTGATTATCGGCGGGGGTCCTGCCGGTCTTGCAGCAGCAATCGAACTTAAGAAGTTAGGCATCAAAGATGTAAGAATTATAGAACGTGAAGCTCAAGCAGGGGGAGTGCCACGGCATTCCAACCACCCTGGTTATGGATTGCGTGACCTCTATCGGTTCATGACTGGACCCAATTATGCAAAGGCATATGTTTCACAAGCTTTGAGTGCAGGAGTAGTTATTTCTACATCTACTACTGCAACTCAATGGGGAGATGATTTAGTAGTAGAGCTATCGGGCCCTGATGGCG
>WLMD01000039.1 GCA_009700405.1 Actinomycetota bacterium | reverse complement strand
GCTCTAGTAGAACCGTGAGCGCGGATGATTTCTGTTCCAGCTTGGACGTGATCTCCATCGCTGACTAGAAGCTCAATTGAAGAAATTCCGACAAATTCCAGCGTAGCTTGAGCAATATGTAGCCCCGCAATTACTCCTGATTTGCGAGCTACAAAATGCGCAGTTGAAAGATCCCCGGAATCAACCGTTGCAACAGATGTGATGTCTTGCCCACCATCTAGATCTTCGGCAATAGCTAACTTGATAAGTTCGAGTGTTGAAGCAGTGACTTTAATATCGCTCATTGTTTAGTCACCTCCTGGAAAGTTGTTTCCCAATTTCCAGATTTATCCATGTGCTGCGAGATTCTTTTTGACCATGTTGATAGTTTCTCTGGAAAATCCTCACGCCAATGTGACCCTCGTGTCTCTTCTCTTACAAGAGCTGACCGCACAATTGCTTGCGCAAGTTGAAATAGATTTGTTGTTTCCCAAGCTTCAACGCATGGTTGGTCGCTGCTTTGTTTTCCAATTTCAATAAGGTCACTCTCGGTTCGAGTTAACGAATCACGAGATCGAAGTACCCCTGCACCGCGACTCATACTTGCTTGCAACTTCTTGCGAATAGTTGGATCCAATAAGAAAGTTGGCTCATCAATAAAAATCGGTTCGGTAAAATCAGGTGTATTGGCCGCGATATCTGCAGCAATGCGAGCACTAAAAACTAAACCTTCTAATAGAGAATTCGATGCCAGGCGATTTGCACCGTGCACTCCAGAGCATGCAGTTTCTCCACAGGCATAGAGCCCTGAAACGCTGGTGTGTCCATTGAGATCCACTCGTACGCCACCAGATGCATAGTGTGACGCCGGTGCAACTGGTATTAAATCTTTTAGTGGATCAATTCCGTGTGCCAAGCATGAAGCGTAAATTGTAGGAAAGCGCTCAACAAAGCCATCAATGTGTCGAACATCGAGCCACACATGGTGGGCGCCAGTTTCGTTCATGTGACGCATGATTGCTTTTGCAACCACATCTCGTGGAGCCAATTCTGCTAGTTCATGTACACCCAGCATAAATCGCAGGCCAGCATCATCAACTAGATACGCACCTTCACCGCGCACCGCTTCGCTTATAAGAGGTTGTTGTCCTTGAGAATCATCGCCCAACCACAAAACAGTTGGATGGAATTGAATGAATTCAACATCTGATACATACGCACCTGCGCGTAGAGCTAGAGCAACACCATCACCTGTTGACACTGAAGGGTTCGTTGTTTGTGCGAATACTTGACCTAACCCTCCCGTTGCTAGGACAACAGCTCGTGCCATTGCCTGGCCCACACCATCACGTGTTCCGGCGCCAATAACATGCAAAGTGACGCCACATACTGCTCCTGCGCTGTTTTTTAGGGCATCCAATACAAGAGCTTGCTCGACAACTTCAATCTCAGGATCATCATGTACAGCCGCTAGTAACGCACGGGAAACTTCAGCTCCTGTTGCATCTCCTCCTGCGTGAAGAATGCGATTGCGTAGATGGCCACCTTCTCGAGTAAGTGCAATCTCTCCAGTGGCTTCTTTATCAAAAACCGCACCTCTCGCAATGAGTTTGCGAACTGCTTCTGGTCCTTCAGTCACAAGAACTTTTACTGCCTCAATATCACAAAGGCCTGCACCTGCAACAAGTGTGTCTTTCTCATGTTGGCCAGGAGTATCACCTGGTCCCAGCGCTGCAGCTATTCCACCTTGCGCCCATTTAGTTGAGCCTTCATCAACACTTGCTTTAGTTACCAGCAAAACTGAAAGCCCAAAGGTTCGAATCTGAAGAGCTGTCGTCAATCCTGCTACGCCAGAACCAACCACGATCACATCTGCTGAAGCAGTCCATCCAGGGCTGGGTGCTAATAACTTCATGAGTTATCTCCAGGAAGATTCTCTAATAATTTATCAACACGACCATGCGGTGGCAATTGAGCCTCTGGATCAATTTCAAGCCATGGCTCTAAAACAAATCTACGTTCATGTGCGCGAGGATGTGGAAGCTCAAGGTGTGAATCTTCGCTGACAATTTCTCCGTAAGTAATTAAATCCAAATCAATTATCCGCGGTCCCCACTTCTCTGCTCGGACGCGACCCATGCTTTTCTCGATACCTTGTAAAACACTGAGTAAGTCATGCGGAGGTAATTCGCTGTCAATAATGCATACTGCATTTAAGTAATCTGGTTGAGCAGGACCTCCGACAGGTTTCGTCTGATGAAATGCAGAAACGGCCAACAAGTCTGTTGCTTCTGCTAAAAGCGCCACTGCCATATCCATAGCTGCTTGTGGGTTGTCTAAGTTCGCGCCAAGTGCAACTACTGCTTTCATCGCGCGCGTTCTATCGTTACAGAAATGTCCAAGACTTCAACATTTACAGGCGCTTGAGGTTTATGAACAATCACTTTAACGTGAGAAAGAATCGTGTAACTATTTAATAAGGCGTCAGCTATATCGCCAGCTAGTTTTTCAATAAGTTGAACTGGTTTTCCAGTGATACAAGCTAGAACTACATCACAAACTGCGCCGTAATCAATGGTGTCCTCGAGAGCATCGCTCTGAGATGCGGGTGCTAGATCAAGAAAGAGTTCGACATCTACGTAAAATTCTTGCCCGTTCTTGGTTTCTTGCTCAAAAACTCCGTGATAGCCAAAGCCACGGATTCCTTTAATAACAATCGAATCACTCATACATGTGCCTAGCCACAGCTATGGCATCTCGATGGGGCTTCACGCTATGAACTCTAACTCCCCACATACCCTGGCCCGCAATCAAGGCGGTCAAGGCAACGCTTGCCTCTTCACGGTCGTCAGGAGATTGTGCATTAATTGCACTCCCCAGGAACCTTTTCCGGGAAGCACCAATAAGTACTGGCAATCCAATCTTTTTCAGCTCAGCCAGGTTGCGTAAAATCTCCCAATTATGTTCGGCTTCCTTGGCGAAACCTAAGCCGGGATCAATAATCAAATGGTCTCGTGCTATTCCAGATGCCAGCGCCTCCTCAACTCGTGCGTTGAGTTCTGTTACTACTTCAGAGACGACATCCCGATATACCGCAAGGGAAACCATTTCTTGAGAATTTCCTCGAGAATGCATCGCGATATATGGACATCCAAGTAAAGCAACAGTTCGAAGCATTTCATCATCAGCTAAACCCGCACTGACATCGTTAACTATCTGGGCACCGGCTTCAATGGCTGCTTTCGCTGTTGATGCTTGTTTAGTGTCGATGCTAATGATTGCACCACTAGCGCCTAATTTTTCTATTACCGGCAAGACGCGGGATTGTTCTTCATCAGCAGAGACTCGTGCAGCACCAGGACGTGTTGACTCACCGCCAATATCAATGATGTCTACGCCCTCTGAAATCATCTGCAACGCACGATTAACCGCTAATTCAGTGCTGTTAAAACGGCCACCATCAGCAAAGGAATCTGGAGTTACATTAAGAATTCCCATGACAATCATTCGGTCATTAGGCAATCCAAGAATAGTCATGTGGTCTTACCGATTTGTAATAAGGCTAATTGCTTCAGCACGTGTGGTCGAATCTCGTAATACACCTCGAACCGCACTGGTTACTGTACGTGCTTGCGTCTTGCGCACTCCACGCATTGACATACAAAGATGTTCGCATTCAATAATTACGATGACACCAGCAGGGTTAAGAATTTCGACAATCGCATCTGCAATCTGAGATGTCATGCGCTCTTGTACTTGCGGTCTGCGTGCATAGAGATCAACCAATCGAGCAATCTTTGACAAGCCCGTAACGCGACCCGATGGAATATAGCCAACGTGAGCAACTCCATGAAATGGGGTCAGATGATGTTCGCAGTGTGAAAACACATCTATATCTTTAACTATCACTAACTCTTCATGGCCAATGTCGAAAGTTGTCGAAAGAACTTCTTGTGGCGATTGCCAAAGCCCAGCAAAGTTTTCGGCAAATGCTCGAGCAACACGTGCTGGAGTTTCTCTTAACCCATCACGATCAGGGTCCTCGCCGATAGAAAGCAGAAGCTCTTTTACGGCAGCCTCAGCACGTTGTTGATCGAAACTTTGCTTGGCTCGACCATCATTTGGCCCCATGGAAACTGGGGAAATATCACTCACTTGTCTTCTTCGCCTTCCGAGTCTTCTTTACGGGAGCGATTTCTACCGGTCCAATGGCTGCTTGCGTTGGCACTGGGGGCAAAATAGATGGAACTCTGGTCAACGAGCCCGTCCATGCCGGCCTCTTATTCCAAGATTTCACTTTTTCAAATATCTGCGCGATCTCCTCTTTATTGAGGGTTTCTCTTTCAAGAAGTTGAACAACCATTTGATCAAGAATGGTGCGGTTATCTTCCAAAATATCGTATGCCTCTTGATGAGCATTCTCAATGAGACGACGAATTTCAGAATCGACAACTGCTGCAATGCTCTCTGAGAAGTCGCGAGTATGTCCGTAATCGCGTCCCATAAATGGTTCTGATGCATCGCTGCCAAGTTTGATAGCACCGATTGCTTCTGTCATTCCGTATTGCGTCACCATTGCACGTGCGAGAGCTGTAGCTTTTTCAATATCGTTGCTTGCTCCCGTAGATGGATCATGGAAAATTAATTCCTCCGCTGCGCGGCCACCAAGAGAGTATGCCAACTGATCAAGAAGTTGATTACGAGTTACAGAGTATTTGTCTTCATCCGGCAAAATCATTGTGTAACCAAGTGCACGACCACGCGGCATGATTGTGATTTTGTGAACAGGGTCTGTGTGTGGCAAAGCATGGGCCACGAGTGCATGTCCTGCTTCGTGATAAGCGGTGACGCGTCTTTCTTCCTCGCTCATCAGGCGGCTCTTACGCTGTGGACCTGCCATCACGCGATCAATCGCTTCATCGAGTTCGGAATTACCAATAACTTTCTTTTCCTCGCGAGCTGTAAGAAGTGCAGCTTCGTTAAGCACGTTTGCCAAATCTGCACCAGTAAATCCTGGAGTACGTCGTGCATAGGCAAGAAGTTCGACATCTTTAGAAATCGGCTTTCCCTTTGCATGCACCTGTAGAATTGCTTCTCGGCCTTTAAGATCGGGGCGTTCTACTGGAATCTGACGATCAAATCGACCTGGACGCAAAAGCGCAGGATCCAATACGTCAGGACGGTTTGTGGCAGCAATCAAAATAACTGAGCCATTACTTTCGAATCCATCCATCTCTACAAGCAAAGCATTCAGAGTTTGTTCGCGTTCATCGTGTCCGCCGCCAAGGCCGGCACCACGTTGGCGTCCGACTGCATCAATTTCATCCACGAAAACAATTGCGGGTGCATTTTCTTTTGCTTGAGTGAAAAGATCGCGCACTCTTGCAGCGCCAACGCCAACGAACATTTCAACGAAATCAGAGCCGGAAATTGAATAGAAGGGGACATTTGCTTCGCCTGCGACAGCCCGTGCGAGGAGTGTTTTACCTGTACCCGGAGGACCGTATAACAAAATGCCTTTGGGGATTTTTGCCCCTAGTTCTACATACTTAGGTGGGTTAGCAAGGAAATCTTTAATTTCCAAGAGTTCTGCGACCGCTTCTTGCGCACCGGCAACATCGGCGAAAGTTGTCTTAGGTACATCGTTGCTCTGGAGCTTCGCACGTGATTTTCCAAATGAGAATGCACGCGAGCCACCATTGGCTTGACTCATCATTAAGAAGAACAGGAATCCGATTATGAGAATTGGGCCAAACGAGAAGAAGATGGAAAGAAGTAGCGATTGCGTAGCAACCTTTACCGTCCAAGAACCTGGAGGTGGGTTGCTAGTGAGCGCATCAATAAGTGTTGGTTCTTGTCCTGTGATGTATGAAGCTTGAACCTTCTTAGCGCCCTTGATTGTGTTACCCGATTTTAAAATCGCCTGAATCTTCTGCTCTTTATCAATCAAAACTACCGAGTCAACTTGACTCTTCGCAATCGAATCCAAAATCTGTGAAGTGGTCACTTGCGTGTATTGATTGCTTGCACTTGAGATTTGACCAAAGACTGTCACGGCGACGATTGCAGCAACTATCCAGAAAAGAGGGCCTCGAAAAATCTTTTGAAATCTAGTCAAAGGTTTCTTTGGCGCTGCATTCTTGGAGGTCTGTTTCTTGACATCGGCCATAATCTTTTTGAGTTCTCTTCTCTTAGGAATAAATGTGCTTGGAAAGTACGCCGATAAATGGCAGGTTGCGATATTTCTCGTTGTAATCTAATCCGTAACCAACAACGAAATCTGAGGGAATTTCAAAACCTACATACTTAACTGGAACTTCAACTTTGGCTGCATCAGGCTTACGCAAGATGGCAAGAATTTCTACATTCTTTGCGCCACGTGATTCTAGGTTTGCTTTAAGCCATGAAAGAGTCAGGCCAGAGTCAACGATGTCTTCGACAATAAGAACTTCACGACCGGTGATATCTTTATCTAAATCCTTAAGAATCCGAACAACGCCACTGGATTTAGTGCCTGATCCGTACGATGAAACAGCCATCCAATCCATTTCAATGTGACTTTGTAGAGCACGAGCTAAATCGGCCATCGCCATTACTGCACCTTTAAGCACGCCAACTAATAAAAGATCTCGACCTGCGTAATCGATATCGATTCGTGCAGCCAATTCTTTTATTTTTGCTTGCAAGTCTTCTTCGGTAACAATCACGCGCTCTACGTCATTACCAATAGCTGATAGATCCACGGTGCCTCGCTGCTCTCAAGTCGGGTTAGATGATGGGGCTAAGAGCGAAAGTCTGCCCGATAAACGCCAAACCTTCACACCGCCGGGGAGGTCACAGGCTCCTTGACCATGCCAATTTGTGACAAGTGCCTCAATTGCGCTCACATGATCGGCGCTAATCGACCCTTGTGGGGCTCCAGCGGCGTAAACAGCCATTCGTAGAACCCGAGTGCGGACCGCTTTGGGCATCTTCTCCAGGGCTGAAATATCCAGGTAGGCGTTTTCCAAGTGAGCGAATTCTCGCTCAGCCCACTCATCTAGCGCATCGGCATCATCACGAAGGAGCTTTGCACTTCGAGCTAACGCCTCAGCAACTCCAGGTCCAATCCCTTCTTCAAGTGCTGGAAGTAATACTTCGCGTACTTTCACTCGTAAGAATTCTTGGTCGTTATTTTGTGGATCGTTCCAGGGAGTGAGTTCAACTTCTGCGCACGCCGCAACAGTTTGTGCGCGTGAAATATTTAGCAACGGTCTGATGTATGCGCCATTGCGTGGAGCCATTCCTGATAATGATCGCGCACCAGACCCACGGGCTAAGCCAAGCAATACTCCCTCAGCTTGATCATCGCGAGTATGTCCTAAGAAGATTTTCTTTGCTCCATGTTTCTCAGCGCTGGAATTCAACGCGGCATAACGAGCACGCCTAGCGGAAGCTTCCATCCCATCGGTCAGGTCAACTACAACTGAGACTATCTCGCTCGTATCAATGCCCATTGTCTTAAATTGTTCAATGACTTTTTCTGCCTGGGCGCTTGAACCTTCTTGAAGTTGGTGATCGATAGTTATTCCAACTACTTGGATGGCAAGCTTCTTTGCTTCACGCGCGATAGCAAAACTCATAGCTAATGAATCGGCGCCACCAGAACAGGCAACAATAATTGTGTCACCGGCCGAACACTCGGATAATTCGCTACGTACCGCGCTGCGGATTTTCACCATAGCGCTAGTCGCAGTCATAGGGCTAAGACTAGACCCGACCACCAAATGGCATAAGCCCGTTAATGCTGTACATATTAGAAAATATCAAGCCAGTCTTTCGAGAGTTGGCTTCCCACATCATCCCGTTACCCGCATAAATGGTGATGTGGTGAATAGATCCGATGGTTCCGTTAAAGGAATAGAAGAGAAGGTCTCCCGGAACAAGTTCGGTCAGCTTTACATGCATAGTTGCAACTGAATACAGAGCAGCGTTGAGGCGACCCCACTCTGGATAGCCGAGTCCAGCTGATTTAAATGCTGCGTACACCAAGCCAGAACAGTCGTAGGAATTCGGGCCTTGCGCGCCCCACACATATGGCTTCCGCGCTAGAACTTGTTTCTTTGCATAGGCGACTGCTTTTGCTCTTTGTGCTTCGGTTGAACGAATCGAAGAGCGACCTTTAAATCCAAGATCTGGCCAAATCTTCTTCTGTCCTGGTGTTTGTGCTGCTTGATTGGCATTAGCTTCTTCCAGTAATGCAAGCTGTCTTTGTTGCTCGAGAGTTATTCGAATCTTCTTAGCGCCGGCCAATTCTTTCATCAACTGATCTTGAACTTTCTGCAGCTTGCTCACTTCAACCTGTTGTGCAGCTTTTGCAGTGTCGGCAATTTTCTTTGCCGCAGCAACTTTATCTGTCGCAACCTGCTGCGCTACCTTTGCATCGTCGGCTTGTTTCTTTGCCGCTCGAGCAACAACTTCAGCCGCCTTGTAACGATCTAGAGCTGTTGAATTATGTTCACCTAACGTTCCTAGAATTGATAATCGATCTGCTAAATCTTGTGGTCCGTTTGAACTCAACAACGGTTCGATATCGCCAAACCCTCCGCCCAAAATATAGGCGTTCGATGCGAGTTTGCCGATCACTTTATGTGCTGCAGAAACATCGGCAGCAGTTAATCTTGCATGTGCGGTAGCGGCTTTAGAAACTGTTACTGCTATTGCAAGTTCGCGCTGAGCCTGCTGATAGGAGGCTCTTGCGGCATCAGATTTTGCGGTAAGTGATCGAAGAGTTTGATTTGCCGCATTCAATATTGCCGCTGCTTTATTTGCCGCGTTGCGTTTAGCAGCTTCAGCTTTCTTCGCTGCTTCGATTTGAGCAAGAGTAGGTTTCGGAGTTTTCGCGTATGCAGGAGTTGAGCTGCAGAGCAATCCTGCAACCAAGGCAATAACAATCAAGCGTGTGCGTCTCACTGGGGAACCTCCTGAGGGCATAATGCTAAATGATGAACGCTGAATTCAAAGGTAGATCCAACTCGTGTCTTTAGTTGGATACATCTCTACGCCTGAAAAGAACTGAAACAACGAGAACTCCCAGCGCGAGATAGGCAGAAACTACCCACATTGCATGCATATAGGAGGCATTGAAATCTCCTCCTGCCGAAATCGTTGTAATTAATTGTCCTGGCATCCACGTTGCAGAATGTTTCACTGTGGCGGCAATTATATTTTCAAGGATTAACAACCATGCAACGCCCAGAGAAATTGCAGGAATCGGGGCTCGGAATACCAATCCTAAAATCATGCCAATCGTCCCAGAAGCTAATACTGAAAGAAAGACATTGATTAAGGTATGAAATAGCGCAGTACGTGCATCCGTCGTTGTCCAGGCCGTTGTTGCAACTTTTGCTTTTCCGGAAAGCGCAAAAGCTAATGCGATGCTGACCACTGCCGAAACGAATACAGTGGCAAGAGCAAAAGAACACATGGAAATAAATTTCCCAAGCAATAACGTTAAACGTTTTGGTTGACGCACCAAGAGATTACGCAACGTGCCGTGCGTATATTCTTGAGCCGTTTGAGAGGCAAAAACACATAGGGCAACTAAACCTAAGAGTCCTGCAGCGCTACTAAAACCAATTGATAGGCCCTGTGGTAACTCCAAAGTTTGGCGACTAATCATTTGACCTTCGCGTGCGTTTCCTCTTTCTGAATCGATAAGCAAGAAAAGAAGTGAGGTCACGAGTGCCGTAACGCCAGCAACTGCTCCCATGGTTCCTAGGAAAAGAGTTGGGCGGCGAAGCTTGCGCCACTCGGCAAAGAAAACGCGGATCATTCTGAATCCCCTGTCATTTCAAAGAAAGTTTCTTCTAGCGATGGCAACACCGGTGCAAGTTGCGCCAAAGTTATTCCGGCATCGAATGCCATCTTGTTGAGTATTGGAGCCCAATCGGTTGGGCCAAGAATGTGCGCAGCCCCGTCAATGATGGTTCCTTCGTGTCCTGCATCATGCGCTATCGCCAGCAGCTTCACCAAATCTTGTGGATCAGAACTCTTAGCAATAATTGTTGGTTGTTGGCGAAGCAATAGGTCTTGAGTTTTTCCTGCAAATATGACTTCACCTTTACGAAGCATGACAAGTGAATCACTAATCATTTCAATTTCAGAAAGCAAATGTGATGAAACAAAAACAGTTGTTCCCTCATTTGCTAAATCACGAAGTAACTCGCGAATTTCTTGAATTCCGGCGGGATCTAAACCGTTAGTTGGTTCATCAAGCATTAACAATTGTGGATTAGGTAGAAGCGCTGCAGCTATACCTAGGCGTTGCTTCATGCCCAATGAATAAGTTTTGTATTTAGAGTCGCCACGATCGCCAAGCCCAACCCGCTCGAGCAAGCCTTGCACTTGATCAAGTGAATACCCTCCGAGGGTTGCAAGTACGCGCAGGTTTTCGGCACCAGATAAAGCAGGATAGAAAGCAGGACCTTCAATCATTGCTCCAACGCGAGCTAGGTAGCGCTCGGGGTGGTTAATGGGCTCGCCCAAAATAGTGCCCGTTCCTGCTGTCGGAGAAATCAAACCAAGCAGCATCCGCATGGTGGTTGTCTTGCCTGATCCGTTAGGACCTACAAATCCGCAGACTGTACCGAGGGGTACTTCGAAATTAGCGCCCGAAACGGCCGCTCTTTCGCCATATATCTTTGTGAGGTCTTTGACGGCAATTGCCAATTCGGGGGATGCATGAGTGGACATGTTGGCACCTTACACTTCTTACATGAGTAAACGCCTCTGGGGCTACCAACCAAGAAACGAACGCCCCGAACCTTCATGGGAGTTGCACCCGGATACTCACGCGATACGCGCAGGGTTAGCGCGATCCGGATTTGGCGAAACTTCTGAAGCCCTGTACCTCAATAGTGGTTTTACCTATTCCAGCGCAGAACAAGCTGAGTCATCATTTGCTGACGAAACAGATCATTATGTATATGGGCGTTTTGCGAATCCAACAATCTCTATGTTCGAGCAACGCCTTGCCGCAATAGAAGGCGCAGAATTTTGTGTCGGAACTGGTTCTGGAATGTCAGCAATGTTTGCATCTGTAGCCTGTTTAGTTAAAGCAGGAGATCGCATCGTTGCATCGGCATCCATGTTTAGTTCGTGCTACGTAGTCTTGATGGAAATACTTCCAAAATGGGGAGTGACTACTGAATTGGTACAAGGAAATGATCCAGAAGTTTGGGCAAAAGCTCTTTCTCTTCCAACTAAGGCAGTTTTCTTAGAAACTCCAAGCAATCCAATGCTAGAAGTTGTTGACATCCGAATGGTCAGCGACTTGGCACATAAAGTTGGAGCGACCGTCATAGTTGATAACGTGATGGCATCACCTGTTTTACAAAAACCTCTGGAGCACGGCGCTGACGTTGTTATGTACTCAGCCACTAAACATATTGATGGTCAGGGTCGCGTTCTTGCTGGTGCAATATTGGGTAGCGAGTCATACATTAAAGAACAACTCAATCCATTTATTCGCCACACCGGGCCATCGCTCAGTCCATTTAATGCCTGGGTTCTAGTGAAGTCACTTGAAACTATGAGTATGCGAGTCAAGCGTATGAATAACAGCGCTCAGTTAATCGCTGAATTCCTCGAATCACGCCCTGAGATTAAGAGTGTTCGATATCCAGGATTAAAATCTCACCCAGGTTATGAGACAGCTCAAAAACAAATGGATGGCGGCGGCTCAACTATTGGAATTGAATTTGCTGGAAAGCAAAGCGATACTTTCAAATTCATGAATGCACTCAGGGTTATTGATATCTCAAATAACTTGGGCGACAGTAAATCCCTAATTACTCATCCGGCTTCAACCACTCACCGTCGCCTATCACCAGAAGTTCAGGCTGAGATGGGTATTACGCCATCAGTACTTCGTTTATCTGTTGGTCTTGAGCATGTAGATGACTTGATTAAGGATCTTGATCAAGCGCTAAAGAGTTGAGCAACAACGAGCAATACTGAAAGCAGAGTCAGATAAGTAATC
>WLMD01000038.1 GCA_009700405.1 Actinomycetota bacterium | reverse complement strand
CACCATAATCAAAGGCCATCCTTCGTCCCTTGAGCATTGTTACTGACCTGATATTGCAGCAACGATCGCAGTCAGTGAAGCTTGGGCCTGTGAACTATTAATTCCGCCACCTTGAGCAAAATCATCTTTTCCGCCACCGCCACCGCCAAGAACGGTTGATCCAATCTTAACTAGTGCACCAGCTTTCAATCCTTGAGCGCGAGCATCCTCGCTACAAGCAACTACTAAAATTGGTTTTCCACCGTTAGAGCTTATTAGCGCTACAACAGAATTGGCAGAACGGTTTCGCAAGTCCAAAGCGATCAATCGCAAATCGTCGCCACTCATGCCATCTGCAAGCACGGAGGCTACAACAGTGATGCCATTAATTACTTGTGCAGATTTTGCGATAGCCGAGACTTGGCCAAGTGCTTGTTCAGAACGTACTCCCGCAAGCTCCTTCTCAATCTCTTTCATTTTGGAGATCAAATCAGAAATCCGCTCAGGCAATTCCTCAACACGGGCACCCTTAATAATTTGAGTGAGCGAATCAAGTAATACATGCTCTCGCGCTAAGAATTGATATGCATCCACGCCCACTAGGGCTTCAACGCGACGTACACCTGCTCCAATTGAAGACTCACTCAAAAGTTTTACAACACCCAACTGGCCCGCCCGAGTTACGTGCGTTCCGCCACAAAGTTCGCGAGCCCAATCTCCAACACTGACAACGCGTACACGCTCTCCGTATTTCTCGCCAAAGAGCGCCATCGCACCCATCTTTTTGGCTTCATCTTGACTCATGACTTCAGCGGTAATCTCCCAGTTTTCTAAGAGCAAGGTATTTACACGCGATTCGACTTCATTCATAGCTGACTGAGAGACCGCTCCCGTGGCTGGGAAATCAAATCTAAATCGCCCAGGAGCGTTTTCAGATCCTGCCTGCGTGGCAGTTTCACCGAGAACTTCTCTAAATGCTTTATGCACCATATGTGTTGCAGTGTGCGCTCTAGAAATTGCTTGACGACGCTCTTTATCGATAGCTGCCAAGCCATGATTGCCAATCTCCACTCCGCCGCTTATTACACGACCACGGTGAATGAGTACGCCTGGCACAGGAACTTGTACATCTTCAATTTCAATGACAGCTCCACTTGCCAAGGTAATAGTTCCACCGTCAGCCAATTGGCCGCCGCCTTCGGCATAAAAGGGAGTTCGATCAAGAACAATCTCAACATCATCACCAGCCATTGCATGAGTGGCACCGATTCCATCAACCAAGATTGCGCTCACGATGGATTCAGAAGTCAGATGCTCGTATCCAATAAATTCAGTACGACCAAAACCATCGGCAATTTTTCTGTACTCAGTGAGATCGGTATGACCGCTTTTCTTCGCTCTCGCATCGGCCTTAGCTCTATCTCGCTGTTCTTTCATGAGACGCCTAAAGCCATCTGCATCTACTTCTAAACCCTCTTCTTGGGCCATCTCTAACGTTAAATCAAAAGGAAACCCGTATGTATCGTGAAGTTTAAAAGCTTCTTCCCCTGATAGAGCTTTTCCTTTGGACTTCTTTACTTGCGCACTTGCCATATCAAAAATTTGGGTACCGCTCTTGAGGGTTTGCAAGAAAGTTTCTTCCTCGGAAACGCTGACACTAAGAATTCGAGCCTTTTCTGTAAGCAATTCTGGGTACTGCGGGCTCATTGCACTTATCGATGCACTCACGAGCTCGGACATAATGGGTTCGTGAGAACCGAGAATTCGCATATTTCGAATTGTGCGTCGCATCATTCTCCGCAGCACATAGCCGCGACCTTCATTACCTGGCGTCACGCCATCTCCGATGAGCATTGCGGTAGTACGTGCATGATCTGCAATAACACGTAGTGAAATATCAGATTTCAACTCTTTGCCGTAAACAACTCCCGTTAGATGGGAGGCTCGATCAAGAATCTGTTTTGTTGTATCGATTTCATAAATGTTCTCGACGCCTTGCAATAGGGCAGCTGTGCGTTCTAGTCCAAGGCCTGTATCAATACTCTTGGCAGGCAACTCTCCCAAAATAGGAAAATCATCTTTACCTCCGCCGGCGCCACGTTCATTTTGCATGAAAACTAAGTTCCAGACTTCCATGTACCGATTTTCATCGGCAATTGGTCCGCCTTCGATTCCATAAGCTGGTCCGCGATCGTAATAAATTTCAGAACAAGGCCCGCATGGTCCAGGAACTCCCATCGACCAGAAGTTATCGGCCATACCTCGACGTTGAATGCGCTCTCGCGGCACTCCCATTTTATGGTGCCAAATGTCGGCTGCTTCATCATCATCGAGATAAACAGTTACCCAGAGGCGCTCTTCAGGGAACCCATATCCACCATCATTGATTGGCCGAGTCAGCAACTCCCAAGCCAGAGCAATTGCGCCTTCTTTGAAATAATCGCCGAATGAAAAGTTTCCACACATTTGGAAAAATGACGCATGTCGCGTCGTTTTACCCACTTCGTCAATGTCAAGTGTTCGAACGCATTTTTGTACTGAGGTAGCTCGTTTATAAGGAGGCTTCTCTTCCCCAAGAAAAAACGGTTTGAAAGGAACCATTCCTGCATTTACTAGCAAAAGATTTGGGTCATCTGCAATCAACGAAGCCGAGGGAACCACTGTGTGGTTTAAACCTTGACGGTTACCTGACTCAAAGAAATGTAGCCAGCGTGAACGTACCTCAGCAGAATCCACGAGCTCGAGTCACTCAGCCCTTTTCTTGCGAGAATGGGACTTCTTCATTTGTGCAGCGCTAAGGATCATTCCAAGTGCCTTAACTGCAGGTCCGCCCTTATCCAAGAATGAAGATGCGACATCTGTTGCCTTGGCGGTTACCTCTTCAGCATTTTTTGTAATCCGATTGAGGCTGCGCAAAGGACCATTTACCAAGGTCACCGTTGTGGTGACTTCCTCAATGAGTGGACTTGCATCATCGGTCATAGTTTTCAAAGAGACTTTAGCTTCATCAATCAATCTGCCAAATCGGACAACGGCATAACTAATTGCTATAGCTATAACTAACAGTGAACTTGCAGCGATTATTGTCGCGATTCCACCTGGACCCATTGTCTTTCCTCCTCAATTGAGTTAACCGAGTCTGTATTGACCCACGTGCGTTCAACGTCGTCCGGTGCTCAGTCTACCCGAGAGATAGTCAATCAATGAGTGGTAATTGAATTTCAGGCTTTTCGTGGTTTCTATGAGCTACCAACGATGCTTGGTGGTATTCCTCAATCTTTGCCAAGAAATCCACATTTTTGTAGGGGCGCCCATCGACAACCGAGCCTTGTGTGCCATCAATCACTGCAGCGACATCCTCACCCGAGAGTGTTTTATAGGTTTCTAGGGCATGAGCCAAGGAGAGCACTTCGGCTCGATTCTCGGTAAGGAATTTCTCTGCCTTAGCCAAGAGACCAGAAAGTTTATCCTCGATGCGATCGCCAAGTGCATGACGGATTTCCTTCGCAGAATCATCCTTTCCTTTGCCTCCTCCAGGTGCGCCCACTTCAAAGCGACGATTGGAAGCATGTGAGGAAATCGTTGAACCCATTCCCCAATGGCCTTCCATCAAACTTGCGATAGTCGTTGCGCTCTCTAGGTCACCTGATACGCCAGAGGAATTATCACCATCAAAGAACATCCGCTCTCCTGCTAATGAGGCTAACGAAACCAAGATGTCAGATTCGTACTCGCTGCGCCAACGCGTGAATTGATCATCGGGCGGAATGCTTGCGACCATTCCTAAATAGTCAGAACCTTTTTCGATAGTTGCTAAATCTATTGCCATATGTTGGCGCACCCGATGAGCCATGACTGCATGACATGCCTCATGAACAGCTACTGCATGGCGCTCTCGCTCAATATATTCAACATCTTCAGAAGGTCCGAGCTCTTTTAGATGTTTCGCCTTAATTACATCTGGCCACGTTATGGAGGTACGTCCATTGCGAATTGCCGTAATCAACGCTTCGTTAATCGTGTCTTTAATCGTTGCTCCAGTGGCGTATGGAGTGATAGTTGCTAACTTATCAATTTCCTCTGCAGACAAAGAATGCGAAACCTTCGCCAAGTAACCTTCATAGGTCCGCACGCGACCAGCTTTGCTCGGATAACCCACTCGATACATGCGATCAATACGACCTGGTCGCAATAGCGCTTCATCCAACGCCTCGGGCATATTCGTTGCCATCACAACTAAAATTCGATACTTCGGAGGATTCTTAGGACGCATACCTAGGGTACGTCTAACTATTCGGTTAAAGAATCCGCGTGGCTTTTTCAATCCAGAGAGTTCGGTTAAGAGCGCCTGTAGCGTTCCCATTCCGCCACCGCCTCCGCCACCGCCAGCAGCTCCTCCTACTACAAAACTTTCACGAACTAGAACAGAAGCGGTAGCTGGAGATAAGTAGGCACCGCCATGACACGAATCCCCAAATATTCCCGGAATCTTTGCGCCATCGCTGCGTTGTTGTCCACCAGATGAAATACTTCCGCGATTTCCCAAGGAATCGGCTTCATCGAAAAAGACAACCACTCCGCCATAACGAAGAGCAAGTTTGCGAAGTTTTCTAAAAAGAGATTTCACTTTCAGAACACCAACACCAAAGAACATATTGGTGAATGCACCTGGATCTACGAAGACAAAGGGCTTTCCTGTTTCGCCCGCCATTGATTCTGCCATCAAGGTTTTTCCAGTTCCCGGAGGTCCCCAGAGGAGAATGCCACCAGGAACATAACCGCCATGTTTTTCAATTTCTTCGGGGCGCTCTAAGAAAAGCAAGTTTTCACGAATTCGATTAAGGACATGGTCCTGTCCCCACACATCGGTAAAGCGAGTACGAATATCGTCAGGGAAATATGTGTCGACTCCTCCACGACTTAAGAACCAGAACATTGCTCCGAATTGAATGATGATAAAGAAGACCGCAAAGAGTAATTGGCCCAACATCGGTAGAGCACTCCAGAGCGCCTTAGGTGCAAGGAATAAGGCTCGTACCGGTGTCTCTTTGTAAATCGCACCGAGAACTACAGCAAGTAGACAGACCATCAGCAAAGCTTTGATGACCCGCGATAAGCGGTAACGGGTCCAATCGCTTAGTTTGTGTAATAAGCCATCAACGGCGCCGAAATATTTCTGCCAAATGCCATGATACGGAGCGGCTAACTCTGAAATGAGAAAATGTCCTTGACGAATCAATTCAATCGCAAATAAAACCAGTAACCAACTACGAGATTTTATCTGCTCAGATACGGCGTCATTGAAATTGAGAAGTGGGTTATCAGCCAGGGACGCCCACGTAAGGATCAAGAAAACGATGACGAAAAGAAGCAAGAACTTGGTTCGATCGTAGAAGGAGAGATGGATACGTGTTTTCCTGTCAGAATCTCGAGCACGACTACCTCGAGAATCCAGATTTTCCATTGAAGTCTGTGACGTCATCGGGTGCCCCTAACTGTAAATGAATCTGCAACCTTGGTTATTTCACTTGTTCTCTTTTTGTAACATGCGCTCGAACACCTAACGACAAAGACGTAGATTGTTTGTCGGTCTTCGGAAACCATTGCGGTCTGATCCACAGTTTGGGATTTTCCTTGCTCTGTGAACGAATAGATAGTTCGAACTCCACGTGCTCCTTTTTCAATAACCTCGTAATCATCGAGTATGTCAAAGACGGGAGTCGTTTTAGTTGGGAAATTTACCCAGTCAGTGAGCGGCACGATCACATTTCTGAGTGAATTGTAGGAAACAGCATTTACTTCATCTGGAAAGAGCAACCGAACTCTTGCAAAGGCAATGGGACTCTCATGTGATGAAAAGCTAAAAACATCTTTTGCGCCTAATTTTGGACTCGCCGAGAAAGCCTCTTGCCATTTAACCAGCGCCAATTTCTCTGCCGCGCCTACGGCAGTGGATAAGGACTCCTGTCTATTGAGTTCTTTACCTGAAATCTCATGCCAAGAAACAGGAACCGTGAAGAAGACACCCTGCTCCTTGGAGGCACCGTATTTCTGTGTAGGAGCCGCACACGATGAGATCAGTAAAACGGCACAAGTGAGAACTACGAGTCGTTTCAACAAAGGCATGTACCTACTTATCACCGTTGGACTTGATGTCCTTATTGGCCAATGCGTCGATACCGCTCTCTCGTCTTTGCACGGGAGTAATAGGAGTTGGTGCGCCGGTAAGAGGATCTCCACCACTAGCCGTCTTTGGGAATGCAATAACTTCGCGAATCGAATCTGAACCACTTAGCAGAGCGCACACTCGATCCAAACCTAGAGCAATTCCTCCGTGTGGGGGCGGTCCATAATTGAATGCTTCTAATAAGAATCCAAATTTTGAGAGCGCTTCTTCATCGCTCAAACCGATGACATCAAATACACGTTTTTGCATGAGGCGATCATGTATACGAATAGACCCGCCACCAAGTTCTGTTCCATTGAGAACGATGTCGTAGGCATATGCAAGGGCGCTACCTGGATCTGATGCAAAGGTTTCCGCAAATTCAGGTTTTGGGCCGGTGAATGGATGATGCACGGCAGTCCATCCTCCATCATCAGTTGGCTCAAACATGGGCGCATCAACAACCCATAAGAATTCCCATTGGCCAGTAGGTATGAGATTGCAGCGTTTTCCGATTTCCAAACGAACAGCCCCCAACAAATTCTGCGAGGCCACTTTTTCGCCAGCAGCAAAGAAGATTGCATCTCCTGGCTTTGCATGCGTTGCCGCGGCGATACCTGCTAACTCAGTTTCCGAAAGATTCTTCGCAACGGGTCCACCCAGAGTGCCGTCGGCGTTTACTAAAATATATGCCAATCCTTTAGCTCCACGTGCTTTCGCCCAATCTTGCCAAGCATCTAACTCTCGACGTGGTGAATCCGCTCCCCCGGGCATTACTACCGATCCAACATATGGGGCTTGGAATACGCGGAATGACGTAGCCGCAAAAAACGAAGTAACTTCAGTGAGCTCATACGCAAAACGCAAATCAGGCTTGTCGGATCCATAACGATCCATGGCATCTGCATAAGTCATTCTCTGTATTGGAAGCGGAATGTCAAAGGCAGCAACTTCCTTCCACACCTTAACGAGAATCTTTTCAGCTACGGCCAAAATATCTTCCTGGTCAATGAAAGACATTTCTATATCTAGCTGCGTAAATTCTGGTTGGCGATCAGCGCGGAAATCTTCATCGCGGAAACAGCGTGCAATTTGATAATACTTTTCCATTCCTGCCACCATAAGAAGTTGTTTAAACAACTGAGGTGATTGCGGCAGCGCATACCAACTTCCTGGTTGCAGGCGAACCGGCACCAAGAAATCTCGAGCACCTTCGGGTGTAGAACGAGTTAAATAAGGAGTTTCAATATCAAGAAACTCTTGCTCGTCCATAACCGAGCGAATCACTGAAGTAACTTTGGAACGCATACGAAGATTACGTGCCGGCTTCTCTCGTCGTAAGTCGAGGTAGCGATAGCGCAAGCGCACTTCTTCATTTATGTCTGCATCATCTCCGCTGTCTACCGGGAAAGGTAGCGCCGCTGCTTCACTCAAAACCGTGACATCGTCTCCCATAATTTCAATTTCACCAGTAGGCAGGGCTGGATTGGCGTTACCTTCTGGGCGGGCTACAACTTGTCCAACAATCTTCAAACACCATTCAGCACGTAAAGCACCTGCTAATTTCTCGTCACGAATTACAACTTGAACCGAACCTGTCGCATCACGTAAATCGATGAAAGCAACTCCACCATGATCGCGACGGCGTGAAACCCAACCTGCCAAAGTAACGTTGGTGCCAACATCAGTTGCACGAATAGTGCCTGCGCCGTGACTTCTTATCATCGTGTGCTCCACATTTTCTGACGAATATTCATTTCGCCTATTTAGCCAAAAGCGCGTTCTGCAGCTCTTGAACCAAGGAGGTCAGAGTAACCGAAGTAGTAGTGCCAGTTTCCATATGTTTGATTTCTACGCTCCCGGAGGCAATTTCGCTCTCTCCTAAAACAACTACAAACCTGGCTTGCGATTTATCCGCACTCTTCATTGCGCTCTTGAGTGCGCGATCCCCAAAGGCGATTTCACAGGTGATATTTGCTTCACGCATCAGTGCAGCGATGACCAAGGCATGAGATTTCGCGGGCGTTCCTAGCGGAATCACATATACATCGGAGGCAAAGGCAGATACTGGGACGACTCCTTCGGCTTCGGCAGCCAATAGGGCTCGATCGATGCCTAACCCAAATCCAATTCCAGTTAAATTTTGCCCGCCGATCTCCTCCATCAGGCCGGAGTAGCGACCGCCCCCACCAATTCCAGATTGCGCGCCTAATAAGTCATGCACAAATTCAAAGGTGGTCCCCGTGTAGTAATCCAAGCCACGAACCATTCTTGGGTTAATGACGAAATCAATCTTCAAAGCACGCAAATGATCTTGAACGGCCAAGAAATTCTCTTTTGAGTCATCTGATAAGTAATCGAGCAGCACTGGCGCCGACGCCATCTTGGCTCGGATATCTTCTCTCTTGTCATCGAAAATTCGCAATGGGTTAATTACCGAACGCGCGAGTGTTGCTTCATCAAGGTCAAGCGTTTCAATAAATTTCACTAAATCGATGCGATGTGCAGCTCGTGATGTAGCGTCCCCGAGAGAAGTAATTTCTAAGCGAAATTGTTTAAGTCCGAGTGCACGAAAACCTGCGTGTGCAATCGCAATAACTTCAGCGTCCAAAGCAGGGTCTTCAATTCCAACTGCTTCGATTCCCACAGAGTAGAACTGTCTATAGCGTCCAGCTTGTGGTCGTTCAGCTCGAAAGAATGGCCCAACATAGAAAACTCTTGCTGGTAATACTCCTCGATCTAGACCATGTTCAATAATTGCGCGCAGTGCACCAACCGTGCCTTCTGGGCGCAAGGTGATGGAGCGGCCACCGCGATCTTCAAAGGTGTACATCTCTTTGCTGACAACATCTGTCGAGGCGCCCACACCGCGAGTAAATAGTTCTGTATCTTCAAATACTGGCAACTCAACAAGTTGATACCCGGAATGCTTCGCAGCCGAAACCAAAGTATCTCGTGTCCATTCAAATGCACGAGAGCGTGGCGGTACGTATTCGCTCACGCCTTTAGGAGCTTGAAACTTCATCCGCGCATCGCATTCTTAAGGTATGGGTTATAAGCACGTTCACGGCCAATCGTCGTTTCAGGTCCATGACCTGGAAGAACACGTAACTCATCAGCAAGAGGCAGAATCTTCTTGCGCAAAGTGTTCTCCATATCTTTAGCCGATCCGCCTGGTAAATCTGTGCGCCCAATCGAACCAGCAAAGAGCACATCCCCGCTGATTATTATTTCATTAGAGACGCTAAAGATGAGCGAACCACGAGTGTGCCCTGGGGCATGAATTGCTCGAAAAGTTAGTCCAACAATCTCTATTTCATCATTATTTTTCAATTCTCGAACGTCCGTTGGTTCTGCAAAATGCATCCCTCCTAGTTGAGCCGAAAACTCAGGGCTCAAAGCTTTTTCTGGATGGGTAAGCAAAATGCGATCTTCGCTATGGATATAGGCAGGAATTTGATATCCCGAACAGACCGGCACGATCGAAAAAGTATGATCAAGATGGCCATGAGTAAAAATGGTGGCAACAGGTTTGAGGTTGTGGTGATGGACCAAATCATCAACTTCTGCGAAAACATCTGGCATGCCCGGATCGATAATCACGCACTCCTGACCTTCGCCAGAGGCCAAAATCCAACAATTTGTCGCAAAAGCAGGCGCAGCAAAGGTAGCGACAAGCATCGTTTCTTCTCCCCATTTCCACCCAAGCAGGGGTACAGGGTACCTTTACTCTCCTACAACAGCCCCTTCACGGGTGGGCCCGTCGGCCCATTCAATGCACGCCGATAGCGACGGTCGATGAAGACCAACCGCGCTGAAAGGAAATGACATGAGCGAGATCAAATCTGCAGCATCAGCACTAATTGGAGATCCGGCGAAATTCGGCCGTGTGGGTCCAGATGGAACTGTGTACGTCATTACACCTGAAGGCGATAAGGCAGTTGGTTCCTATCCCGGTAAAACCGATGAAGAAGCCCTTGCATATTTCGTTCGTAAATTTGAGGCCGTGGCATCTGAAATAGCTCTCCTTGCAGCAAGAGTTCGCAGCGGAGCAATGGTTCCATCTGATGGGGCGATTGCTGTTAATCGCCTTCGCCAGCAAGTTAAAGAATTAAACGCCGTCGGAGACCTTGCTGCACTGGCTGTTTCTGTTGAACTTATTTCACCTCTTATTGAAGACACGCGCGGCGCCTATGAAGCCAAGAAGGCTGAAGAAGCCCTCGTCAAAGCTGCTAAGCATGCCGAAAATCTGATTGTTAAAGAGGCACTTGTTCTTGAAGCCGAATCTCTTGCACTTTCTGAGAGCTGGAAAGTAACGGGAGATCGCTTGAAGGTTCTCTTGGACCTATGGAAGGCCGCGCCCCGTCTTGAAAAGAAGGTAGATGCGGATCTATGGAAACGCTTCTCTTCATCTCGAAATAAATTTGATAAGAGACGTCGTACACATTTTGCTGCCCTCGATGCCGAGCAAAGCAAAGTCTCTGACGCAAAGATTGCACTCGTCACTGAAGCGGAGAAGCTCGCAACCTCGACTGACTGGGTTGCAACTGCACGCCGGTTCAAAGTCCTCATGGATTCCTGGAAAGCTACTGGTCGCGGCAAGAAAGGCGACGACGTAAAACTATGGAATCGATTTAAAATTGCGCAAGATACTTTCTTTGCGGCAAAGAATGCTGACCTTGCCAAGCGCGATGAATTGATGACAACCAATCTCGGAAAACGTGAGGAATTAATTGTTGCCATCGAAGCTCTCCTACCCGTCACAAATCTTGACGAGGCAAAGAAGAACTTCCGTGACCTTGCTCGTCAGTGGGAACGCATTGGCATGACCCAAAGAGATAAGCGGGCGGCATTCGATGCTCGCTTTGCCGCAGTAGAAACCCAGATTAAAAGCGCTGAAGAAGATCGTTGGCGCAAAACGGATCCTGCAGCGAAAAATCGCGCAATGGATGTTGTGCGTCAATTGGCCGAAGCCGTCGCAAATTATGAAAAACAAGCAGCTAAAGCCGAAGCAGCAGGCAACGCTAAGAAAGCTAAAGAAGCAACCGAAGCAGCAGCAGCTCGCCGTGTATGGCTAGCCGATGCTGAAAAAGGCTTAGCCGAATTCGCTTAAACCCCTGACTAGTTGCGCAAATTAGTTGTTGGTTGTCCGATAGACATCATAAACACCTTCAATTTGGCGTACCGCAGATAGAACCGCATCTAAATGTGTGGCATCTGCCATTTCAAATGTGAAACGTGAAATAGCGGTTCTGTCCTTGCTGGTGCTCACTGCTGCACTCAAAATATTCACATGTTGGTCTGAAAGTGTTCTTGTCACATCTGAAAGCAATCGCGAACGATCCAAGGCTTCGATTTGAATATTTACCAAGAAAATACTTGCTGCACCAGATAGCCATGTCACTTCAACGATTCGATCGCCCTGGTGTTCTTTCAGGTCGGCTGCATTGGCGCAATCGGCGCGGTGAACCGAGACGCCATTTCCCCGAGTGATAAAACCAGTGATTTCATCACCGGGTACTGGCGTGCAACATCTAGCCAACTTCACCAGTACATCATCAATTCCTGAGACTTCAATTGCGTTACTACTGCGCCTGGCAGATGCGACACCAGTGGATGGTGTCGCCATTGTTGGCTCGGGGTGTGAATCTTCGACGGTCATTGTTGCGACTAGTTTTTCAACTATCGAAGCAGCAGAAACATGCCCATCCCCCACTGCCGCATACAGTGCCGAAATATCTGGGTATCGTAATTCGTGAGCTAACTCAAGAAGCGAATGTCCACCAAAGATCTTTTGCAGAGGCAATCCTGCTTTGCGCATCTGTCGTGCGATGGACTCTCGCCCAGCATCAATGGCTTCTTCGCGACGTTCCTTACTAAACCATGCCTTGATTTTAGAGCGAGCCCTAGGACTCTTTACAAAATTCAACCAATCTCTACTTGGGCTAGCGTTCTCACCTTTATTGGTGACAACTTCTACAACATCGCCATTTACTAAGGCAGATTCAAGGGCTACCAAGCGCCCATTAACTTTTGCCCCTACGCATCTATTACCTACTTCTGTGTGCACGGCGTAAGCGAAATCAACTGGCGTAGAGCCTCCAGGTAGCGCGATTACATTGCCTTTGGGAGTGAAGACGAATACCTCTGGGCT
>WLMD01000037.1 GCA_009700405.1 Actinomycetota bacterium | reverse complement strand
CTGATAGTTGAAGCAATCATTGTCGAGAATGTTTTTGCTCTGCCTGGTATCGGGCAAATGCTCTTGCAAGACGTCAACAACCGAGATCTCCTTAAAGTACAAGGAATTATCGCAGTTACTACCTCTATCGTCTTCTTTGTCAGCTTCCTTGTTGACTTAGTGCTTGGTTTCCTAGACCCACGAGTTAGGCAATCAGCATGAAGAAAGCCATGAAGGGAAATATCTCCTTAATCACTGGTTCTGTAATGGTTGCGATTACTTTTTCGCTGTTAATTCTTTCCTTTATATGGACGCCACATGACCCACTAGAAGTTACTCCAGATGATTCATTTGCTGGTATTTCAAGTAAGCACTTTCTTGGCGCCGACAAACTTGGTCGAGACATCTTGAGTCAGATCATCGTGGGATCGCGTGTCACATTATTAGTTGCTGCCCTCGCTGTGACAATCGCAATGACTTTGGGTGTCAGTGCTGGAATAACGATCGCAGTTGCTTCGCGTAAACTTCAGGCTCCGATGGTTTATGCGGTGAACATTGCACTGGCATTTCCCGCGGCTCTCTTGGCAATTATCTTGGCTGCCGTTTATGGTGCTTCAACGTTGACCGCAGTCAGCGCAATCGGTTTAGCAACTGCAGCAGCGGTTGCACAAGTAACTCGACGTACCGCCTATGGAATCCTGGCATCAGATTACGTTCTTGCTGCGCATGCATGTGGTGCAAGCACATGGCGAATAATCAGAAAGCACGTCATGCCTAACTTGCGAGCATCTCTTCTTATTCAAGCCTCAGCTGTAGTTTCAGTCTCTGTCCTCGCCGAGTCATCTCTGTCTTACTTAGGCCTCGGAACTCCCCCACCTGCACCATCATGGGGGCGAATGCTCGCTGGATCTCAGCAATACATATTTGTTAATCCGCTTCTTGCTATTTGGCCAGGAATTGCAATCGTAATTGTTGTGCTCGGTTTCAATTTAGTAGGAGACGGAGTTCGTGAAGTATTTGATCCGACTCTGCGCAGGAGTGACTCATGAGCCTTTTAGAAGTACATAACCTCACCATTGCATTCGGCGATAAGAAGGTAGTTGATTCTATTTCATTTACCCTTGAAAAGGGTTCGCGCATTGGATTGATTGGTGAATCAGGCTCCGGTAAATCAATGACATCACTTGCAATCATGGGCTTGCTCCCAGATACAGCAACGGTTTCAGGGAGCATCACATTTGAAGGTCAAGAACTCATTGGGCTTTCCGACCGCGAACATTCGCACCTTCGTGGAAACAGAATGGGAATGGTTTTTCAAGAGCCGCTGACTGCTCTCAATCCATTAATGCGTATTGGAAAACAAATTGCTGGACCACTGATGATTCACAAGGGAGCATCGCTCAAGGACGCACTTGGTAGCGCACTCGAGCTCTGCACCAAAGTTGGTCTACCTGATCCTGACCGCGTCCTTCGTGCATATCCACATCAACTATCTGGTGGCCAGCGTCAGCGCATCGGTCTGGCAATTGCACTTGCTTGCGAGCCTGCGCTACTTATCGCTGATGAGCCAACAACGGCACTTGATGTCACAGTGCAACGCGAAGTTCTCAATTTAATTAACACCTTAGTTGATCAAGAAGGATCATCTTTAGTATTTGTTACTCATGACCTCCCCGTTGTCTCCATAATGACGGAGAACATTGCAGTAATGCAATTGGGTCAAATTGTAGAGAATGCAACCGTTGCCTCTCTTTTCCATGCGCCTAAGCATGAATATTCACAACGACTAATAAACGCAGCGCGGGTTGCTGAAGATGCTTTCTCGGGCACAGGCGGAATCAAATGAATCAACCACTCCTAGAAGCAATCAATCTCTCACGCACTTACAAGTTAGCTAAAGGTTCTGCGGGAAAAGGTAAAGCTTTTCGTCATGCACTAATAGAGATGAACTTGAGCATCAATACGGGCGACCGCATTGGAATTGTTGGCGAATCCGGATCAGGCAAAACCACTCTTGTGAGGCTCCTCTTGGGGCTAGACACCCCAACTTCTGGAAGTGTCGAATTTAAAGGTCAGGCGCTTATCTCAGGCAAAATGCCATGGCTTCGCAAAGATGTACAGATTGTCTTTCAAGATCCACGAAGCTCTCTTGATCCCCGTATGAAGATTTCTGAAATTATTCGTGAGCCATTGGTCTGCCTTGGGATTGATGAAGATCATGATGCGCGTATAGATGAAGTATTGGATTCAGTTGGGCTTGAGCGCGCAATGCGCGATCGCTACCCACATGAGCTTTCGGGAGGACAACGACAACGTGTCGCTATCGCACGCGCTCTTGCGCCTCGTCCAGGCGTACTCATTGCCGATGAGCCAGTCAGTGCGTTGGACGTCCTCGTACGCGATCAAATTCTAGAACTCATCGCGCAATTGACGGATAAATTGGGACTCACTCTTATTCTCGTTTCTCATGACTTGAGTGTTATTGCCAGGCTTTGCAATCGGGTCATTGTGATGAAAGATGGAGCCGTGGTCGAATCTGGAAATACTCGGGAAGTCTTTGATCGCCCTGCCCATGAATTTACTCGCGCCCTCATTGGTGCAATTCCGCGATTGCCAGAATCTCTATGACCCATTTTTCTCCATCATTCCCTACCGGATTACCCATTGGATATTCTTGGCGCACAACAAAAGAAATCGCCCCCGTAATATTTCCATTCGATGGTTCCATTGTCTGTGATAGTCCTGTCGGTGACGCCGATGATGCCAATGCGGCGCTAACTCATGCTCTGAACATTCGCAAAGAAGTTGGCGCACTCTCAAGCTATGCGCGTAAAGAATTACTCGCTCGTACGTGCGCGGCCATAACAGAAAAACGCGAAGAGTTTGAGAACCTGCTCGTACATGAGACCGGAAAACCGCTTCGAGATTGTGTTGTAGAAGTTGCTCGAACAATTCTTACATTAGAAACTGCTGCGGGAGAAGTTTCGCGTCTTCACGGAGAAACTGTTCCTTTGGATCTCTTGCCGAGCGGAGAAGGAATGCTCGGCTTCTGGGTGAGGAAACCAATTGGCGTCGTTGTTGGGATAACTGGATTCAACTATCCCCTGCTTCTGGCTTCGCACAAAATAGCTCCAGCTATTGCAGCAGGGTGCCCAGTCATTATTAAGCCAGCACCCCAAACGCCACTTTCAACGTTGTGGCTCATCCACATCATGCGAGAAATTGCAGTAACCCTTGAAATTCCACAAGGCATTGTGCAGTTAGTTACTGGAGACGCTCAAGTGGGCGCAATTCTTGTTTCTGACCCGCGAATCGGCGCAGTCTCATTTACAGGTTCTGCTGGTGTTGGGCACGCCATTTCTAAATTAGCCGCGCCAAGAAAAACACTTCTTGAGTTGGGCTCAAATTCAGCGCTCATTGTTGATGACAGTGCAGATATCGAAGCAGCAGCAGCGGCCGCGGTGCGAGGAAGTTACTACGCATCTGGTCAAGCTTGCATTTCTGTTCAGCGAGTAATTGTCCTAGAAAGTGTTGCCGATTCATTTGTCGCATTGCTTAAGAAACATTTAGATGCAGTTGTTGTCGGAGATCCACGCAATGCGGCTACGCATATTTCCGCGTTAATCAATGAAGCCAGCACTAATCGAGTCTCTGACTGGATAGCACAAGCAGTTGCTGGCGGCGCAGTGGTGGCACACGGGGGCACGAAGAGTGGAAGCGCATTCTTGCCTACCGTTATTATCGAGCCATCCTCTGGCTCATTGGTCTGGGACGAAGAAATTTTTGGACCAGTGATGTGCATCCGCCGAGTAAAAGATATCGAATCAGCTTTCGCGTTGGTTAATGATTCTCGATACGGCCTACAAGCGAGCATTTTCACTTCTTCATTAGCTAATACATTTGCAGCACTCAACGAGCTCGAAGTCGGCGGAGTCGTTGTCAATGAAGTACCTGGCTTTAGGTCGGATTCGATGCCTTACGGTGGAGTTAAAGATTCTGGAATCGGCCGTGAAGGTCCTCGATTTGCTGCAGAAGAATTTACGGTTACAAGGATGGCGATTATTCGCCCTGACATCAAAGGACCTAAGTCATGAGCGTTGATTACTCGGCGATATTTCGCTTAGACAAAAAGCTCGCACTCGTCATTGGTGCTGGAAGTGGAATTGGACGCGAATGTGCCTTAGCTCTGAGTGCACAAGGCGCCTATGTAATTGCCGCAGACCGCGACATCGTTACCGCACAAGAAACGCAAGCAATGATGGCAAGCGGGGAAGCCATTGCCCTAGATGTTACGCAATCTGATGAGGTTGCTCGGATTGCATCATTGGCTCCGCTAGATATTTTGGTACATACGCCGGCGATAAACGTTCGTAAATCAATTCTCGGGTACACATTGGAAGAGTTCGATCGTGTAATTGCACTTAATTTGCGAGCAACTTTTGATGTCCTTCGCACTGTTGGTGGATTGATGGTCGCCCAAGGCAGCGGATCAATAGTTGTTTACTCTTCTATCCGCGCTGCAGCAACCGAACCTGGTCAAAGCGTGTATGGCGCAACGAAAGCGGGATTGGAATCATTCGTCCGAACTGCTGCCGCTGAGTTTGGTCCACATAATGTTCGCGTTAACTCAATTAGGCCAGGCGTCGTTGAAACTGCCTTAACCGCACCGATTCGGGCTAATGCAGAGTGGAATGCCGCTTATGCTCAAAAGTCTGCGTTAGGTCGTTGGGCCCGTCCAGATGAACTCGCTGGCGCTGCTGCATTTCTTTCATCGCCCGCAGCATCCTTCATCACTGGAACAACAGTGACAGTCGATGGCGGTTGGACTGCAATTGACGGCCGTTTCACTCCACCCCTACCGCAATGAAACGCACAACACTTGCTGATGCCACTGCATCAGAAATGCTCAATGGTTATCGCAGCGGAGATTTTACCCCACGCGAAGTAATGGGCGCAGTAATTTCCAGAATTGAATTGCGCGAACCGGCAGTCAAAGCGTTGTGGGGCCAAGATCTTGATGGTGCAATTGCCCAAGCCGATGCAAGTTCGAAACGGTGGATGAAGAAGGAGCCTATTGGCGCCCTCGATGGCGTGCCAATAACTATCAAAGAAAATATTGCAACCAAAGGAACTTCTATCCCTTTAGGCGCAGCATCGACAGTGCTTACTCCCGCATCAGCCGATGCCCCACCAGCTGCACGAGTTCGCGAAGCTGGTGCAATCATCATCGCGAAAACCACTATGCCCGATCTTGGAATGCTTTCATCTGGTCTTTCTAGTTTTCACGCCTTAACAAGTAATCCGTGGAATCCAACATGGAATCCCGGAGGATCTAGCGCCGGAGGTGGCGCCAGTGCCGCAGTTGGTTATGGTCCGCTACATATGGGCACTGACATTGGCGGCTCATTGCGTTTGCCTGGAGCATGGAATGCAGTTGTATCGCTCAAACCAAGCAATGGTCGCATTCCCATTGACCCACCATTCTTTGGTCGTGTAGCTGGACCAATGACTCGGACAACGGGCGATTCTGCACTCTTGATGAGCGTCGTTACAGCACCTGATGCGCGCGATTACATGAGCCTTCCGCCAGCAGATATTGCATGGAATACCTACAATGAGTTTTCGCCAAAAGGAAAACGTATTGCCTTGCATCTTGATGCAGGCTGCGGCCTTCCTGTTGAGCCACATACCTTTGCAGCAATTACTGATGCCGCAAAGACTTTCGAAAGCGCTGGCGCACTCGTCGAAATAATTCCGCCATTTTTCTCAGAAGAGGCGCTGCATGAATTGGATACTTTCTGGAGAGTCAGAGGTTGGGTTGACTACAACGCAATGCCAGCTGAGCGCAGAAAATTACTTCTACCTTTTATTATTGAATGGCTCAGTGCCGGAGAAAATGTAACGAGCGCAGAATTAATGCGATGCGTCAATCGCAAACTCGAAGTGCGAAAGAGCACGCAATTGGCAACTGAGAAATATGATTTCGTTCTCTCCCCCGTTTCACCGGTTCTTACCTACCCTGTGCATTGGGCAATGCCTACCAATGATCCTGCGCGAGCAATGGCACATATTGGATTCACTGTCCCTTACAACATGTCCGAACAGCCTGCCTCATCAATCAATGCAGGGTTTTCACCTGATGGGCGCGCCATAGGATTACAAATTTCGGGCCGTCGCTTTGATGACCTTGGCGTTCTACAGGCAACACATTGGTATGAAAATGCCCGACCTGCTCTGGCTAAACCTAATTGGGAGATACCCTCAAACGCAGACTCATACGGAGGAGATTTAGCATGACCCTTAAAACAGGAGCCACGAATTCACTCACCGATCTTGAAGGCTTGCGAGTTGGCCACCACACTGCAATGTCAGATGGTTACTTAACAGGAACTACCGTCATCGTGGGAGAGCCAGAGGGTTTCATTGCAGGAGTAGATGTACGAGGCGGTGCTCCCGGATCCCATGAAACAGATTTGTTAGACCCCATCAACTCAGTACAACGCGTTCATGCATTAGTCCTTGGTGGTGGAAGTGCTTTTGGTTTGGCAGCAATTGCTGGAGTGCAAGATGCCATGCGTGCTAAGGACTTAGGACTCACTGTCATGCCCGGAGTTATCGTTCCTATAGTTCCAGGGGCGATCATTTTCGATTTAGGTCGAGGCGGCACAGTTGCAGCAACTCCTGACGCCGCATTTGGAATTCGCGCATATGAAAATGCCATGACTAGCGCCGGCACTGAAAAAGTCAGAACCGGAAGTATCGGTGGTGGCACAGGGGCTATGGCTGGTGGGATTAAAGGTGGCGTGGGATCTGCAAGTGTTGTTTTAGAAAATGGCACAACCGTTGCAGCAATAATTGTTCTTAACTCTGTGGGATCTGCTATCAACTCTAAAACCGGTGAAATATATGGAGCCGCATACGGAGTGCCCGGGGAGTTTGATTCCCTAAAGAAACCATCTAAGGAAGATATTGAAAACGCTCCCCCTCATATTGCACTTCTTGACAACGGTCTCTTTCCTGAATCAATCTCGCTCAACACCACGATAGGTTTCATCGCTACCGATGCAACGCTTACAAAAGCCGAATGTAAGAAATTAGCCGGCATCGGACAAGATGGGCTGGCTCGCGCGATTCACCCCGTTCATACAATGTTTGATGGCGACACAATCTTTGGTGGGTCTACCGCTAAGCGCCCTGCACCTGACGCCCTTGAATTTCACCAATTATTAACCGTTGCTGCGGATTGTGTATCGCGTGCAATTGCTCACGCTCTTCTTGATTCCCACGCGGTAACCACACCTGCAATCACACTACCCAACTATTTAGAGGTCTATCCCTCTGCGCGATAACACTATTTAGTTGTTTAATGGGTACATGAACGAGAACTTGCCCGTGACTAAATGGAGCGCTAAAGAGTGCCGACGCGCTTTGGTTGTTCCTACTTCACTTGATCACAAATATTCACATGGAGTTATCGGGATGATTACAGGCTCTGCCCAATACCCTGGAGCTGCTGTCCTCACGACTCACGCCGCGATGGCTACAGGTGTTGGCATGATTCGGTTTTACCCTCCCAGCGAATACTGGGAATGGCAGGCGCTTAGAATGATTGATCAATTAGTTCTTGCGCGTTCTCCAGAAGTGGTAATTCACCCCGGAAAAGTTTCTGCATGGTTGCTGGGATCAGGGATTCCTGCAAAAGGTATAGGCGGATATAAAACTAGGTCGCGCCACCGAGATTTTAGGAAAGCTAGCAAACAATCCGTCCCAATGATTCTTGATGCCGGAGCTCTGTATCTCTCCGGTACTTTTTCCACGCCAACTCTAATAACGCCTCATGTTGGAGAACTTGCGGATTTACTCAACTCGCGCGGAATATCCGTCACATCCAGTGCCATCGAAGGTGACCCGAAGAAATGGGTACAGGTTGCAGCTGGAGTGCTTAACGTCAGCGTCTTACTTAAAGGCTCTACTACTTATCTTGCCGATGATGCTCGGGTAATCGAACTTCCCGAAGCAACGCCATGGCTAGCCACTGCCGGAACCGGTGATGTGCTTGCAGGAATTATTGGCGCGCTCTTAGCCACAAATTCTGTTGCACTGGCACATGGAGATATAACAATTACTGAGATCGGCGCGACCGGAGCAATGATTCACGCAATGGCAGCGTATGAGGCATCTGCGGGCGGACCTTTTTCGGCATCAAGAATCTGTGATTTCATTCCTTCGGTAGTTAGGAAACTTTTTAGTTAGGAAACAGAAAGTCTCAAAGTTGTTAACCGTGTGGTCGGATTGCGACTAATCGTCCAATGTTCATCAGAGTAAATTGAGTAGAGCGCACTTCCCACGCCTGGGTTTATTAAATCTTTCCACATCCCATCGTTCACTACCTCGATAACTAATTCACCCGATGGTTCATTCTTAAGAACGATCGAAATACTAGTTGCCATCGCATGTCGAACAGCATTCGAAATGGCTTCTTCGATGACGCCTCCCAAATCTTGCGAGTTGCTCGATTCTGGTAGATGAGTAAATCCGGAGAGATCAGCAGTGATATCTACTAATGGTTCCCATAAACTCACTCTGTATTCAATTTCCTGCACGGCGCTCTTCTTTTCGAGAGGGGCTGCTTGGACTAACGAATCGAGTAACGCCACAGCCTGCTGAAGGACTAGATCCATCTCCTTCTCATCGCCTGAAGCCTGCGCTCTTTCGAGCATAAGCGCAGTTGCTAATAACTCGGCTCGAATTGGCCCATGTAATTGTTTTGCCCAATCTCTGGATACAGTAGCGATTTCAAGATTAATAATGTTCTGTCGTACGGATGTCATTTTAATTTGCTCTGAAAACACATCCATTGCACGTGCTTGGGAAATAAAGGAAGCTTTTCCTACATTGAAAATTACCTGTCCGGCGATGACAAAAATTACCCAAGGAATCCACCCTAGCCCTGCAAAATGGGTTAGGTCCATAGATTTGCGAATGTGAAGTCTTTGCGAATAAAGGATGAGAAATACGACAAAAAGTCCGCATGCCCAACCAATGAAAACGGCAATTCCTGAGAAATTAGAACTTCTGAATATTTGATTAGCAATGGCTGTACATAGGAACATAACGATGAAAAAGAATACTGATGCAACGATTCCATCATGAAAGCCAAAGTTTCTGATCGTTAATGGCGCCAGAATTATGGCTGAGCAAATTGTCAACAGGAAAAGATTTATCGGTTCAGAATTTGTGCCAACTCTGAATGCGCGAAATAGTTTAGTCTCTTTACTCTTCCTATCTACTTCTTCTTCGGGCATATCCATCGCAAGGCTCATGAGTTCTTGGGAAAGCACCTGCAGGTCTTTCGTTGCTAACTCTTGGAGCACTTCAGAAGCGCGTGATTCTTTTCGCTCCTTCAATCGTTCTAACTTTAATAAACTAGATGATTTCTCCGCTGAAATCCCAAGGTCTCGTCGCAATTTTCCTTCAATCGAGACCCTAACCAGTGAGATCAAATCAGTTTGCAGTATTCGGATTCTTTCCTGATTTAAAAGATCATTTATAGAATCTTTTTCAAACTGCTCAAAACTCTTTCGCCCGGAGAGAATCACTGTTTCAAGCGGCAACCAAATCATGAAGGAGAAAAATCCGGCACTCAATCTGCCCCAAAGACTGATTGAGTAATCCATGGAAGTTAAAGGCAGAACATTTGCAACAATAAGAGCGTTAATTGCCCCTCCCAAGCCACTCAAGAAAAATAGTGGCCACCAGTGAGTAAACCTAATACCGAGCGAATCTTTTACCTCTTTTATGGAAGTCCAGAGGATCCATGTAAATAGATAACCAGAAAGATGGATCACTCCCCACAAAAGCGCATTATGCATCGTGGTTATATCTTGACGCTCTCCGAAAAGGCTCAATGGCAGTGCAACGCAAAAGAGTGGAAAGAATAGCCCTAAAGAAAATGTCGAGTCGCCGCTGATGGTCTCTCTAAGTTTGGCCAGATCTATAGGGGATTCGTTTTCTGACGTGGCGCCAATCTCCTCTGGCACTTTAGGAATTTCTACAATTCTTAGGACGCATAACGCGCGTGGAGTCCGCCATCAACCATCAAGTCTGCACCATTGATAAATGATGCTTCATCTGAAAGGACAAAAGTGACAACCTTGGCTATTTCATTTGGTTGACCCACGCGCCCCATAGGCTGTACAGAAACGGCATTCGCTGCGGCCTCAGGGAAGAGTTCGAAGTAACTCTTGAGCAGTGGCGTCATGGTGTATCCAGGAGAAACCGAATTCACTCGAATGCCATGCTTGGCTTCATCCAACGCTAAGTTGCGAGTCATGCCAACAATTCCATGCTTAGCAGCGGAGTAAGGGAAGAAGTTTGGAGTCGTCATGCGGCCATGGATAGAGGCAATATTTACGATAGAGCCTTTACCCACTTTTCGCATGTGCGGTAAACATAATTTAGCGAGATACCACGTTGATTTTAGATCGAGAGCGAAAAAAGATTCCCACTCTTCATCAGCATATTCAACGGGATCGGCATAGGAATTTCGACCAGCATTAGAAACTGCCACAGTTACTGGTCCAAAAGAATCAGTTAGTTTGTCAAAAGCCGATTGGAAAGTAGCAAATGTTGAAACATCGCCATGCTGAAACTGAACTTGGTGGCCTTGATCAGTTAGTAGTTTCACCAATGCAATACTGTGAGCGTCATCGATATCCACAAATGAAACGCGAGCGCCCTCTTGAACTGCGCTAATGACAATGGCTTCACCAATACCTTGAGCTCCGCCTGTGATGAGTAAATGTTCGCCTTTGAGTCTCATTTTTTCACGCTGACCTTGCACTAAGTCCACCGTCAACGGCCCAATCAGAGGCGTTTACGAATGAAGCATCATCGGATAATAAGAAGGAAACAACTTTTGCGATTTCGTGAGGTTCGCCCATTCGTCCCATAGGTTGTATCGACAAGCTGCGTTCTGTGCGACCAACTTCTGCATCTAGCCATCCCTGTGTCAGCGGCGTCAAAACATAACCAGGGGCAACAGTATTGGTGCGAATATTGTGCTTACCTTCATCAACGCCCAAACTCTTCATCAATCCAAGAACTGCCGACTTAGCGGCACCATATGGGAAGAAGTTTGGAAAGGTGAGACGCCCATGAATTGAACCAATTATTACAATCGCTCCCTTCTTGGCTATACGCATTGCAGGCAAGGCCAGTTTTGCAGTGAGCCAAATCGCCTTCATGTCTACGGCAAAAAACGCATCCCACTCTTCATCGGTCATTGTCACTGGATCGGCATATGAATTAACGCCGGCGTTATTTACGACTCCAGTAACCTCACCAAATTGAGCAACGAGTGACTTGTAGGCTCTCTCCAGCGCCTGAAAATCAGTAACATCTGCTTCTGCAAAAGCAACCGGAAAGCCAGCATCTCGCATCTCTTTAGCGAAGGCTTCTCCGGCGGGCACATCAATATCAACGAAAGAAACTTTCGCTCCGGCCTCTGCGCAATCCCTGACAATGGCTTTGCCAATTCCTTTGGAGCCGCCAGTAACGAATATGTGATTATTTGCGAGTTTCATAAGTCAGGACTTTACCTCTCTTGCCGCGGAAATAGCGGCGATAAATGAAGCGACATTTGACGGTATTGCTTGAATTCCACCCTTCAATAATGGGCCACCCAAACCGACAAAAGAAGCTCCGGCTTCAAACCACTGTGGAATCGACTCAACAGTCATTCCGCCAGTTGGGCACCATAGGCGACCCGGGAAAGGATCGCGCAGAGCTTTCAGGTGCGAAGGTCCATAGGTTGAGGCAGGGAAAAGTTTTAAAACATCCGCACCTGCCTCTAGTGCAATGCCAACCTCAGTTGCAGTCGCAATTCCTGGACAAGAGATTAAACCCGCGCTTTTTGTCGCCGAAATAACGTCAGGGTTGGTGTTTGGAGAGACAACAAAGCGCGCACCCGCATTATGGGCTCGCGTGACATCGGCGCTATCGACAACGGTTCCTACTCCTACGCACACATCGGCCCGCTTGGCTAAGGATTCAATGATTGAAAAGGCACCTGGATTAGTAAGTGTGACTTCAATACAGGTGAGTCCAGCATCGACAATGGCATCAGCAATTTCTTGGCCGGTTGCTTGATCGTGCGCTCGAACAATTGCTACAGCACCAGCGGATTTAAGTCTGCTCAACACATCCATCAGCGTCCTCCCTGAGTCATCTGAGCAATTATTGCAGGGTCGGTACGTCCCTTAATGCCAGTTGGTAGGCCCGCCCAATCGCCAAAATGGCTAGCCACTCTGGCACCAGATACAGAACCTTGGATGATGGCATCCATTGCTGGCAAGCCACTGAGCAGTCCAGCGATCACTCCTCCAGTAAATGCATCTCCCGAGCCCACTGGGTCTACTGCTGTAATTTTTGGAGGCGTAACTTCTGAGTAATTTCCATTTATTGAAAATCGAATCGGTTGGTCCGCGTTTGTCATGATCACAATTGAACATCCGCGGCCATGAGCGACTTCTATCGCTTTCCTTGGATCTGACTCTCCAAAAACAACTTCGTACTCGTCTTCCCCGCCAATCAAGAGCTCAACATCGTGGGCAAGGGGTTCTAAAACACTTCTGGCTTTCTCTACACTCCATAATTTTCGACGTATATTGAGGTCAAAACTCGCAGAAATATTATT
>WLMD01000036.1 GCA_009700405.1 Actinomycetota bacterium | reverse complement strand
GCTCGTAAGTTCAATGGATCTATACCTGGGCCCTTTGAGTGCTGGTTGGCCCTGAGAGGACTTCGCACATTCGCCTTGAGATTTGAAAAGTCGCAAGAAAGCGCAATGGAATTAGCTAAGCGACTTTCTGCCCACCCAAAAGTAGCTCAGGTCAACTATCCAGGACTTGTCAGTGATCCCAATCATCAGAGAGCCGCTTCCTTCATGAATGGATTTGGAGCAATTTTGTCATTCACTCTGCATGGCGGAGCTTCTGAAGCAGATGCAGTTTGTGCTGCTTCAGCGCTCATCACCTCCGCAACTAGTTTGGGTGGAGTTGAATCTCTGTGGGAGCGGAGGCGACGTTGGGCCCTGGAAAGTACAACCGTTCCTGAAAGTTTGATTCGTCTCTCGGTAGGGTGCGAAAACGTTGAAGATTTATGGAACGATATAGAAACGGCCCTTCAACACGCATAGTTACTTAGGCCCTATCACAGAGAAAATCTCCTCAAATCAGTGTATTTTTATCCCATGTTCAAATTCGCGCGCCGCCTAGTTGGTTTCATAACACTTACAGTGTTGTCATTCCGTGCTGTCGGATCATTCCTGTCTTGGATTGAGAAACAAGAGGATGGTGCCCAAAATGTTTGGGTCGATGAAGATGAATTTGAAGATGCCTGATTACATTCCAGGCACATGCAACATTGGCACAGGTGAAATTCGACGCAGACAATTGGTTGCGTTAGCCGGTCTTATTTTTTCACTTGTCATGTTTTCTGGATTGATTGTCACGAATGCACCTCGAGGCGCACGATTTTCTCTTTTTGTTCCACTCTTAGTTGCATCAGTCGGATGGGTCCAATCGCGCAAGAAATTTTGTTTGGCGTATGGGTTTATGGGTACCTTTAATTTTGGAAAATTAGGTGCAATTTCCAAAGTTGCAGATCCGGTTGACCGAGCAGCCGATCGGAGAATGGCGCTAGGAATATTGCTTCAAAGTTGTACTGTCGCCGTATTGGCTACTCTGATGGCGTGGGTAGCACCCGTCTAGGCGCAAACATCTCTAACCTCACAGTATGAACTTTTGATATTTTCAACCAAGTTGGTGGAGTTTGTGGCATTGTTATGGGTAGCAAGAATTTAATAGGTAAGGAGATAAGAAATGAATATCGTTCTCCACGCAAGAAACGCACAGGTTGCGGAAGACTTCAAAGAAATTACAGAAGAGAAATTAATCTCAATGGATCGTTTTAGTGTTGTGATAGAAAGAGTTGAAATAGAAGTCATTCATGAAGCAAACCCTAGACAGGGCAAATTTTCCCATCGAGTAATTTTGACTTCCCACGGAGCCGGACCTCTGGTTCGAGCTGAAGCTGCTGCGTTTAATGATCTAGCAGCATTCGATGAGGCAATCAAGAATTTTGAATTACAATTGCGAAAGATTCACGAACGCTCTAAAGATGTGGGCCATGAGTCAGTGCGCAAGAGAGCATCTTCAAAGTAGATCTTATTCAGCCCCAGCAATTCCATGGGTAGCGGTTAGGCTGGCAACTGTTGTGATGATGAGGCATGTGACTATTGCACTCAAACTAAATTCCAGCGAAACCTCGGGCACTGCTACTCCTAAGACTTCGTCAACGCCGACTCCATGGAGTGCTTCGAAAATCATTTTGATACCAATGAACGCCAAGATGATGGAGAGGCCTTTTGAAAGGTAGATTAAACGCTTGAGAAGCGCTTCAAGCAAGAAATACAACTGACGAAGTCCCATGAGCGCGAAAATATTTGCCGTCGTAACGATGTATGGGTTCTTGGTTAGCCCAAAGATTGCGGGGATTGAATCCAAGGAGAAAACAAGATTCGTAAGACCCAATGCGACGAGGGCGATAGTGAACGTGCTAATTCCGCGTTTGCGCATATCTGCAACAATTCGCCCTTCCTTCCACTCCTCTTCATCACCACTTCCCCGATAGAGCTCAACTGCTGTATAAATCAGGAAAGCACCAAAAATGAAAAATACGCTAGCAAATGCAGAAATTAGAGCCGCCCCTAATGGGATAAGCGCACCACGAATTGCGATCGTTAACATGATTCCCAAGAGAAGCACTAATTGCTGCTTCTCTTTCTTTATATGCAAATGTCCCAGAATAATAATGAAGACGAAGATGTTGTCGACAGACAAGGCATATTCGGTAAGCCAACCGGCGAAGAATTCCTTTTGGCTTTGCACATCAGACCAACCGGGTAGGAAGTACCCAAAGGCGAGAGCTGCTCCAATGTAGAAAATTGTCCAAAATGCTGCTTCGAACATCGAGGTTTCTTTATTCCTGCGCAGCACTGCGAGGATTAGGTCAAAGGCAATTACCAAGGCCAGGACCGATATTGTCACTACCCAGGTCGTCATTGAAATCATTGGGAAAGTCTCTCACATCTGGATAGCCTGCTTGGACCGATTAGGAAGGTTGGATTTTCTTCTCTAGGTCCCTAAGTAATTGATGGACTTCAGCGGAGATTGTTTTTAGCTCTTGAAGCTCTTGATTGGCTATCGTACGAGCCTCCTTTGCAAGTTCGAATTCTCCCAGACTCGCCGCGTGAGTTTCGTTGATCTTTTGCTCAACACTTTCTGATTGCACGTGTTGACCAACCATGATGATGGAGAGCAATACCAATTGAAGAAATGTCTGAGCTACCCAAGAAACGATTACGATTGTGTCGCCTGACTTAATGGCTCCTGGTAATGAAATCAATGCAATCGCCGCGAAGATATAAGCACACCACATTGTGCTCACCATTGAGGTGATCCGTGCTGCAAGTCTCTTGTTAAAATTTGAAAGTACGTTCATAGCGAAACTTTAACCCCTATATCGTTTGCTTTAGCGTCAACACCCTTCGTTTGCTTTTAACTCAGCATAAAGTTCTCCCATGAGGAGATCTAATCCATCTCCCATGAGGCGTGACTGGATCTGATCAAAGCGTTGACGTATTCTCAAGACTTCAGACGCCAACCCTTGAGTTCCCGCTAAACCGTGGTCTTTAGACCATGTGCACTGCGCTAAGACCATCGAAAGTTGCTCTAGGGTCTCTCCGCCAGCCAGATATTTTGCAACCCACGGTTTGATTTCTTCAATAAGGTCAGTTCGGGAAAAGTTATCACTTGTGAGAACTTCGTAATCGCGCATGATTTGTTCGCCAGCTTTGCGGAATATCTCAGCTGCTTCTTCTGGTTTACCCGTGCGCCAAGCAGTTGTCGTCGAACTTATAAGCGAACCTAGATCTGGGGCAGCATTTCCATTAAGACATGAACCTAAAGAATTACGAAGTAAACGACGCATTGCTGTGTAGTCAGACTCTTTTTTCACCATCAGTTTAAGTGCTCGATCCCAAGATTCTTGTGGATTGTAATTCTTTGAATCCCACAGATAATCACCAATAGTTGAAAGTGGCAGTAAGGACATTTCAAATTTCTCCATCGGGTTAGAGAAAAGTCCAGCTGAGAAATCTTCTAATCCGGCTTCTCGTCCCTGTATAGGACCTACGTGTAATTCATGTGTCATTGCCACGTCATTAACCGGGTAGTTGTCCCAGTACAAGGGAGCACGTCCAGCATCGTCCTTAAAAACAATTGCGTCCGAAATGTCTAAGTACTCTGAACAGATCTGTCGTCCTGTCCACATAAGTGAAATTTCAGGTGCGGCATTCGTTCCAAGTTCGCGAATGTAGGGATTGGTGCCACGTCCACAATATTCCATCGGACAAACTATGAGTCGAGCAGAGGAATCAACTTCTTTGAGTGAAGCTAGAACTCGATTACTAAAGTCAGCCTGGGCTTGGGCAGTGGTTTTGTATTTCTTAATATCCTCAGCAAATTGAAGCTCCCAAGGGATGTCATCAAAGAGCAATCCGAAATCTCGCACACCTATGGATAGCAGTTGACGATAACGAATCATGACCGCCTCTACATCATTTTGATCAGAGTACTTGACACTTAATCCAGGCGAAACACAGACAGCGATATTTACTCCATGTAATTGGCCACGTTCTACCAGCTCTTTTGTGAGTTTCAAGAGCATTGAGTCGAATGGACGTCTCCAATCGAATCGTTGCCACGGAGAATCTTTCGGTGCAAGCATGAAGGAATTCATACCAAAATCTGCAAAGGATTCAATTCCACTTAGGCGTTGTTCATGAGTCCAAGGTGTTCCGTAGAAGCCCTCAATGACGCCTCTAATTGCAAAGGCGGGAGAGTCTTCAAGATTTATCGTTTCGTCAGGACCTTCAGCAAAAACAAGTAGGGCGTTTAACGCCCAACGCAGACTCTGTTGTGAACTTACTGACAATGTAGCTTCAATAGTTTTATTAGATTTATGGGCAACCAATTGAAATGCCTCAAGTTTTTTGGATTGACATTCTTCTATTTCTAGCTCAAATGCGAAGGACTCAAGGCGTTCTTTGTGACGATTAAGAAAAGCTTCAATTAGTGAGGTATGAGATGCATTTGCACCCTCGATAGTCAGTGACATGGTCGTGAAGCCCTTCTCTAATTTAGAACTCTTTTAACCGCGTGGAATCGAAATGAATATTCTGCAGATACTCATCGGGAATTTCTTTGTAAATCTTACTCGCGGCGTGGATTGTGGCCCCTATAACTGGTGCGATTGAGAGAACTTTTGATTGGGCCTGAGGGAGCAAGGTGTGCAACGTTGATTCAAAGGAATGATTAAAGACCGCTGATTCAGCGCAATGAAGGCCGCCAGCCCTAACAACCAAGATTGCGGAATCCGCAAAACTGAGCTGGTTGGCAATTCCAAATACGTCTCTAGCGTGTTGCTTTGCTACTGCTTGCACAACTCCGATTGCTCCTAAGTCACCAAAGAGCGCGAGTTCGAAAATGATCGGTGCTCGATCTTCTGTGAGGGTTAAATCTTCACGGGCTATCGCTTTAAAGAAAGTACGAATATCCGTGATTCCATAACTTTCAGGTATAGCTTTGGAAAGTCTGGTCGGCGGAGTTTGTCCATGCTCAGAAGTTGCCATGCGTTCAACGGCCAAACCTACAAGTTGGCCTGCTCCTCCGCCTTCGCCCAGGCTCATTCCCATTGTTCGTACCAATGTGGTTCCATCAAAGCCAACTGTTTTCCCACCAGTACCTGCAATTGATGCAATTCCGACTCCATTTGGGATTCCCGCATACAGCGCAGCTACGGCGTCATTAATGTATGTAGAAACTTTGCTAATGCCAATCGATGAACTAAATGCTGAGAAGATTTCGGGGTCGGAACTCCAGTCCATTCCTGCCAATGCAAAAGTTGCACCCGCTAAATCTGAGTGCTCGCCTTGCACTTTCCCAAGTACTTCGTTAATAACTTGCAGGAGTGCCGTCTGCGCGGCAGGAACGCCGATACGTTCCCAATTAGCCCCGCCATTAGTTGCTGTGGCAACAATATGCCCTTGTAAATCTGTAAGGCAGGCGTGGGTCTTGGTTCCACCACCGTCAATGCCAAGAAGATATTTACTCATTGAATATTCCTAATAGGCCTTTATTCTCTTCACGTAAGCGCTTCCACAATGGATATGCCTGCGAAATATCTGGTCCTAAAGGATTGGTTATCAATGCGCGCACGGCACTTTCTTCATTTCCTGTGACCGCAGCATCTATGGAGAGTAACTCAAAATCCTTCACTGACCGAACCAATGAATCCATATCTGGACGCATTGCTGAAGTTGGTATTGAATGCGCACCGGAGGCGTTAATGATTGCGGGAATTTCCATCACAAAGTCTGAGGGAATTCCCGGAACTGCGCCATTATTCTTGGTGTTCACAATATGAATAGTTCCTGCATCAGTATAAATATCAGCCATGAGTTCTGCTGCCGAATCAGAATAATAAGCCCCTCCACGGAGCATTAATTCAGCTGGTTTTTCCGTTATCGAAGTATCTTTGAATTTTTCAATCAAATCTCGCTCTATCTTCATCACTTCGCTTGCCCGAGTTGGGTTCATTTCTTGATGATGCAACCAACGCTCGGTCTCGTAGTAGTAGAGCAAATAATAATTCGGTATTGCATTTACGATCTTGAGCGAATCAGAGTTCCAATATGGCTCGTCCGGTTGCGCACCCTGTTTGATCACCAAATCGCTGAAGGCAGTGAGTGCATCATGGGTTCGGTCGCTGTCGCCAATTGATATACCGCGCACCCATGAAAGGTGGTTAAGACCAATGTAATCAAGACGCACGTCTTTTAGGGGAGCATTTAGCGCTGTAGACACCTCTGTACGAAGATTCCAAGGGACGTTACAAAGCCCGATAGTTGTGAGTTCGGGAACATGACGTAGTAAAGCTTCAGTAATTAGGCCGGCTGGATTAGTAAAATTGAGCAATATTGCCTTTGGCGACTCTTCCAAAATTGTACGAGCCAGGTGTAGCGCAACAGGAATTGTCCGAAGAGCTTTAGCAAAGCCGCCGACACCAACAGTCTCTTGCCCAATAAGTCCAAATTCGCGTCCAAGGAGTTCGTCGCGATGTCTGGCTGCCTGTGTACCAACGCGGAATTGGCTGATGACGAAAGTGGCATCACGTACCCCTTTTCGGAGGTCGGTTCCCCATGAGACTTTGATAGTCGATTTCTTTGCATCAATCATTCGTTGCGCAAAGGCCGCAATGACTTGAACTCTTTCTACATCTATGTCAACTAAATGAATTTCGGTGATTGGCAATCTGGCATGACGGTTTAGTACGCCATCAATGAGTTCTGGCGTGTAGGTAGAACCTCCACCGATTACCGCGATCTTCATTACATTGATTCCGAAATTGCACGAGCACGGTGATGTCCAGCTGCTCGATCTGCAAAAACTCGATCACATGCGATTGAAGTAGCTAGATCCAAACCGCCAAGGAGAACGCTGCTTTCACCCAATGTAGAAACTTCAATACGTGGGGAGAAAGGCACAATCGCAGAGACGAAATCGCGAACTGGCTGAAGAAAGAAATCTGCCTGACGCCCGATACCGCCGGCAAGAACAACTACTTCTACATCAACAACTGAAGAAATAGTTGCTACATATAATGCTATTCGTTGAGCTTCTTGCTTGACCACCTCATTGGCAAGAGCATCGCCTTTACGTGCTGCATCTAGAATGCGAATTGTTGTGTATGGAGCCTGCAAAGTAGATTGTGGGAATTTCGATGCCAACGCGCTGGCCATCTCAGAAATGCGGTCACCAGATGGGTTAGTAGAGGATCGATGAGTATCGGATGGATCTCCAAAGGGAACATAGAAAACCTCACCAGCAGCACCGCGATGTCCGCGAACCAAATTTCCATTGAGTACCAATCCGGCACCGAGACCGGACCCGACAGATAAGACAGCGAAGTTATCTACTCCGATTCCATGGCCTTTAACTTTTTCGGCCAGAGTTACCAGGTTAATATCATTTTCAACTAGAGGAGATATTCCAAATTCTTTGGCTACTAGATTGGCCAGTTTCACGCCATCAAGATCGGTAATTGTTCCTGCAATTGCGATCTCTCCAGTAATTTGGTCGACAACACCGGGAGCACCAACAACAAGGGCATTCACTTTTTTAATAGAGAAGCCCGCTTCCTTAAGTGCTTTATCAGCCGCATCATGCATGGTTTTCAATATTGATTTGAGGTCGAGCTTGTTTACTTCGATGCTTACCTGGGAACGAACGTTTCCATGTAAGTCGCTTACTCCGGCTCTAATGAATCTCGCTCCGATATCTATTGCAAGTGCAACATGGATATCCTGTATCGCTTCAAAAACCGATCGCGCACGTTTTGGATCATCAGCTCCAGGAAAATATTCTTGCACTAGGCCAAAATCCACTAGGGAACGTAAAATCACGGATGTTGTTGGTTTAGATAGGCCGTTAATTCGAGCAATCTCCGCGGCGTGAAGTGCTCCTTGGGCACGTAAGGTATCCAACACTTTGCGTTCATTCATCTCTCGCAAGAGCGCCGGTACTGCTCGGGAAGTAAACAAGGACATTTACCCCTTTACACCTGTAAGAGTAACGCCCTCAATAAAGACCTTTTGGGAGAAGAAAAAGATAATAATTACAGGTGCCATAAACAATGCGGAGGCAGTCATCATCATGTTCGTATTGACATGGTGTAACCCCTGGAAGGCATTGAGTCCAATACCGAGGGTCCAGAGATTTTCATTTTCAACAATATAGAGAAGAGGCCCAAAGAAATCATTCCATGACCCCAAGAATGCAAAGAGCGCGATTGCTGAAATAGCTGGCTTGGCTAGAGGCACGATGATACGCATCATTAGCTTAAATTCGCTACAACCATCAATGCGCGCTGCATCTGAAATCTCATCCGGAATGCTTGTAAAGAATTGACGAAGAAGGAATATGGAGAATGCGCTGGCAAAGAATGAAGGAACAATGAGTGGCAAAAATGAAGGAATCCAATGCAATTTCGAGAAGATAATATAAACAGGAATCATGGTTACTTGCCCAGGTAACATCATCGTGGACAAAATTACCAAGAAAGTTGTTTGACGGCCCTTCCATTGCAATCTGGAGAGAACATAAGCTGGAGGTACGCTAGAAACTACGGTCCCGATTGTGCCCACTACGGATACGAAAAGAGTGTTGAGGGTCCACTTTAGGAATGGCACCGCTGTAAATACTTCCAAATAGTTGTGCCAAACAAATGGATGCGGCCAGAGAGAGCGTGTTTCAGCTTGTCCTTTATTCATGAGCGAGATAACAATTACTAAGTACAGTGGAAGGATGAAGATTGCTGATAATGCGATTAAAACAGAATGATTTCCAACCATATGTAGGAAATTGTTCCATTTCTTTGAGCGTCGTGCTTTACGAGACTGCTCATCTATCTCGGCAAGTTTTTCGGAGGCGTAGATGCTCATTTAAACAGGGATCCGTTCGGATAATGAACCCAGCGCTTCTGGGTCTTCAAAATAACTAACGTGCAAAGGAGTGTGATAACGAGAAGGACCCAAGCTAGCGCCGATGCGTATCCCATTTCGTAGGCTTTGAAAGCACTGAAATAAATATGAGTCGCATAGAAATACATTGAATGGGAGTAGTCATTTACTTGGCCAGATGCAACATAGGCCTGGGTGAAGTATTGAAAACTTCCAATTACGCCGGTAACGCCTGAGAAAAAGATGACGGGTGTCATCATCGGAAGAGTTATGTAGCGGAAGCTTTGCCAGCCGCTTGCCCCTTCGAGTTCAGCGGCTTCATACAATGATTTCGGTACATCGAGTAAGCCGGCGAGAAAAATAATCATTGTGTCGCCGATGCCCCATAGGCCAAGAAGAATTAACCCCCATTTAGACCATTGGGGGTCTAAGAACCAAAATGGGGGTTCTTTGATACCTATCGCCTCCAGAAGCTTATTTACAGGTCCGTATGCTGGGTTGAATATGTAGGTAAATGCCATGGTGCCCGCTACGGCAGGAACCATAGATGGCAAGAAGAAAATTGTTCTGTAGATACTGCTTCCACGTTTTGGCTTAGTCAAAACCCAAGCGGTAAAGATGGCAAATGTGATTCGCAGCGGGATACTGATTGCAGAAATCCAAATTGTGTTCTTAAGCGCCTTCCAGAAATCGTCATCTTCGAAGAACATACGATGGAAATTGTCGAGCCCAACCCATTTAGGTGATTCGATGAGATTAAATTTTGTAAATGATTGGTAGAAACTCGAGACCATCGGATAGGCCGTGAAGAAAATGATTCCAAAGAGCCACGGGGATAGGCAGAGGAAAATGAAAAGACGCGGAACTTTTAATTTTTTCCGCGGCGGTGCAGCTGCCCCTTTCTTAGTGAAAGAGGCAGCTGCACGTAGACGCGGTAGTGACATGGATTTAGCGCTTAGTTATTTCTCACAACAATCTGGTCTACTTTTTTAGCTAGATCAGATAGTGCGGATTTGATATTTGCTGTATCTCCAGCCTGCCATGAAGCCATCAAGTTCTGAAGCATGGATTCTTCCAAGTGCTCTCCAGTGTTCTTGACGACGTGATAGGCAGATTTTGGATTACTCGTGATGTCGTAGATTGGTAGATACCAATCGGCAGAAGTACTTGGGCGTGCTGCCTTGGCTAGCAATGACGATGGTGAGCCATTTGCTGAATCCCAAGCGGCGTTGAGTTTTGTATCAGTTGCAAGACCCTTGAGAACGATCCATGCATCCTTTACATTCTTTGAGCCCTTAGAGATTCCCATTTGACCTTGGCCAACTACACCTGAACCGTAGGCAGCGCTATTTTCAGCAGAAACAGGGAAACCTGCAATGCCAAAGTTGAGCTTTGATGGGCACTTTGCTAGATCAACCATTGCCCATCCATCTGGATCACAGAACATAGGCCCCATCCAGTTAGCATCCCACTTCATCGCAACGCGACCGGTCATAAAGTCATGATCTGCTCCCCATTCGCCACCACGAGCGGCGACGAATTTAACGAGAAGTTTGCTTCCCTTGTCGAAGTTTCCTCCACCAAATACTTTGGCAATGAAATCATGTTGCCAGGTAAATGCTTTAGTCCAACGGGGATCAGAAGCAAAAGCAGCTGCTTGGTTTCCGCCGTACCATTTGGCGCCAAACATTTGACCAAGCCACATGGAGTCCATGTCGAAGCCGTAATAGCCGGCCCATGGCAAGAATCCTGCGGTTTTGATGCTTCCGTCAGAGTTGAAAGTTGTTAATTTTTGTGAGTAAGCGAGGAGCTCATTTGTTGTTTTAGGAGGATTCGTGAATCCCGCTTTGGCCAACAAATCTTTATTGAAGTAGAAGGCAAATACCTCTGAATACAGAGGCAATGCACAACGCACATGGTTTGAGATCGATGAGGCCACTGCGGCCGCATTGAATGTCGCGCTCATGTTGATTCCGTTTGGTCCAGCAATCAGGGTATTGAGTTTTTGCCATGCTCCTGTGCCGCAGAACCAACCTAGGTTGCCGTTTCCATTAGAAACAGAAATATCTGGACCATTGCCAGCATTAATGGCGGCTAGGGATTTTGCCATATCGATATTTCCCACCGAGGTCACTGATAGCCCTGGGTTGGCGGTTTCAATGCGCTTAATTGCCGCATTCCATAAATCTAAATTCCCACCTTGATAAGGGGACCAAACAACTACTGTTCGCGACGCAGCTTGTGAGGCGCTAGATGCGGCAACGAGACTGCCTGCAACCATTGCGACAACTGCAAATGAAGCGAACAAACGTTTCTTCATCATGTATTACTCCTGTCACTACCTTGGGGCAGATTCACAACTAGCTCGCGCCGTTGTGTTAGGAAACCTACCGATTTGTGTTAGGTTACCTTACATCTATTTTGAGGCTCGTCAAGAGCCGGTAGGGGTGAGGTATATGGCAGGGCGTGTCGTTGCGGTGAGGGTCGTAGTTGCCTTAATTGTTCTTGCTGTGGCGATAACTTTTCTTAAACCCTTTGATTCAGGCGCGCAAAAGGGTCCATTGACCAAATCCTCGCTGAACCTCAAGGGTGTTCTTCTTTATCATCGCTACACAAGTTATTCAGCGTGGGATTCAAATTTATGGATGATGGACCTAACTACCGGCGCGCTCGCCCAGGTAAATAAGAATTGGACCAGCGTGCTTTCGCCAATGAATGCGCATTTTTCCGCTGATGGGAAAAGCATGGTCTTTATGGGCTCGCAATCGGGCTTAGTCGAAAATGATTGGGATGTCTTTATTTCACATTGGGATGGTGGGACATGGGCCGAGCCCATCAATCTCACAGGACTCAATGGGAAACGCGATGAGGATCCCAAATTTTCACCAAATGGAGAAACTGTTATTTACAAAGAAAATGGCGTACTTGCGACCATGGGGATCGACGGTAGCTCTAAGACGTATCTAACTGTGGGTAAACCTGAATCGTCGATGCCATATTTTGCAAAGAACGGCAAGGATATTCTTTTTGAACGCAACAATCTGATCATGCTGCTCAAGGATGGTCAAGAGAAAACTTTATGGGCGCAAGAGGGGCTCAATGCCTACTATCCAATCGGCATGGATGACGAACGCTACTTATTTACTCAAGTGCAAGCCTCACGCCATGACCGTTTAATGATCGGGTATTACGATGGACGAGAAGCCCAGCCATTGTTTTTTAACTCTGACACATGGGACACATCAGATCCTTATCCTTACGAAGACGGAAAGCGTTATATCTTCTATGTAAGTGGAGATGTCTCGGTGATACAAGGCGGGTATAACTTGATGGTCGCAGATTTGAAGAACAAAGTCGTCGCAAGTATGGGGATTATGAATCCAGAAGCCAATTCAAATCTTGAAGAGCTTGGACCTGCTTGGTCAGCTAATGGAAAATTTCCCAAGAACTAATTCGGAAGTCGTAGCCCCATAATTCCACCATCAACACCAAGGCCGGTTCCTGTTGTCGAGCCAGCAAGTGGGCTAGCCAAATAACAAATCGCAAAAGCAATTTCATCTGGAGCTACTAATCGTCCGAGTGGTTGACGAGCAATCAAAGCTTTCTCCATAGCTACAGGATCTGCAGCATCAGCAAGCAAACGTGCAACCCATGGAGTATCAGCCGTTCCTGGCAAAACACAATTTACGCGAATTCCTTCACGCACATGATCTGCCGCCATTGATAAAGTGAGTGCATAGACGGCACCTTTACTCGCTGCATAAACTGCTCGATTAGGAATTCCCGCCAGTGCGACAAGCGAACTAACATTTACAACGGATGCATTCTTCGATTGTCTTAAGTGAGGAAGTGCTGCGGCGCTAACTCGCGCGGTGCCGATGACGTTAACATCAAATACACGTGCCCATTCAGCATCATCATT
>WLMD01000035.1 GCA_009700405.1 Actinomycetota bacterium | reverse complement strand
GTGCTTCTGGCTGACGTGCAACACCGCTGATGTAAGCAGCGAAGATCATTCCGGTAGCAATCGCAGGTCCGATTGCTGAGAGGCCATAACCGACCAGGTTGAGCGTGCCTTTCATAGTTCTTACCTTTCCAGTTGTTTAGTGCTCGTCGGCAAGGGCGCCGGCGATGTAGAGAGCTGTTAGCAGAGTAAAGATATACGCCTGCAAACATTGGACCATGAATTCAAAGAAAGTCAGTCCGATACCGAATGCAAAAGCAAACGGACTGATTAACTTCAAACCAATGACCCCCTTGAGTAGATGATCTCCACCCAAGATGAAAACTAGAAGGAGCAAGTGCCCCGCGAACATATTTGCAAAGAGACGAAGTGAAAGAGTTAGTGGGCGCACGATAAAGAACGTGGCAAGTTCAAGCGGCGTCAACAAAATGTATGCAGCTTTTGGAACGCCCGGCATAAACATGATGTCTTTCATGTACTTACGGATACCTTGCTTGCGGATTCCGATGTAGTGAAAAGTTATGAATGTGAAGATGGCAAGTACGTACGGAAAACTCACGTGCGACATTGCTGGGAATTGCAAAAGAGGGACAATTCCAAAAATATTGTTCGTCAAGATAAAGGTGAATAGTGTGAACAAATAAGGCACAAAGCGCATGAAATCGTGACCGATGTTGTCGCGCGCTAAATCATTACGAACAAAGCCGTAAATGCTCTCTCCAGCAAATTGCAATTTTGAAGGAACGATTGCGGCTTTACGTGATGCCAAAATGAAAAACACGGAAATCATAATTACTGAAAGAAAAACTAAAAGAATTGGCTTAGTTGTGTATTCATTTCCTGCAATAACCGGAGGGAGGTTGAAGTCGTTTGTACTAGGCGGGACGAATCCTTCGCCAGTTCGCAACAAGTGCACCAAGGGCACGCGCTCACTCCTAATCGGTCAAAATTCGAGAGAAATCCTTGCAAGGCCATAACTTGCGCTTGCGGGGCAACCTTATTGCCTTAGGTTCGTACCTGTGAAATCCACAATGAGATAAATGAGATAAATTGCTTACTCCCGGCCAAACCTCAACCAGACCAGATAGATGGATGCGCTAATGCCCAGGAGCAGGCCGCCCAGGAGGAAGTAATGGGTATTGAGCCAGTGATCCAGTCCCCAGCCGACGCCACCCCAAAAAAGGAGCCCGGAGAGTAGGTACCCAAATATCGACCAAGCAGCGCCTTCATCTTGCTTCATTGCTGCTCCTTATTTTCTTTGGGGTTATGGGGGTTCTGGGGGTTCTGGGGCAATGGTAGGTGGATGCGCAGTTTGAGGAAACTTCGGATCTCTCCCCCGAGCCAGGCAACTGTGAGCGCGATGGCGACAACCCCGAAACTGGCTCGGTCAATGCTCTCGCGAGAGGTGAAATTAGTCAGGAGCCAGAGAAAGAGGCCCAGAACGGCAATCTTGGCAAAATAAGAAAAAATGGCCAAAGCGAAGGTCGTCAAGGGGTCGAGTTTTCTGGAGATTGCCGAAACTCCCAAGTGAACCGCGAAATACATCACGACAACGAATTGAGCTAAAAGAGCGCCAAGCAATCCAGGTTTCCCACGCACAAGGGTAGAGATGATGATTCCCAGAATTCCGACGGCAAATGACGGGATCAGGGCACCGCGAATCATTTCGCGTTCGTTGCTGGCAGGAGTTGTCATAGATCGACCTTAAGGCGTCGGCCCGCAATCCAGTGACGGGAGATTGAGGTGCTTACTAACGCCAGCGCCAAAAATGTAAGTATGGCAACCCAAAGCGGCTCAAAGGCCATAACCGTGACTGGGATTGCAATTGTTGCCGTCCAAAAATACATAATGACCGCCGTGCGTTGATGAGAATTTCCTTCACCGAGCAAACGGTGGTGAAGATGTTCTTTATCTGGCGCAAAAGGTGAACGTCCCGAACGAACTCGCCTGGCAACGGCTAAGACAAGATCAGCTAATGGAATTGCCAACACCGCAAATGGAAGCAACAAAGGAAGCAATGTTGGTCCATTGTTTTCTGCAGAAATTGCATTTGCGTCTACTTGCCCAGTCAGCGTGATTGATGCAGCTGCTAACAATAATCCCAGAAACATCGAACCCGAATCTCCCATGAAAATTCTGGCTGGATGTGAATTATGTGGCAGGAAGCCAAGGCACAGTCCAATGATTATTGCTGTTACTAATGAAGGAGAACCTGCACGACTGAAACCATAAACCACAGCTAATAGATAAGCGAAAGCAAAGAAAGATGCACCTGATATTGCAACGATGCCCGCCGCCAATCCATCGAGCCCGTCAATGAAATTGACCGCATTGATGGTCACAAGCACAACTAGGACTGTAAGTGCTTGTCCGATGCTTGGCGGCAAAGTCGTAATGCCATTGATTGGCAACCATAGAATCTGTATTCCGTATAGAAGCAAAATGCCTGCAGCAAGTGCTTGACCCGCCAGTTTGGTAAGTGCATCTAACTGAAACCTGTCATCAGCCATTCCAAGAATAATTACGAATGTTGCCGCGAGGAAGATTCCTTGAAGTTCATGGCTAAATGATTTTCCAACCAGCGACAAATGGCGCACGATTAACAGAGTAATCGCCATAGAAAGCCACATTGCAAAGCCACCCCAGCGCGGCGTTGGCAGCGAATGCACGTCACGACTTCTGATTTGCGCAACTGCGCCAAACTTTTCAGCAAGAATCTTGACGCCCGGCGTGATGAGATAACAGAGTACGGCACTAAGTAGGGTCGTAATTAGGTATTCGCGCATATCTTCTTTTCTTTTTTACGCTGAATAAATAGGAAAACGTGAAGTTAACTCTTTAACTTCGCTACGTATTCCAGAAAGTTTGGAGGGATCGTCGGTTGCAATTGCACGGGAAATCATCGAGGCAATCACCTTCATCTCACCAGCGCCCATTCCCTGCGTAGTTGTCGCTGCAGAACCAACACGAATTCCACTTGTCACAGCGGGAGATTCTGGATCAAATGGAATTGCGTTCTTATTCAAAACAATTCCCGCAAGCCCACAACGTTCATCTGCAACCTTGCCATTTACTCCAGTGCTACGAATATCAATAAGTGCCAAGTGCGTTTGAGTTCCACCCGATACTGCACGCATACCTTCATCTTCGAGAGAGGCTGCAAGTACCTGAGCGTTAGAGATTACATTCTTGGCATATGACTGGTATTCAGGAGTAGCGCATTCTTTGAGTGCAATTGCCTTGCCTGCAACTGCAGACATAATTGGTCCGCCTTGCATTCCTGGAAAGACTGCCTTATCAATTGCCGCTGCATGCTCGGCCTTAGTCAAAATCATTCCGCCTCGCGGTCCACGCAATACTTTATGTGTCGTAAATGAAACGACATCAGCATATGGAACGGGTGAAGGAATCGCCTTACCTGCAACGAGTCCAATGAAGTGCGCAGCATCTACCCACATGATGGCGCCTACCTCATCACAAATTTCACGAACTTTCTTAAAATCAATCAAACTTGGGTAAGCAGTAGCGCCAGTACAAATCATCTTTGGTTTATTGGCGACAGCTAACGTGCGCAACTCGTCATAATCAATGAGTTCATCTTCTTGACGCACACCATAAGAAACAATGTTGAACCATTTTCCAGAAAAGTTAACTTTAGATCCATGAGTTAGGTGACCACCATGCGGAAGTGACATTGCAAGAACGGTGTCGCCAGGCTTTGTAAAAGCGGCATATACAGCGAGATTTGCGCTTGCTCCTGAGTGCGGTTGGACATTCGCATGCTCGGCGCCAAAGAGTGATCTTGCTCGATCAATTGCTAATACTTCAGCCTTGTCTACTTCTTCGCAGCCGCCGTAATAACGCTTTCCTGGATAACCTTCTGCATATTTATTTGAAAGCGTTGACCCGAGAGCAGCAAGTACTGCGCGAGAGGTAAAATTTTCGCTGGCGATTAATTGCAGTGTTGTTTGTTGGCGTTTGAGCTCAGAGAGCAAAATCGCGGCAACATCAGGATCTTGTTGAGTAAGGAGATCAAAATCTGGACCGTAAAAAGGAGTATCTGACATGGCACGTAGCCTATGCCGTATCGCTCACTTTGTAGTCTTTGGCCCCGTAATCTCAGGCACGACTTGAACCAATTCTTCTAGCGACACTGCTCCTTCACGAAGCACGGTGAGAGTCTTTCCGTTGGCTGAAATAACGGTCGACAATGCGGCGGGGGTTAGTTCACCTTGACCAAAAATACGTTGTAGAACTCCAGTGTTCACATGGACATCTTCGGTGCGTAATACAGGTGGTGAACCTGCTGAGGCTGTACTAGCAACAGCGAGTGGTCCACTCTTGCGCACTAAGTCCAGAACAAATCCTTGTGAGGGAACTCGCACACATATATATCCCAGTCTGCCATCATCCCCTAAATCCCATGAGAGCCCCTGCGATGGAAGAACATTGAAAGAGAGTTGCCCCGGCCAAAATTTCTCCATGAGCAAGCGAGCACTTTCAGGAATATCACGAGCAATACCATCGAGCACATCAGTGCTTCCGACAAGTACTTGCGCCGCCACACCTAAATCGTCACCGCGAATTGCGTGGATTGTCCGAACCGCGTCTTGAATAAAGGCGTCCGCGAGAAATACATATCCATTTTCTAGCGGAGCAACAATTACATAGCCGGCTCGTACTAACTCAAGAGCTCTATCTACGTGGGCCTCTCGATCACCAGAAAGAATATCAATTAGCTCAAACATGAGATTTCCTTATCGCACTGGTCCAGCGAGGTCGATCATTGAGATCATGGTGAAGTTTTACCTCTTCGAAATCATTTTGCAAGGCTTCTGCAACAGCTGGGCCTTGCTCTTCTCCATGTTCAGTGATGAACAGGCCTTCAGACTTAAGTAATCGAGCAGCCGCCACATAGAAGCGACGAGGAACATCCATTCCATCTGGTCCACCAAATAACGCGACATGTGGCTCATAATCTGCAACTTCTAGAGGTAGAACCTCACCACTTGGGACATACGGTGGATTAGCAATAATCAGGTCAGCCTTTACTCCCATAAGTGCAGTCGAAACATCCTCAGCAACGACACGGACATCTGCACCAATCGCTTCAATATTTTTACGCAACCAAAAAACAGCATCTGGGTCGACCTCCACTGCAATCACGTGAGCATGAGGAGATTGTGTGGCAATAGCTAGTGCCAGAGAACCTGCACCTGCACCCAAATCAATGACGCTGGCTGGCCTGTCAATATTTTTTAGGTGCGCAACAATGCGATCAATCATTAATTCTGTTTCTGGGCGAGGAATTAATACTCCGGGACCAACATGCAAAGTTAAGTCTCCAAAATAAGCCAACCCCGTTATGTACTGAACAGGTTCGTTGGCTAGGCGGCGCGAGATTAATTGTGAATAGTGCTCCAGAAGTTGAGCTGAATCATCCAACGCGGAAATCGCATTCTCCACACGAACTGGATGATGTAAATCCATACGGCTGATACCTAAAAGGTGAGCAAGTAAGTGTTCTGCATCAACTTCCTCAAAACCTGCAGCACGCAATTCCTTTTTGGCAGGAGTAAGAACTTCGCGCACATTGATTGACATAGTTATTAGCTTGTTGACGCTAGCTTTGCGGCCTTATCGGCATCTAAAAGCGCCTGGATCATCGGATCTAGTTCTCCATTGAGAACGGCGTCTAGGTTATTTGCTTTGAAATTTACACGGTGATCGCTGATCCGATTCTCCGGATAGTTATATGTACGAATTCGCTCACTGCGATCAACAGTGCGAACCTGGCTTTTTCTTTCGGCCGATGCGGCTTCCATTGCGGCCTCTTGTGCAGCCAGCAAAATACGGGCGCGCAAAATACGAAGTGCTGATTCCTTATTTTGTAGCTGGCTTTTTTCATTCTGGCAGGAAACGACAATTCCAGTTGGGATGTGAGTAATACGAACAGCAGAGTCTGTTGTATTAACACTCTGCCCGCCGGGACCACTAGAGCGATAAACATCAATGCGTAGATCCTGCATATTGATTTCTACTTCAACTTCTTCGGCTTCAGGCAAAACCATGACGCCTGCAGCGGAGGTGTGAATTCGACCTTGTGATTCCGTTTCTGGCACACGCTGCACGCGGTGCACGCCACCTTCGAATTTCAAACGTGCATATGGAGATTTGCCTGGCTCAGGAATTCCTTTGGATTTCATGGCAACAGAAATATCTTTATACCCACCTAGGTCACTCTCGGTTGCATCAATGATTTCTGTTTTCCAGCCCTGTTTTTCTCCGTAACGCAAATACATTCGAAGTAAATCACCAGCAAAGAGAGCAGATTCATCTCCTCCGGCACCCGCTTTAATTTCTAAGATTACGTCGCGATCATCATTAGGGTCACGAGGCAATAGAAGTTCTTCAAGCTTTGTTGCTGCCTCATCGCGTGCAATCTCTAGTGAAGGAATTTCAGAGGCAAAGTCAGCATCGACCTCGGCCAACTCCTTTGCGGCAGCAAGATCATCTTCAGCGCTTTTCCACTGACGAAAGCCAGCAACTACAGGTCCAAGTTGGGCATATCGGCGACCAAGTTGGCGAGCCTTTCCTTGGTCGTTGTGAATATCAGGATCAGCCATCTGAGCTTCGAGTTCGGCGTATTCACGAACAAGCTCATGGGCTAAGGCAAAGCGATCATTGTTACTCATCATTGCCTCCATTTCAGTCACACCAATAAAAACACACGGGAAAGAAAAAGACCGCAGCCGTTACATAGGTAACGGTTGCGGTCTTTTTAGAAAGCTACTTAGCGCCTGATTTTCCGAAGCGCTCTTCGAACTTCGCAACGCGACCACCAGTGTCGAGGATGCGCTGCTTGCCAGTGTAGAAAGGGTGGCATACAGAACACACTTCAACATAAATGGAACCGCTAGCTACAGTTGAGCGAGTCATAAAAGTCTCGCCGCAACCGCAGGTGACTTTAGTGTCACCGTATTGCGGATGAATCTCTTTCTTCATGTTCTTACCTCTCTTAGGGACTGGGTCGCTTTTTCAAGTCGTGAACCAGTTCGTGATGGCCCAAGGGTAACGCCGAGGCGCTGCCATTGGAAATCGGTGAGCTTTTACGCTTATCTTTTGGGGCTTTAGCCTTCGTTTCCTGGGCCAGCGGTTGTCTTCTGAATCTGCATCAAGAATTCAACGTTGGACTTAGTGCCCTTCATCTTCTCGAGCAAGAGTTCTAGAGCAGCCTGTGGTTCGAGAGCATGAAGTACTCGACGCAACTTCCAGACAATGTTGAGTTCTTCAGTGCCCATGAGAATTTCTTCTTTACGAGTACCTGAAGCAACAACGTTTACCGCTGGGAAGATGCGCTTATCAGCTAAGCGGCGATCCAAGATGAGTTCCATGTTTCCGGTTCCTTTGAACTCTTCGAAAATCACTTCATCCATGCGTGAACCGGTGTCAACAAGTGCAGTGGCAAGAATCGTGAGCGATCCGCCATCTTCAATATTACGAGCAGCACCAAAGAACTTCTTCGGTGGATACAGCGCAGCAGAGTCAACGCCACCCGAAAGGATGCGACCACTGGCAGGAGCAGCAATGTTGTAAGCGCGTCCCAAACGAGTGATTGAGTCAAGCAAGACAACAACATCGTGGCCAAGTTCAACTAAACGCTTTGCGCGCTCAATTGCTAGTTCAGCAACTGTGGTGTGGTCATCTGCGGGACGATCAAAAGTTGAAGCAATAACTTCACCCTTAACTGAGCGCTGCATATCTGTTACTTCTTCAGGTCGCTCATCTACAAGGACAACCATCAAGTGGCACTCAGGGTTATTGGTCGTAATTGCGTTTGCAATTGCTTGCAAGACCATTGTCTTTCCAGCTTTTGGTGGAGAAACAATCAGTCCGCGCTGACCTTTACCGATTGGAGAAATTAGATCAATAACTCGTGTGGTCAAGATGTTTGGCTCTGTTTCAAGTCGCAAACGCTCTTGTGGGTAGAGGGGAACCAACTTCGAGAATTCAACGCGATTGCGTGCTTCCTCTGGATCCATTCCGTTAACCGTCTCAAGAGTGATGAGCGCATTAAACTTTTCGCGACGTTCACCTTCGCGTGCTTGACGCACAGTGCCAGTGACAACATCGCCCTTGCGAAGTCCATAACGGCGCACTTGTTGTAATGAAATGTAAACATCGTTTGGACCTGGCAAATATCCACCTGTGCGAATAAATGCATAACTTTCAAGAATATCTACAAGGCCACCCACTGGTACCAAGACATCGTCTTCGCTCAGAACTGGTTCACGTTCTTCACGTCCAGGATTGCTTCCTTGGCGCTCACGTGTGCGTCCTCTGTCACGGCCACGATCGCGGCCTCGGCCACGATCTCCTTGATCAGAACCACGATCGCTCTTTGAATCTTGTGAATCGCTGTCGGACTCTTCGATTACTGCTTCTGCTTCTTGCTTCTTCTTATTACGGTTGTTGTTGCGCTCTGCCCGTTTTGTTTCGCGTTCTAACTTCGCGGCTTCACGGTTGGCAGCTTGGAGATCACTAATAGCTTGTACGAGTGCGGCTTTCTTCATTTTGCCGGCGCCTTCGACTCCTAGTTGACCAGCAACAGCTTGCAGTTGTGGCAGGAGCATCGAAGCTAACTCAGGGCTACTTGATCGAACAGGTTCTTTTTCAGTCATTGAACTTCATTTCAGTTATGGGAATAGTCCCGTTATTTTTGATCTGATGGATATCTGAGGTGTTGCTTTCCACTGAGTGCTTCAGAATTACGATTCACATGTGGGGTTCAGATAAGAGAACCGTAGCAGGGGTCTTTGATATCTGCCAAACTCGCGCGAGATCACCTCGCGCCAGCGATTTTATGAGGAGATTACGGTCGCTCCTGTGGCTGATACAGCCAACTCTTGCACCCGAAAATTCTCTCCTGCGGCTCTCTGTAATTCGGCAAACTCGCTTGGCTCCCCCGCGTGCAAAACCAAAACAGCTGGGCCGGCTCCAGAGATAAATGCGGCAACCCCTGCAGCTCTTAGTTTTGTAACCAAGGCAAAGGATTTTGGCATAACTTCTTCACGATATTTTTGATGCAAGAAATCTTGGGTTGCCACAAAAAGTAAATCTGGGCGTTGGGATAGTGCATGAACCAACAGCGCTGTGTTGGCGGAGTTGGCCACGGCATCTGAGTGCGGAACTGTTTCTGGTAATAGTTTGCGTGCCTTTGATGTGGCGACAGATTGATTCGGGATAAATGCTAAGACTTTAATTCGAGAGTCAACGGTAATGCCAACTGCGCGGGCAACTTTGGCTCCATGATGGTTTTCTTGCCATGCGATTGTTGCCCCGCCAATAAGTGCGCATGCAACATTATCTGGATGGCCTTCCATCTTCGATGCGATGTTGAGAAGCTCATCATCGATCATTCGTTCATTTCCAGAAAGTACGAGAGCTCTGGCCAAAACTAGCCCGCCAACTATTGCACTTGCTGAAGAGCCTAATCCTCGTCCATGAGGAATTACATTTAATGCGCGAACAGAAAGACCGCGAGGCTTACCGCCCATGAAATCAAATCCTTGATACATGGCCTTGATTAACAAGTTCTTTTCATCACGACGAAGCGTGTCGGCGCCTTCTCCCGCAACATCAAGGTCGATTGCTGGTTCATCCGTTACTTGCGCGATGTAGCGATCGTGCAGATTAAGAGCCAATCCAAAACAATCAAATCCTGGTCCAAGGTTTGCACTTGTTGCAGGAACTTGCACCTCTATGGGATGCGCACGAAAAGTAGGTTTAGCCATTGTCGTTTCTTAACTCAAACCCAGTGCTTGTGCAGCAACGGATGCAATAGGTGGAATAACAACTGGATCTGCAGCGCCCTCTAGCGCCCAATGAACATCCTTTAGCCCGTGGCCAGTAACGGTAATAACAATGCGCTTTCCGTGAGGCAAAGTTCCACGAGCTTCGTGTTTGATTAACCCGGCAAGCCCCGCTGCACTTGATGGCTCTACGAATACGCCCTCAGTTGATGCAATAAGACGGTAAGCGCTAAGGATTTCTTCGTCAGTCACTGAATCTATGAGTCCACCTGATTCATCGCGAGCTGCGACAGCTTGTGCCCACGATGCAGGGTTGCCGATACGGATTGCAGTAGCAATGGTTTCGGGATTGGTGACGATCTCACCACGAACAATTGGCGCTGAACCTTCTGCTTGAAATCCCCACATCTGCGGCAATCGCGATGAAATGCCATCTGCGCGATACTCGTTATAGCCCTTCCAATACGCGGTGATATTTCCTGCATTGCCAACTGGGAGCGCATGAATATCTGGTGCATCCTCAAGGAAATCTACGACTTCAAATGCTGCGGTCTTTTGTCCTTCAATGCGGAAAGGGTTAACGGAGTTTACGAGTGCAACGGGATAGTTCTCTGAAAGATCACGCGCCAAATTAAGGCAGTCATCAAAGTTTCCTTCAACCTGCAACAAAGTAGATCCGTGAATGATTGCTTGGGCCATCTTGCCCATTGCAATCTTTCCTGCTGGCACCAAAACTGCTGGAACCATGCCAGCTTTTGCAGCGTAGGCCGCAGCAGAGGCACTTGTATTTCCTGTTGAAGCGCAGATAACTGCTTTTGCGCCATCTTCTGCCGCCTTAGAAATTGCCATCGTCATACCGCGGTCTTTAAAGGAACCAGTTGGATTAGCGCCTTCGAATTTCAACCAAATGTCATTGTTGAGTAACTTCGACAAATTGAGCGCATGAATAAGTGGCGTGCCACCTTCGCGAAGAGTAATTACAGGAGTCTTTGCGCTCACTGGTAGGCGATCGCGATATTCCTCGATCACTCCACGCCATTGATGGGCGCCACGTTGAACATAAGTATTAGTCATTATTGAGGTGACCCTTCAACTCGGATTACGCTCTCAACGGATTTGACCATATCCATATTGGATAAACGCTTTACTGTTGAAGCTAACGCCGCTTCAGTAGCGTTGTGCGTTACGACAATAAGTTCTGCATCAGAACCACGTCCGGTTTGGCGAACAGTCTGAATAGATACATTTTCATCGGCAAATGCTTGTGCAATCGATGCAAGAACACCTGATCTATCTGCAACATCAAGACGGATAAGGTATTTAGTTTTCGTCTGCCCGATTGGAACAATTGCACGGTCTGCATAATCGCTTTCACGCGGTCCGATAGCGCCACCTGTGCGATGTCGAGCAACTGCCACAACATCTCCAAGAATTGCACTGGCAGTTGGTGCCCCACCCGCGCCGCGTCCGTAAAACATTAATTCGCCAGCAGATTCAGCCTCAACAAAAACAGCATTGAAGGCATCACGAACAGCAGCCAATGGATGATTGCGCGGAAGCAATACCGGATGAACACGGACAGAGATTTGATCCGACGGTGTTAGTTCGGCAATCGCCAAGAGCTTGATGACGTGATTCATGGATTTAGCAACAGCAACATCAGTTGCAGTAATTTTAGAAATTCCTTCTCGGTGAACATCAGCATCAGTTACTCGAGTATGAAAAGCGAGTCCTGCCAAGATTGCGGCCTTTGCAGCAGCATCAAAACCTTCAATATCTGCAGTGGGATCTGCCTCTGCATAACCAAGTGCTTGAGCCTCGGCTAGAACTTCGTCGAATGCACGTCCTTCTTCATCCATTTTCGTGAGAATGTAGTTTGTAGTTCCGTTAACAATTCCCATAATGCGAGTGACATGGTCACCTACTAAAGATTCACGAAGTGGTCGCAAAATTGGAATCGCGCCAGCTACCGCTGCTTCGTAATACAAATCCACGCCAGCCTTATCAGCGGCGCTGTAAAGATCGGCACCATGTGTTGCAAGGAGTGCCTTGTTGGCGGTAATAACTGATTTGCCGTGCGCTATTGCTTCAAGGATTAGTGTGCGGGCCGGTTCGATGCCGCCCATAACTTCGATGACGATATCAATCTCAGGATCGCGCACAACCGACACTGCATCGAGGGTAAAGAGCGCCGGATCAATTCCTTCACGTGCAATAGAGATGTCACGTACCGCAATCTTGCTCAGCACTAATCGTGCACCCGAGCGCGTGGAAAGTTCGCGTTGATCCTCCGATAACAAGCGCGCAACTTGGCCACCTACAACGCCGGCGCCGAGCATTCCGATTTTAAGGACAGGAAGTGCGGAATTCATGTGCTCACTCTTTCACACATCTAGGCCGAGAAGATCGGCCTCAGTTTCGCGCCGCAATATTACGCGGGCTTTTCCATTGAGAAGGGCCACAACAGGCGGGCGAGGCACATGGTTGTAATTGCTTGCCATGCTTCGGCCATACGCCCCAGTGGCAGGGACGGCTAATAGATCACCGGGGACAATATCGGCAGGTAGATCAATATCTTTGATGACTATGTCGCCTGTTTCGCAATGCTTTCCGACAACTCGAGATGAAATCAATGGCGCAGTTGATGTGCGATTTGCAAGCACAGTGATGTATTCAGCCCCATATAGGGCTGGGCGAATGTTGTCGCTCATTCCGCCATCAATAGATATGTAATTTCGAGTTTCGCCAGTTTCAAGAAGGACCATCTTTGTTGTTCCCACTTCATACATTGTGAACATTGATGGACCGACAATTGCCCGACCTGGCTCAATGGAGATGCGAGGGATATCTACTCCGTATGCGGCACATGAAGTTTTGACTGCATTAGCTAAAAATGGCAAAACAGTTGAGGGAAGTAATGGCTCATCCTCTGGAAGATATGAAATTCCGTATCCACCACCAAGGTCGAGTTCAGGCAACTGCACGCCAAATTCATCGCGGTATTTGCCCATTAATTCAATGAGTCGATCAGCTGAAACCGCAAAAGCGTCCATCGATAAAATCTGCGAACCAATATGGCCATGGAAGCCACGCAGTTCTACTTCAGGATGTGATCGTGCTGC
>WLMD01000034.1 GCA_009700405.1 Actinomycetota bacterium | reverse complement strand
GAGTTGTAGATCTAGGTTAAGTGGGTCAGCATCTGCTGCGCTTATGATTGAATCTGCATTAAGTCCGGCTGTTCTAATAAGAAGTTGCGTCTGAGCTAAACCAAGTTTTGCAAAATTATCTTGTGGCCTACGGGCTAAGAGTTTGAGATAGGCCGCTTCTGCTTCAATGAAATTACCCGCTTCTAATGCATTGAGCGCTTCCTCCTCTTCTGGCTCCATGGGAGCCTCACCCGTTGCGCCTATTCCTTGATCGGCAGCTAACGCCAGCACCTTGTCAATCACCAAGCGAATCTGCGACTCAGGATAACTTTGCTCAAAGAGTGGAACAACTTGTTCATTGACCAAAGCGATTGCATAAGGAACTGTGCGAACCTGAAGTGCCTTGGCAACATCTTGTTCAGAGTCAACATTAAGTGAACCCAACAACCAACGATCTTCATCGGCTGCTTGTAGCTTTGCAAGCACATCAACAACTACCTGCGACTCTTGACTCCTGGCCGACCAGCAAGCGATAACAACTGGCTTAGTTTGGGAGACTGTAAGAAACTGTGAGGCAATGTTGGCTGCAGTCACTGGCAAAACAGAGGAATTATTGGAGATTGTGACGGGAGGTTTTCCAAGGCCGCTGAGGTCTACCGCTCTGCCAAAGTTAGGTGGAAGTGTCACTGTCCTATCATGCCTTGATTTCAACACCCGAATCTCTACGAAATGGCAGGATTTCTGAGATGTAAGAATGTGCCGCAGGTTCTAAGCCGACATCATGTCCGGCCTTTTCACTCAGATACCAGCGATGCTCAAGAACCTCGTGAAAGAACTGAGCTGGTTCTATACGACCCTGTAATTGAGGTGGAACAAGCCCCGTAATGGGCTGGAAGACTTCTGTGAGCCAATTCTGTGCGCTCTGCTCGATGGGGCCACGAGGCTTTGCTTCCCGACCTCTATAGCGATCAAAGGATGCAAGTAGCCGCTTGGCCTGTAATTCTTCGGTTTCTAGTCCGACTAATTCGCGCAATCTTTGTTGATGGTATCCCGCAGAAACCAATTTAGGTTGAAATTGCAATGCCTGATTATCGCCATCAAGTGATACCGAAACTTCTTCCACCGCAAAACCTAAATCGTGGAGTTCACGCATTGCGCGTTCTACTGCATGGCGATCGGTTGGATCAAGAAGCTTTGGTTCTTTCAGCGCCGACCATAATCTTCTGTATCGACGTATGACACCATCACTTGCTCGAATAGGATCCATGCCTGGGTAAAGAACTCCAGAAATCGCTAAATCTTCTAACTCGGCGGCGACATTGAAATGCACAATCTCTAAATCGTGTTCTCGCTGACCATCACTGAGTGTCTTTTGAAATTCACCCGTCTCTGCATCGACAAGGTATGCAGCGAAACCTTCTGCATCCCGTCGGAAAAGCGTGTTAGATAAAGAACAATCTCCCCACCAGAAACCCAATAAATGTAATCTCACCAACAACAGAGCAAGCGCATTTGCCATGGTCATCACATCATGCGCAGTGACATCCCCCGATAGCAGAACTCGATACGGCGATGAGTAGGGGAGAAAACGTGTTGCCAATGCACAGGGAAGTTCCTCCCCAGCTGAATCGGTTCTACCTTCAATTACAGCGATCGGATCCACGCTCGGTGCACCGAGGTGGGAAAGCTCTCGCAAAAGACGATACTCACGATTGGCGAATTCAGAGACCGTCTCCTTCACCGCGTAAATTTCACTATCTGGTTCTTCGCTGGCCCGCACCAAGCGAACGACGTGGCGCGAAATACCTCTTTTTTCCGCTAAGGATGGGTCCTCGGGCCACTCTTCCAAAGGCTTATCCCACGGCAGGGTTGCGACGGCAGCGATCTCCTCGCCCAGACCTGTGATTTGTAACGGCATAAGTTCATTCTCTCTTACTCATGTTAAGGGCAAGTGAACTGAATCGAGCGTTTACACTATTTCCATGGCAATCTCAGACCGCATTAAGAGTTCGCGAACCAAAAAGAGCGATAAAGAAGTCCTACCAACAGATTATGGACACCCTGGAGCACCCATTAATCGCGCGCATCCCTTTTACTTTGGATTTCTTGCTACAGCAGGTGGCCTACTTGCCTTAGTGGTTATGCGATCACTTGCTGCAGCGAGTCAGACATTCGTACTCATCATCATCGCTCTTTTCTTGGCCATGGGTTTAAATCCAGCCGTAGAGGCCCTTCGATCACGTGGATTAACTAGAACTAGAGCAGTCACCGCAATATTTCTGCTTGTCATAATTTTTGTTGGCCTCTTTGCCTGGCTGGTAATCCCGCCAGTAGTCTCGCAGGGCGCCGAACTTATTAATCGTGCCCCATCACTCCTTAACGACCTTAAACACAATGCAACAATTAACTCTTTAAATACTCACTACGGCATCGTTGATACGATGCAAGAGAAACTTAAATCCATCACAAAAGATGGGACTCTCATAGTTTCTGCATTTGGTGGAGTCGTCGGAGTCGGAAAAACTTTTCTTTCTGGAACATTCTCAACACTGACGGTATTGGTTCTAACGCTCTATTTCCTTACATCTCTTCCAACAATGATTGATCTTGGAATTCGATTGGCTCCAGCGACTCGCCGTGACCGCATCTCTCGACTCGCGCACGCAATTATTTCTCGCATCGGAGCTTTCGTCGGCAGTCAAATCACTATTTCAATACTTGCGAGCATCTTTGTTCTTATTCTCGCGAGTGTCCTTGGATTGCCTTCACCCGTAGCGCTGGGAATGATCATTCTGGTCTGTGGTCTCATTCCTCTGATTGGTCATTTCATCGGATGCTCCATTGTGACAATCATTGCGCTAACGCAATCGGTTCCAACAGGACTCATTGCATTTGTTGCTTATGTTCTTTACGTTCAGATTGAAAACTATGTGATTACCCCACGCATTATGAAGAAATCATTATCCGTGCCTGGAGCTGTGACAATTATTGCCGCTCTACTTGGATCATCCCTGCTTGGTTTAGTTGGCGCACTTCTTGCGGTGCCGTTAGCTGCTGCGGTTATTCTTATACTAGAAGAGGTTGTTTACCCTCGTTCGGATGCAACATAACTTATAAGTATTTGCGTAATCCCCTGGGTAGAACTCTTCTAATTCTTTTTCGCCATTCTCTTCCTTGTTCCAAAGGGGAAAGAGCTAGAACTTTTTCACCTTTTGGCACATCAGGAGTATCTACTTCGAGTAATGCAGGAGATGTCTGATCCAACGAATCTGCTATCCGATCCAGATTGGTTACCAAGGACATGCTGCGTGCAATTTGATCCTGATCATCTTGCGGAGATTCATTGATGAGAAGGTCTACAAGTTCTGCGCCGACCATCCGCATATCTGCAGTAAGTTGTGGGTTCTCCCCGGCATTAGCATCGCTGAGTAGTTCGTCTATATCAGAACTAATTGCGAAACTGGCCGCAGAAAGTGCTTCAGCTATTTTGCGTTGTGTTGAGTCAGGGATGCCGCCCTCGACGGCTGAATCAAACAATGTACGAGCAATCGTTCGTACTTGAACGACAGTATGTTCAATCGCAACCCCACGTGAATACAAATCCTCAGCTTCATCTTTTTCTGCCGTTGGAAACCATTTAGCATACGTTCGTGCTTCAAGTGCCTGCGCTCGAACTCGTGGAACTTCTTCAATAAGCAAACGTGCCGTTGCAAGCCAATTGCCAGCCTCTTCCTGAGTGAAACCAGCAGCGACTCCTTCTGACATTACTCCCAAGAGTTTTGCGGCTTTATTTCCAAGAGAGGCAATCTGATCAATGGTGCGCCCAGCAGGTGTTTTTGGGTGCGCAAAGTAGGAAAATATAATTGCAATACCTGCACCGATAAGCGTTGAAATCATTCTGTTCTCGGCGTTGTTCTCGCTAATGCCTGGGCCGATAACAATCAGCGCTGTCACAGGGACATTGATTGAGGCAACTTCACCTAAGTGCAATGCCCGAGCTGCAACAGAACACATGACGACGGTTACGCCAACCGTGACTGCGCCAAATCCGAAGAGAGTGACGCTGGCAAGGGCGGTACCCGCACCTATTGCTGTTCCTAGTATTTGACCAAAACCTTCACGTGAAGATTTGTGCAAAGAAATTCGTACAGTCAGGCTTGCAACAATGGCCGCTACAAGTCCACCGTTTGTAAAGGCGAAGTCGCCCACTTGCCAGGCAGTAGCAGCAGCTAATGCAGTAACAATTACTTGTTGAACCCAAGCACGTCGATCTGAAAAGAGGTGAATAATTCTAGGAATCAGTTTAATGATGGCCTCCTAGGTCAACTTGTTTGGGAAGTGTGTTGGAAGTGTGTTGGAAGTGGTGCTTTAAGTGGCGCTACTCGCAAGACGATTTCATTAAGGACACGAGCCACTGATGGTTCTCCGACCCACAGATGTTTCGCTTCCATAACGGGGATGATTTCAATTGTATGCAACGGAGCAAAACGCTCCATCGCTTGCATCGGATTTAAGAATTCATCAAACTCTGGAACTAGTGCCACAACCGGGCGCGGATCAGTAGTCCAATACAACAATTCATCTCGTGTAGTCGTTCGAAGTGGTGGGCTCAAGAGAATAAGGCCCTTATGGCGAGGATCTTTTGCGTGTTGTAGTGCAAGGTCGGTTCCAAAGGACCAGCCGACAATCCAAAGATTTGTTAACTGAAGTTCTGTAAAGCAATAATCAATCATCGCCTCAACATCAAGGCGTTCATTCTTCCCGTTATCAAATTCACCCTCACTCGTACCTGCTTCACTCGTAGTTCCACGCGTATTGAAACGAACTACAGCGATTCCAGCTAGATCAGGCAGGCGGTTTGCTGCTTTCCTGAAGATGTGACTGTCCATCATTCCGCCAGCTGTCGGAAGTGGGTGAAGACAGAGAATTGCTCCCATATATTCGCCAATTGGACGGGCTACTTCACCAATCAACGAGAGTCCATCCGCGGTTTTGACTCGAAAGTTGGTCCGCTGAGAGGGTAAAACTGTGTTGGCGCGAATAACTTCGGACATGCCAGCAAGTGTACCTATGCCGAGGTGACCAGCCGCAGATAGGCTATTTCACATGGTTATTCACGCAGATAAGACTTTTGATTCCCATTTTCCCGTCACAGGCGAAGTACTCGCTTCCTACCCAATCAATACAGATGCGCAAGTTAATGAAGCGGTCTCAAGCGCCCGATCAGTGGCGCATAAATGGGGGAAGCTTGGTTTTGATGGTCGCCGCAAAGTCTTATTGTCTTGGAGCAAGTTACTTATAAACCGCATTGATGAATGTGCTGAATTAATTTCCCGCGAAACTGGCAAACCGATCAGCGATGCAAAACTTGAAGCAACTCTTGCGATAGGCCACCTCGCATGGGCTGCACGTAATGCCCGCGAAGTTATGCGCACACAGCATCGTAGACCAGGACTTTTGATGGCGAACATGTCAGCAACAGTTGAACGCTCACCTGTTGGAGTAGTTGGAGTAATTGGACCGTGGAACTATCCGATTTTTACTCCCATGGGTTCTATCTCTTATGCCCTAGCGGCAGGAAATACCGTTGTCTTTAAGCCCAGCGAATTTACACCTGGAGTAGGTGTCTGGCTTGCAAACACTTTTGCAGAAGTTGCACCAAGTCATCTTATTTTTCAAGTTGTGACAGGCATGGCAGATACAGGACGAGCACTATGTGAAAGTGGCGTCAATAAACTTGCGTTCACTGGATCTACAAAGACAGCAAAAGTTGTTGCAGCCACATGCGCCAAAACTATGACTCCAGTTGTTCTTGAATGTGGTGGAAAAGACCCTGTAATTATCGCTGCGGATGCGAATATTTCCAAAGCTGCCGATTTCACATTATGGTCTGCGATGTCTAACGCTGGTCAAACCTGCATCGGCGCCGAACGTGTGTACGTTCATGAAAAGGTTGCTGATGAATTTATTTCCACAATTGTTGAAATGGGAAAGAAGATTCATCCTGGCTCACCTGGTGAAGGCAACTACGGACCTGCAACGATGCCTAAACAGCTTGATGTCATTGATTCACACATCCGTGATGCAATTGCACGCGGTGGGCAAGCACTTCTAGGTGGAATTGATTCGGTCAAGCGACCATTCGTCGAACCAGTGATTATCGTCAATGTTCCAGAGGACTCACTTGCAATGCAAGAGGAAACCTTCGGTCCTACAATCATTATTAATCGAGTAGCAGATATGGCGCAGGCGATTGAGCTTTCTAACGCTTCTAAGTACGGACTCGGCGCCTCCATTTGGTCGAAATCACAGGGACCAAAGATTGCTTCACAACTTCACTGTGGAATGGTCGCGATTAATTCCACTATCTCATTTGCTGCTGTTGCATCAGTACCTTTCGGTGGGGTTAAAGACAGCGGATACGGGCGCATTCATGGGCCAGAAGGTTTGCTGGAGTTTACTTACCCACGAACCGTTGTACGTGCGCGCTTCCAATTACCAGTTTCGTTTACAAGTTTCGGCAGAAATGCATTCTCTGATCGACTTATTGTTGGACTTGTTAAACTCTTGCACGGTAGAAGTATTGGTTAATACCTAGGAGCATTTCTGGTGCGCTCAGTATTGCGAGTTCGGTGAGTGCGCTTTGCCCAACATGCGTTGTGCCAATGTCTGCGCGTTTCAACATCGTATTCGAGCCAGGCAACAGTGTGTGGTGTAGCCATTGGAATCATTTGATCGCACCCTGGGCAGCGATAAGGTTTTGTAGAACTTGAACCTGTAATCTTTCGAACAATAAATATTCCTTCTGCATGTTCTTCAATTGCATCAGAGGACGTTCCGATTTCTCGATCTTCTTGCTTGGGTTTTCGCCCTTTTGGGTGGTTTCTGCGGGGACTCATGAGCCTATCTTTTCGCATTTTTGGACTTCTGGTGGCAAGATGGGTCTCGTGAGCGTCATCGAAGTTCGAGGTCTAAGAAAAAGTTATCCGGATATCGTGGCCGTGGATGGAATCGACCTATCCATCGCTCAAGGAGAAATTTTTGCCCTGTTAGGACCCAATGGGGCAGGAAAGACGACGACGGTGGAAATCATCGAAGGTTTCCGCACTCGTGATGCGGGCGAAATCTCTGTCCTAGGCATGGATCCTCAAGTTCGCGGCCATGATGCACGTGAATTCCGAGATCGGATCGGCATCGTGCTGCAATCTACTTTCGACGCTGGCGACCTCACGGTTGCTGAAACGATGCATCACTTCAGCGGGTATTACTCCAAACCACGAAGCGCCGATGAAGTTATTACCTCCGTGGGCCTGAGTGAGAAGAGAAATTCACTTATTAGAAATCTCTCTGGCGGGCAACGACGACGACTAGATGTCGGACTCGGAATTATCGGCTCTCCTGAACTTCTCTTCCTTGATGAGCCAACTACGGGATTTGATCCTGAAGCGCGACGATCTTTCTGGGATTTAATTAATTCCCTCCGCGATCTCGGAACAACAATTGTGCTAACAACTCATTATTTGGATGAAGCAGAAGCTCTTGCCGACCGCGTTGCCGTAATCAATAAGGGCAAGATTATAGAAATCTCTACTCCCGCAAACCTTGGTGGCAGGTCAACTTCACTGGCCCGCGTGCAATGGGAACAAGAGGGCCACATGAAAGAAGAATTAACGGCAGAGCCAACAGCGGTGGTCAATCGGCTTTCGGCGACATTCAAGGGAGAGATTCCTAAACTCATTGTTTCGCGCCCAACACTTGAAGATATTTATTTGGAAATGATTGGAGCAGTTGGAGGTGACGTCGAATGAAGAATCTACCAAGCACCATCGCACTGGGGATTCGGCGCGGTAACATCGAAATTCGCCAGTTTATGCGTCAACGCGAATCTGTTGTATTTACTCTTCTCTTCCCCGTAATGCTGATGGCAATTTTTGGATCAGTCTTCAAAGACAATATCGCTCCAGGTGTGAATTACAGTCAATATTTTGTCGCTGGAATGATTGCCTCGGGATTGGTTAACACTGGATTTCAAGGACTAGCGATCACTATTCCGATGGAGCGCGATGCTGGATCATTAAAACGTCTTCGCGGAACTCCGATGCCTGTTGCAAGTTACTTCATTGGAAAAACTATTCTCGTACTTGCAAGCATGGTCACTTCGCTCATACTTCTTCTAGTAGGAGGAGTTCTTCTTTTTGGAGTGAATCTGCCTACCGCCCCATCTAAGTGGATTATGTTTACCTGGCTTACTATTTTGGGAACTGCGTCATGCACAGCCTTGGGAATTGCATTCTCAGCCGTTCCGAAAAGTGGCAGAGGCGCATCAGCTGTAGTTTCACCTGTCGTAATTATTCTTCAATTCTTTAGCGGAGTCTTTTTCATCTTCACGCAACTGCCTCCCTGGATGCAACAATTTGCTTCCCTATTTCCATTGAAATGGCTTTGCCAAGGTATGCGTTCGGTCTTTCTACCCGATAGTTTTGCTTCGCAAGAAGTGGCACATTCATGGGAGACTGGAAAGACGGCCCTAATTCTGGCGGTCTGGTTAGTAGTTGGACTCGTCTTTTCCGCACGGACCTTTAAATGGGAACGATCATAATTCGCCGCTTCATCGCTATTACCCTTGCATTGATAGTCGCTCTTGGTGGCACATCGAGTTATGCGGCGACAAAGAAGCCAACTCCAAAACCCAGTGTTAAAACAAGTGCTAAAGCAACACCAAAGGTCACAAAGAAAGCAGCCGTAAAGAAGAAGGTTGTTGCAAAGAAAAAGCCAGTGGCTAAAAAGAAAGTGGTTTACAAACGTAAGCGTGTAAAGGTTGCGCCATCTCCGAAAGTTGCTTGGCCGCCAAAAGGATTCCGCGCAAACGGAGAGATCTATGCCAAGGTCCCCACGAGTAAGGAATTATTGGGTGTTCTCTCGGCGAATCCAAGACTTTCAACACAAATGAAATCTTGTTCGAAGTTTGCTTGTGGCGCTGTTCAGGTTGCCTCATACCCAGGTTGTACATGGTGGGAAATTTCAGCAACTGTCTCGGGTCCAACTTCAGAAACAGATCCGACAAATATCTCTTACGGTTCCTTGCGAACAACGGTTTCTCCCAGCAAAGCCAAGCAAATAGTCACTGTTTTGTTAGTTACAACTGAGCCGCTTAAACCAAAAGTGGTGGTAGGAAATATCAACATTACTTGTTATCACTCACCTCGTACTGAGGCAGTGCCAACTACGACTTATGTTTCTACTTATGTGGTGCCATCGCCAACAGCGACCATCGAACCAACGCCTTCTCCATCGCCAACAACTTCTAGTTAACGATTAGCTCCAGGCACCCATAGCTGGTCACCGATTTCTTTATTAGAAAAACGTGCAAGTACGAAGAGTAAATCTGAAAGTCTATTTAAATACTTTGCAGTTAATGGGTTCACTCCGCCGCCAAATGCGTGTATGGCAGCCCATGTGCATCGCTCTGCTCGACGAGTAACTGTTCGGGCAACGTGCAAGAGTGCGGCCGCAGGAGTACCGGATGGAAGAACAAATGATCGAAGTGCCTGCAACTCGTCGTTATATTTATCGATGTGCTCTTCTAGGTATACGACCTGACTTTCTAAAACACGTAGTGGTTCGAAGGCAGGTGAGTCGACGACGGGAGTACAAAGATCTGCACCGACATCAAAAAGATCATTTTGAATGCGAACGAGAAGTGACCGCACATCTTCGGATAGTTCGCCCATGGCCAAAACCACACCGATAGATGAATTCGCCTCATCAACTGTGGCATATGCTTCGAGCCTTGGATCGTTCTTCGATGTCCGGCTCATATCCCCCAGGGACGTTGTGCCATCATCGCCAGTTTTCGTGTAAATACGCGTTAAATGAACCATGGGTAGAGCCTATTAGGGCAGTTACGATGAGACCACTCGAGCACGAAGGATTACGCGCAAGCAAGCAGAAAGGACGCCCATGAACACTAGATTTCGCATAGTTGGTGGGGCGCGCCTGCAGGGAGAAGTGAAGGTTTCTGGGGCAAAGAATTCTGCCCTCAAACTTATGGCTGCTGCGCTCTTAGCAACGGGCAAAACAACTATCCGCAATGTTCCTGAAATTGCCGATATTGCAATCATGGCCGAACTCTTAACTCGACTCGGGTGCACGGTTATCCGAGGAGACGATTGGGTCACGATTGATGTCCCAGAAGTACCCGGTCATCGCGCCGATTATGACTTAGTGCGAAAGATGCGTGCCTCCATTAACGTGCTCGGCCCGCTCGTTGCTCGAATCGGTCAAGCCGAAGTGGCGCTACCAGGTGGCGATGCCATTGGTTCGCGCGGTTTAGATTTTCATATTAAAGGACTCGAATCATTAGGTGCGCAAGCCCATAATGAACACGGATATGTCATTGCCTCTGCCCCTAATGGATTAATAGGCGCCGAGATAACTCTTGATTTTCCCAGTGTCGGCGCAACTGAAAATATTCTCACTGCAGCAGTCTTGGCAAAAGGAATTACAACTATAGATAACGCTGCACGCGAACCAGACCTTGTAGATCTCGGCGAATTTCTTATCAGCATGGGTGCAAAAATCGAGGGACTAGGTACTCCAAAACTAATAATCCATGGAGTTGCGGCACTGCATCCAACCGATCACACAACAATTGCAGATCGCATAGTCGCTGGTACGTGGGCATTCGCTGCTGTCATGACGAGTGGAGATATAACGATTCACGGTGCGCGCCCTCAAGATCTTGAATTGCCTCTTGAGAAATTAGCTTCTGCCGGGGCAATTATTACTGCAACCGATGATGGGATTCGTGTCCGAATTGATGGGCGCCCTCAATCAATAGATGTCTCAACGCTTCCCTATCCTGGTTTTCCCACAGATCTACAACCGATGGTCATTTCCTTAAATGCGATAGCCAATGGGGATGCAATTGTCACCGAAAACGTTTTTGAAGGTCGTTTCATGTTCGTGAATGAATTAATACGTTTAGGTGCACAAATCAGCGTAGATGGGCATCATGCTTCCATTCGTGGAATTCCACAGCTTTCTGGTGCACCAGTTGCTGCTACTGACATTCGTGCAGGCGCTGGTTTAGTCCTGGCGGGCCTTGTCAGCGAAGGAATCACGCTCGTGGAAGATGCTTTTCACGTTGACCGTGGCTATCCTAATTTCGTAGAACAATTACAAGCACTCGGCGCCGATGTTTCAAGAGAGGCTTCAGAATAATGCCACAACCCGATCGTAACTTAGCGCTTGAACTTGTTCGTGTGACTGAAACAGCGGCACTTGCTGGATCGGCATGGGTTGGTCGCGGTGATAAAGATTTGGCCGATAATGCAGCAGTCGAGGCCATGCGCGAGATGATTAATAAGGTCGACATGGATGGCATCGTTGTTATTGGCGAGGGCGAAAAAGACAATGCACCAATGCTGCATAACGGCGAGAAAGTCGGCAACGGTGAGGGGCCAAAATGCGATGTCGCAGTAGACCCAATCGATGGAACCTCACTCACCGCAAACGGAATGAGCGGTGCGATTAGTGTCATCGCACTTTCACCGCGAGGCACAATGTATGACCCTTCAGCAGTTTTCTATATGAATAAAATCGTGACGGGTTATGAAGCCGCAGATGTCATAGATATTTCTATCCCCCCTGCTGAAAATGTTCGCAGGGTTGCTAAAGCCAAGAGAATCTCCGTAAGCGATGTAACGGTCGTTGTTCTCAATCGTCCACGTCATGCCCAATTGCTCAAGGAGCTGCGTGAGGCTGGTGCTCGCATTCGATTGATCCAAGATGGAGACGTTGCTGCCGCTATAGAGGCGGCGCGTCCAGGTACAGGAATTGATCTCCTCATGGGAATCGGCGGAACACCTGAAGGTGTTATTACCGCAGCTGCAATGACTTGCCTTGGCGGAATTATTCAAGGGCAACTTCATCCTAAAGATGATCAGGAAAGAGAAGCAGCTATCGCTGCTGGGCACGATTTATCACGAGTTTTATCCACCAGAGATTTAGTGAATTCTGAAGATGTCTTTCTTTCTGCAACAGGAATCACAGATGGTGAATTGCTCAAAGGTATTCGCTTGACGCCTTACGGTGCGATTAGCCATTCAATTGTGATGCGCGGAGAATCAAAGACTGTACGAATTATTGAAACAGAACATAACACTCGCGGTTAGTTGCCGTGAGGTAGTTGTTAATTAACGCTTTCAGTCAGAATAGAAACGCGATCGTTAGAGACTGATAAAAAGCCGCCTTGCACGTTAAATTCAGTGATTTCGCCATCGGTGGCCTTAATTGAAACCTTGCCGTCAACTAGAACGCCAAAGAGCGGTGCGTGACCTGGGAGAATTCCCAAATCACCTTCAACGGTACGGGCGGAAACCATCTGTGCTTGCCCGGACCATACCCGCTGCACTGGCGATACTAGTTCGACGTTTAATGACATTGCTTAGCCTTCTTAACCCTTAGCCAATTCAGCTGCACGACGCTCGACATCATCGAGACCACCGCACATGAAGAATGCTTGTTCTGGAACATGGTCGTACTTACCATCGGCAAGCGCTTCGAAAGCTGCGATTGTGTCAACTAGCGGCACGAAGGATCCGTCGAGACCAGTAAAGACCTTCGCAACGAATGTGTTCTGTGACAAGAAGCGCTGAATACGACGTGCGCGTCCAACGAGAATGCGATCCTCTTCAGAGAGTTCATCGATACCAAGAATTGCGATGATGTCTTGCAAGTCCTTGTAGCGCTGAAGAATCTGCTTGATGCGGTTAGCAACACGGAAGTGATGCTCGCCGATGTAGCGAGGATCCAAGATGCGAGATGTTGAATCGAGTGGATCCACAGCTGGGTAGATACCAAGCTCTGAAATCGGACGCGATAGAACAGTTGTTGCATCAAGGTGAGCAAATGTCGTGTGAGGAGCAGGGTCAGTGATGTCATCTGCAGGTACATAAATTGCCTGCATAGATGTAATTGAGTGACCGCGTGTAGAAGTAATGCGCTCCTGTAGCTGACCCATTTCATCTGCAAGTGTTGGCTGGTAGCCCACTGCAGATGGCATACGGCCGAGAAGTGTTGATACTTCAGAACCTGCCTGAGTAAAGCGGAAGATGTTATCGATGAAGAGGAG
>WLMD01000033.1 GCA_009700405.1 Actinomycetota bacterium | reverse complement strand
TCGGTGGTCGTTCTTGAAAATGCAACATATTCAGGTGCCTGGGCAACAGCCACAGGAATTTTGGATTACGCATTAGAGAAAGCCGGATTCGAATTACCTCTTGAAGATAAGTGGCCACAAACATACGAGCTAGCTAAGCAGGCGGATTCCTTGGTTCGTCAATGGAGCGCGAGCCTAGCTAACGAAATCTTTGAAGAGAACGTTGAAATGGATGTTCCCTTTGCAGAAAGAGAATCAAACATCAAAAAACTCATTGATGAAGTGGGTGGACTTACCGCTTCAGAATCACTCAATGAAGCAAAGAGCGCTTCAGATTCGCCTCTTCATTTCCTCTGGGATATTCCAGGGAAATCAGGATCCCTTAGATGCGAAATTCGCCTTAACCCGATAACTCCGATTCGTATTCAAACACTTAACGTGAAGAAGGCAGAGAAATGAATGTAGTCATATCAGCAGATATGGAAGGCATTAGCGGAGTTACTTCGCCAGCAGATGTTAATCCTGGCTCTGCGGGGTGGAATCATTTTCGAAAGATCATGACAGCGGATGTAAATGCTGCAATTGCGGGATTTTTTGAGGCAGGTGCTCGCAATATCGTGGTCAATGATTCCCATGCAAATATGGAGAATGTAGTCGTTGACCTACTTGATCCTCGTGCCACCTTAATCTCTGGTAGACACAAAAAGCACTGCATGGCTGAAGGTGTAACTAAAGATACCGATGCACTTGCCTTCATTGGTTATCACACTGCAGCAGGCCAGCAAGGAATCATGTCTCACACCTACTCTGGTGACATATACAACGCCATTTGGTTAAATGAGGAGATCTGCAGCGAGGGGTATATAAACGCGCTCTATGCTGCCGAATTAGGAGTCCCAGTTGTTCTTATCAGTGGAGATGACCTCACTATCGAGGATGCCAAGCGGTATGCCCCTGATGCGGGTTATGCCGTAGTAAAAAGGTGTATCGATAGATTTACTGCCGAACTCATTCCACCCGAGAAGACTTTCGAGATTATCAAAAGCGCCGCACGAGATGGTCTATCGCGGGTCCGCAAACCGAATCTAGCTAAAGGTCCTTACACGATGCGCATCGAATTTGCTGGGGCAAATCAAGTTATTGCCGCCACTCATATTCCTGGAGTGCATCAAACAGGTACGCGCGAGGCGACATATACATTCGACACTATGGAAGAAGTGCTCAGATGTTTTGAAGCGGTCACGATTCTTGGCAATAACAGTCGCGACGCAGTTTACGGATAAGTGCAATGTCAGAGAGAGCAATCCGTGCGCGCACTCTTGGAATCCCTTTTGGGGGCACCCCGGGCACTTTAAATGCAATCACAGATGTACCTGGCATTGAAGTTGGTTACGTAACACGCAATAGCGGAGAAAACGTTCGTACTGGTGTGACTGCAATTTTGCCACGAGGAAAAGACAAAGTGGGGGTGGCATGCGCCGCTGCGTTCTATTCACTCAATGGTAACGGCGAGATGACAGGAACTACTTGGGTGGAAGAAACTGGCGCCCTAGCAATGCCCATCATGATTACAAATACTCATGCAGTTGGCACAGTGCATCGCGGAGTTATCGATTGGATCAATCAGAATAAACCTGAGTTGGCGACTGCATGGTTGTTGCCAGTCGTCGCCGAAACGTGGGATGGGTACCTCAATGATATTAATGGTCCGCATGTAAAGACCGAGCACGCAGGTCAAGCAATAGATAGCGCCACAACTGGCAGCGTTCAAGAAGGCTCAATTGGTGGCGGAACAGGAATGAATTGCTATGGGTTCAAAGGTGGAAACGGAACATCTTCGCGCATGGTTAGTTACGGCAAAGAAGAGTACGTCGTTGCTGCATTTGTGCAATCCAACTTTGGCGCACGTGGAGAGTTATCAATTGCGGGCGTTTCGATGGGAGATTTAGATATACCAAACCCTATGGATGAGACCGATTGGTTTAGTCAAGAGCGAGCTAATGCAAAAGTTCCTGGTGGTGCCGGTTCCGTCATCTGCGTTATTGCAACGAATGCGCCATTGCTACCTGCCCAATGCAAGGCACTTGCAAAGCGAGTACCGCTAGGGCTTGCACGGACTGGAACAGCAGGGAGTCATTTTTCTGGGGATATCTTTATGGCATTCTCAACTGCCAATGAAGGCTCACTCAATAGTGCATTTCCAATATCGCAGGCAACAGAGAATGATTACGACCAGATGAGATCAATTCAGTGGGGCCGTATGGATCCCTTTTACACTGCAGCCGTGCAAGCCGTTGAAGAGGCGGTTGTAAACGCGCTGGTTTCAAATGAAAATATGGTTGGGCGAAATGGGCACATGAGTTACGCCCTGCCACACGATCACGTAGTTGCCAGACTCAAGGCTGCCAATAAGTTGTAGTTGTAATGATTGGTAAAAGTTAAGCCCCGCAGAATTTTCCCGCGGGGCTTACTCATGCACATTTGTAGAATTTATTCTTCGATGACCTCATATATGTCATGAGAAATGAAAGTTCCGATATTAAGATCCTTATACTTTTCTTGATGAGCCTTCACGCCAGCATCGTCACCGATTGCCTCATTGACTGCGCCATTGTCTGCATATCCTTTGAAGGTTTGAATCATTGTTGCATTGCCAACATCTTTTCCTGCGGCTCCGACAACAATTTTAATCTCGCTCACTCCAGCGGCAAGAAAAACGGTACGAGTTGCGCTCATAACAGCGAGCATCTCTTTCATTTTTCCTGGATGTGCTTTCCATACTGTCATTTCAATAACTTTTCCCATAGTGCTCTCCTTTATGAGGGGCTGAATGAAGTCTCAGACCGCTCGCCGACTCTGTCACTCTAAGAGCAGAAGCGGAAGGGATTTAAAAATATATTTAGTAATAAAGCATGAGCCGCTATCGAATACTGCGCAGTACGGCGGTGACCTTTCCTAGAATCTCGCAGTTATCTCCATCAATAGGTGCGAAATTATCGTTGGCAGGTAACAACCAGATGTGGCCATCTTTCTTGGAGAAAGTTTTTACCGTTGCTTCGCCATCAATCATTGCTGCAACGATCTCGCCCTTTTCGCAATCTTTCTGACTACGAATAACAACATAATCGCCATCGCAGATTGCAACATCAATCATGGAATCGCCAACAACTTTGAGCATGAAGAGATCACCTTGTCCGACAATGGATTCAGGTAGAGGGAATGTTTCTTCAACGTTCTGTTCGGCAAGGACGGGGCCTCCGGCTGCAATACGGCCAACTAGAGGAATCTGGCGGGTCTTATCGGCGTGGACGGCTTCAAATTCGGAGGACTCACCGGGCAACAAGACCTCGATGGCGCGTCCACGGGTGGGGTCGCGACGGATGAAGCCTTTCTTTTCCAGAGCCTGGAGCTGATATTGGACAGAGGCGGTGGAGGTAAGGCCGGCTGCAGCGCCAATTTCACGCATAGAAGGCGGGTAGCCGTTAGTTACCAGGGCGGCCTTGATCACCTGGAGGATCTTGAGCTGGCGTGTGGTCAGACCGTGTTCGTCGGCTGGGCCATCGGGTAGCTCGGTGATCTCATTACCGGTTGCATTACCGGTTGGAAGGGGGGAGGAGGCTTCATTGCTCATCTTTGGGCTCATGGGATAAAGGTAGAGGAAGTTCACCAAAAATTCAAACATATGTTCGAATTATTCTTGCTTTTTGTCAGTGGGATGGGGTATAAATAGCACTATCGAACAGGCGTTCGAATCAGACAACGGATTCGAAACTTCCCGAAACGCCGTTTGAGGAAGGTAAGACCATGAGCACAATCGCTCTTACACATCCGTCCCGACCACGCGTAGCTACTTCCGGGTTTGGGGCTCGAAAGTTAACACGTCGCGGTCGGTTGGCGCGATTGGCCATGGTGCTTTCCTTGTCTATTGTTTTAGGCGCAGGCTTTGCAATGAAAGCATCAGGTGGGGATTCAGTAGGAGCCGTGGACGGTGCGGCTACCTACTTCACTATTGTTGTTGCTCCAGGGGAGTCTCTCTGGTCCATCGCAGCAGATGCCGCAGCTGGTCAAGCCGGCATCGATGTTCGCCAATTGGTGGATGAGATCGTCTCTGCCAACTCTTTAACTGTTCCAGATGTGCAAGCAGGACAGGTTTTACGTATTCCGGCCTAAAGATTTCCCTAGCGCCGACGGGAATTTCACACTCATTTCACAGGCTTTAGTAGTTATGTGTCCACATGAAACTATCTGTGTCCTCTGCAAGGTATCGGTTCGCATTCTTAATAGGAGTCGGTCTCGTCGCTTCTGCCGTACTTGTAGGGGGAACGGTACCGAGTTCCTTCGCAGCATCTGCGACACCAAAGCCAAAGGTAGCGACAAAGGCGAAATCTGCAGCGGGTGCAAAAAGTTCTGCTAAGCCGACGGTGAAAATAACTATCGCACCGAAGGCGCCAAGTGGCGTTGTTAATGGTGGAGGCCGATTTACTAATCTCACTTCGACACAACGTTCGTGTTTATCAAAAAATGGTTTAACACTTCCAAAACCAGGTGCTGCGCGCCCAACTTCTAATCCAACTCGTCCGGCAACTGGAGTTAATCGCGGAAACTTTGATCCAACAAAAATGGCCAAAGCATATAAGGCATGCAAGATTGCACTACCTACTGGAGCTCCTGGCGGTTTCAATCGAGATGGTGGAGCAGGATTTGATCAAGTGAAGTTTCAAGCCTTTCAAACGTGCATGACGAAAGCTGGAATTAAATCAACAGGAGGTTTTGGCCAATTTGACCAGTCAGATCCTGACACTGCAATCGCCCTCATCAAATGCCAAAAATCCACGGGTTTCACAATGCCGACTCGTACGGGCCAAGGAGTTAACAACTGATGTTTCGTCGCAGAAATATCATCCTGAATATTCTTCTCATTGCAGTTCTTGCTGGTATTGGTTTTTTCGGATACCGCACTCTCTATCCCGCCGCAGTAGTTACTGTCGCTCGTACTGCAACCGTTTCCGTTCAAGATGTCTCAACTACAGTGAGCGCGTCAGGAAGTGTGCAGACTTCACTCGATGTTGGAGTAAATTTTGGCACTTCAGGGATTGTTAAGACACTGAATGTAAAAGTTGGCGATAAAGTCAACAAAGGTGAACTACTTGCTACAACTGATGACAGAGCCGTAAAATTAGCGCTTTTACAAGCAACAATTTCCGAAAAGAACGCTGAAGCAGCAATAACTACAGCTAATCAAAACTTAATTGCCACCGATGCTGCAAACGATCAAGCGATTGTGAATGCCAATAGTGCACTAGCCAAACTCACCGCAGGTCCGACAGCTGCAACGCTTGACTCTCAGGCCAAGGCAATAGCTGCGCAGGAGTTAGCCATCGAAAATGCCACTGCCTCTTATAACAATGCGTTTGTCTCTCAAAAGCAGGTTGAAGACAATATCGCTCTCAACTTAATTGCCTACAACAAGGTCATCGATCGCGCCCAGTATGACTGGGACCAAAGGTGTCCATATGTATTAGCTATGGGTCTGGACTGTGGGACTAATTCTTATTCACGAACACAGGTACTCGCATTACAAGATGCGCAACAGGCAAAAGTTGTTGGTGTAACAAAAGATGCTCAATCCGATGCTGCGGCAATTCTTGCAGTAGACAGCGCGCGACGTGGATTACTTAATGCTCAAGCTGCGCTAACTTCTCTAAAATCATCACAAGCAGTGGCAAATCAACCTGCGCTACAAAGTGACATTGATAGCGCCAAGGCAGCTATCACAGCCGCTGAACGCGCAAAGTTAAACGCAGATAATGCGGCAATTTCACAAGCAGCAATTTTGGATGGCTCCTTAGTTACGGCGAAGGCCCAACTTGCTAATGCGCAAACCAACGTTGATAACACCCAACTCTTCGCTCCCGTTTCTGCAACGGTTGCGGCAGTGGCGAGTGCGGTGGGAATGAATGCTGGATCAACAACCGCTGGTTCAGGCACTGCCTCTGGATTTATTATTCTGAGTGATCTCAGCGGACTTCAAGTCACTGCATCATTTGCTGAGGCCGATATCGTGTCATTGCAGGTGGGACAGGTAGCAACGATTACTTTTGATTCAATCGCGAATTCAAGTGCAATTGGAGAAGTGATTGCGATTGCGCCATTGAACAACGCATCTACGGGTGGCGGAAGTGTGACGTCCTATACCGTGACATTTTCGATGACGGGCCAACCAGATGGCGTTAAGCCAGGGATGACGGCACAGGTGAGTGTGATGACTGCGCAATCTTTGGGAGTATTGGCCGTAACATCTTCGGCATTGACGCAACGCGGTCAAAACTACACAGTCACATTGGCGCCTACAACCGTGGGTGGAGTTGGAGTGCGCACTCCAGTAACCATTGGTCTTAAAGGTGACACTGTTACAGAAATTACTTCGGGTCTTAATGATGGCGACAAGGTTGAATTGCGTACAACCACTGGAAGTTCGGCATCCAGCGGATTCCCGGTAGGAGGTATACCTGGTGGAGACGCTGGCGGTATTGGCGTTGCAGTGCGCGTGGGTGGCTAATGACCCCGGTGAAACCTCCGGTCGTTAAGGTCGAAGCGGTTACGAAGGTTTATGGCGAAGGTGAAACTGCCGTGCATGCATTGCGTGGCATATCGTTGGAAATTGAGCAGGGCGAGTTTGTTGCAATAATGGGAGCATCTGGATCTGGTAAAACAACGTTGATGAATATTTTGGGATGTCTCGACATTCCGACGGATGGTGATTACTGGATACGTAATCTCAATGTTGCCGAACTTGATGAAGAGCAATTATCGGTGGTGCGCTCGCAATTAATTGGTTTTGTTTTCCAATCATTTAATTTAATTCCACGAACAAGCGCCGCGCAAAATGTTGAACTGCCCTTGGCGTATCAAGGCGTCTCACTATCTAATCGTAGAAAACGCGCACAGATAGCCCTAGATTCTGTCGGACTAGGCGATAGAGCTCGGCATGAACCACAAGAGCTTTCGGGTGGCCAACAACAACGTGTAGCTATTGCGCGCGCCCTTGTGACCAACCCTGCAATGGTTTTGGCAGATGAACCAACGGGTGCTCTAGATACACAATCTACAAAAGAGATTTCAGAATTGTTACATAAGATTAACGAAAATGGTTCAACCGTTATAGTTATCACCCACGAAGAGGAAGTAGCCCGAGCGGCGCGTCGTGTGATTCGCTTACGTGATGGGCGAGTTGTGGAAGATACCAAATGGGTGGCCTAGGACTTCGCGAAGTTTGGCGCTTCGCTTTTCGCGGTATTACCGCCAACCGAATGCGTTCAAGTCTCACAGTTCTTGGTGTGCTCATTGGCGTATCTTCAGTTATCGTTTTAACCGCTGTTGGAAACGGATCGGCACTGGCGGTTAAAGAGGGTATTGAGAAACTAGGAACAAATTCGATATTAGTTATGTCAGCAGGTGGAGGAGGGCGTTTTTCTCGCACTGCTAATTCAAATGCTAAGGGGCTAACCCTTGCTGATGCCAAAGCGCTTAATGATTCGCTACTGGCACCAGATGTAAAGATGGCTGCGCCAATTTTGAATGCTTCAGGATCATGTACATATGGCAATCTCACATCAACCCCGCAAAACATCACTGGGACATGGCCCTCTTACTTTGAGGCATCAAATAGCCCGATAGATAAGGGTTATTACTGGTCTAATGATGATGTTATCGCAGGGCGCCCTGTAGCCATTATCGGCACCACAGTAGCCACTGATCTCTTTGGGACCGATAGTCCGCTTAACCAAGTGATTCGCTGCCACGGGCAATCGGTGACGGTTGTTGGTGTGATGAAAAGTAAAGGTTCAACTGGTGGCTTTCAAGATGCCGACAGCATTGTTATTGCTCCAATTACATTTGTACAACGTTCTATGTCAGGTTATGGATCGTTAAGCCAGATTCAAGTGGAAGCAATTAGTGCAACTTCAACTACGGCTGCTATGGATGAAGTGACGACCATCATGAACACTCAACATAAAATCAAGGCAGGTGCTAATGCCGATTATCGAGTTCTTAATCAGGCAACAATCTTGGCTTCATCAACAACATCTAGTCACACATTGACAGTTTTGCTGGCAGCAATTGCAGCAATTAGTTTGCTAGTTGGCGGAATCGGCATCACAAACATCATGTTGGTCTCTGTTACCGAGCGAACCCGAGAAATCGGAATTCGCAAAGCGATCGGTGCACCAAAGTCTGCAATCTTGACTCAGTTCTTGATTGAGGCAATGTTACTTTCGCTGATGGGCGGTATTTCAGGTGTCTTATTTGGCGTCGGCATTTCCCATTTCACAGTGCTAGGCGTTAAACCAGTTGTTTCATTAACGAGTGTGTTATCGGCATTTATTGTCAGCGCACTTGTCGGATTAATATTTGGCGGTTGGCCAGCAAACCGTGCAGCATCCCTACGACCAATTGAGGCGCTTCGCTATGAATAATGATCAAGAATTCCAGTCACATGAAACGATTGTTGACTTAGTTAAGGACGCGAAACACCGTCCACTTCCCAAGAGCACCAAAGCTCTTTTCCTCTTCGTTTCATTCGCACTGGTATTTACTGGAGGTATCGCTTACGGAAAGCAAAAAGCAACCCAATCTGGAGGCGCAGCACTTTCTCTCTCCGGGTTAAGCGGTGGTGGAGGTTTTGGCCAAGGCGGATTTGGTGGAGGACGCAACAGAAACGGCGGTGCATCTAGCTCTGTAACGGGAGCCATCGCCGGCACTGACCCAACAAGTGGATTTGTTGCCGGCCCGGCAGCAGTGGCAGCAGCGGACGTGGCTGGTACGGTCGTTTCAGTTGATGCGAAATCGGTTGTAGTAGCCACGCTTTCGGGGGGCAATGAGACCTTCCCGATTACCGATTCCACGAAGGTGCGCACGAGCTCCAGGCTCGATCTAGGGAGCATCAAGCCAGGGGATATAGTCACAATTAAGCCCGATGATGCCAAGGCCGCTAAGACGATTACCGTGGTCAATTGAGGGGTAGCACCGACACGCCGTAGAAGAATTGATCGAGCCAATACGACTCAAGCCTCAACACTTCCTTTACAGTTCCTACTAGATGTAGGGGTCAAAGCGCGATATAGTTCCATAAGTAGTGTTTTTTAGCGCTACACAGGGAATTTTAAGAAAATCGCAATACACCCCGTAGGGACTCGAGAAAGGACGACACGCCGCATGATCTGCCCATTTTGCCGACATGATGATTCTCGCGTAGTCGACTCTCGTCCCGTAGAAGATGGCACCCAAATCCGTCGTCGTCGTGAGTGCCCAGAGTGCGGCGCTCGCTTTTCCACCCAAGAGACCACCTTGCTCAACATTATTAAGCGAAGTGGGGCTACCGAGCCATTTAGTCGCGAGAAGGTCATTGCTGGCGTCCGCAAGGCATGCCAGGGACGTCCTGTAAACAATGATGATTTAGCTCTTTTGGCCCAGCGCGTCGAGGAGACCTTGCGATCATCAGGCCAAGCAGAGATTGAGGCACAGGAAGTGGGCATGGCCATCTTGGCGCCACTCCGAGAACTCGATGAGATTGCTTACCTGCGTTATGCCTCGGTTTACCGTAACTTTACTTCCCTTGCTGACTTCGAAGGCGAGATTGCTCTGCTTCGCGCAGTGCCATCTCACGCTTTGGCAGAAAAGAATTCCCCTGCACTAAAGAACGCTGCTCCACCTGCACAAAAAAGTTCAGTAAAAATATAGAAACATAAATAACAAATTAATAAAATTTAGTGCACTACTAACGAAGATGGAGAAACACACGATGTCAGAGACGGTCATCAATCGACCAGGTAAGTCCGCTACCAAGGCTGGTAAAGGACTTGTACTCGAACGCATTTATACGACTGCGGGAGTGCACCCCTACGATGAAGTTACGTGGGATCGTCGAGATGTCCTTCAAAGTAATTGGAAAACAGGCGAGACCGTTTTCGAACAACGCGGTGTTGAGTATCCAGATTTCTGGTCAGTGAATGCATCAACGATTGTCACCACAAAGTATTTTCGTGGCGCAGTCGGTGCAGAAAATCGCGAGTGGTCTCTAAAGCAGGTTATTGACCGTGTTGTTTTGACATACACAAAGGCCGGAAAAGAATTTGGCTACTTTGCAACTGATGCCGATGCAGAAATCTTCGAGCATGAAATCACACATATGCTTTTGCACCAGATCTTCTCTTTCAACTCACCAGTCTGGTTTAACGTCGGAACCAACGCGCCACAGCAGGTAAGTGCCTGCTTTATCTTGGCTGTTGAAGACACAATGGATTCGATCCTTAACTGGTATCGCGAAGAAGGAATGATCTTCAAAGGTGGATCAGGTGCTGGACTTAACTTGTCACGCATTCGCTCATCCAAGGAATTACTTAAATCAGGTGGAACAGCATCTGGACCAGTTTCCTTTATGCGCGGAGCCGATGCATCTGCAGGAACAATCAAATCTGGTGGCGCAACTCGTCGTGCAGCAAAGATGGTTGTCTTAGATGTAGACCATCCAGATATCGAAGAATTTATTGAGACCAAGGTCAACGAAGAGAACAAGATTCGTGCCTTGCGCGATGCAGGCTTTGATATGGACTTAGGCGGAAAAGACATCATCTCCGTCCAGTACCAGAATGCAAATAACTCAGTGCGCGTCTCTGATGAATTTATGCGCGCATATGAGAACAACTCAGAATTCGGTCTCAAAGCTCGCTCAACTGGCGAAATTATCGAGACAATCAATGCTCGCAACTTATTCCATAAAATGGCAGAGGCTGCTTGGGCATGTGCGGATCCTGGAATTCAATACGATGACACAATCAATGATTGGCACACCAACCCAGAGACCGGACGCATCAATGCATCCAATCCTTGCTCTGAGTACATGTCACTTGATAACTCATCGTGCAACCTTGCATCCCTTAACTTGATGAAGTTCCTCAAGGCTGATGGATCATTTGATGCCAAGACATTTGCTCGCGCTTCAGAAATGATTATCACAGCGATGGATATCTCCATCTGCTTCGCTGATTTCCCAACTGAGGCAATTGGTGACACAACTCGTGCTTATCGCCAACTAGGAATTGGTTACGCAAACCTTGGCGCCCTACTTATGGCTTCAGGTCTTGCTTATGACTCTGATGGTGGCCGTGCCCTTGCAGGTGCAATCACATCTCTCATGAGCGGTATTACTTACAAGCGCTCTGCAGAACTTGCAGGCATTGTTGGAGCTTATGAAGGCTTCGCACGTAACGCTGCTCCACATGCTCGCGTAATGCGCAAGCATGCATCTGCATCGATCTCTGCAAAGCCACAAACAACTCTTGACCACGATGTATGGACCGAAGCCAATAAGGCGTGGGATGCATGTCTATCAATCGGTGAAAAGAACGGATGGCGTAACGCACAGATTTCTGTACTTGCACCAACTGGCACTATCGGATTGATGATGGATTGCGACACCACTGGTATCGAGCCGGACTTCTCACTTGTTAAGTTTAAGAAGCTTGTCGGTGGCGGATCTATGCAGATCGTTAACCAGACAGTTCCTGCAGCACTTCGCAAGCTTGGATATGCTGAAGAGACCATTGAGGCAATTGTTGAATTCATCTCAACCCATGGCCATGTCATTGATGCACCAGGACTCAAGCCCGAGCACTACGACATCTTTGACTGCGCGCTAGGTGCACGCTCTATCGCACCAATGGGTCACGTTCGAATGATGGCCGCGTGCCAGCCATTCTTATCCGGTGCAATCTCCAAGACAGTTAACTTGCCATCGGACGCCACAATTGCTGATGTTGAAGAGGTGTACTACGAAGGATGGAAGCTTGGCCTTAAAGCCCTTGCTGTCTATCGCGATAATTGCAAAGTTGGACAGCCACTCTCTGATGCAAAGGCTAAGAAGGAAGAAGCAGTAGCAGTTGCACCAGCAACAGCGGTACGTAAGCGCCTTCCAAAGTCACGCCCATCAATGACAACATCATTCTCTGTTGGCGGTGCTGAGGGTTACATGACCTCTGGTGCTTATGCTGATGGCGCACTCGGTGAAGTTTTCCTTAAGCTTGGCAAGCAGGGTTCAACACTTGCCGGTGTTATGGATGCATTCTCGATCGCAGTATCTATCGGATTGCAATACGGCGTTCCACTACAAACATTCGTCGAGAAGTTCACAAACTTGCGCTTTGAGCCAAGTGGAATGACAGATGATGCAGATATCCGTATCGCCCAGTCAATGATGGATTACATCTTCCGTCGCCTGGCTTTGGATTACTTGCCATTTGATTCTCGCGCAGGCATTGGTCTGTACACATCATCAGAGCGCGCTCGCGCCCTGGAGACAGGTACATACACTGAAGATGTCAGCGTAGAAGTTGATGAATTCGAACGCTCAGAGACTCCTGCACCCGTCGCCGCACCTGTTGCTAAAGCACCAACAAAAGCAGTGGATGTAAAGATTGATGCACCAATAACTTTCGGATCATCAACAGAACTTCTTGAGGCAATCTCAGGAATCAAATCTGATGCCCCACTATGCATGACATGCGGAGTCAAGATGCGTGCATCTGGTGCGTGCTATGTCTGCGAAGGTTGCGGTAATACTTCAGGCTGTAGCTAATTTCACAGCTACTCTGATTTCGTGTGTGCTTGTGAATGACTCGAAGAAGTTAGGTATTTACATAGAAAAGACTAACGAGCCACCCATATGGGCGGCTCGTTAGTCTTTTTTAGTGCTGATTATGCGTTTGGTAGAAGTACGAAATCAATCGCGTGAGCAACTTGCTTATTTCCTCGGTTGATGTCGACTCCTGAAAGAAGCACCTTTGGATTGCGAAGCTTGCTGTAATCACCAAGATCAATCTTTGTTCCCTTTACGGAAACTTTGATGACCTTTCCTGCGAGTGCTGTAGTAAGAGATGCACCATTTGCCTTGAGTGCTGTTTCAGAAAGGATCGCAGCACCTGGCACGACGTGGTAGAGCAGGATTGCCTCTACGGTGTCGATTCCAAGACCGGCAACGGCTTCAAATGCGCCTTTTTCGGTTGGAACACCTTTCTTTGTTAGAGCATGAACGAGGCTCTTGAATGCACTGTCATTAGGAATGAATGCCGTTAATGCGACATCGCCCTGTGTAAGTACCTTT
>WLMD01000032.1 GCA_009700405.1 Actinomycetota bacterium | reverse complement strand
GACTCTTAGATTCGTCATTGCCCTTAGAACTCTCAGGACTCTTCTGTTTTTCAGATTCCTTCTTGGCAGGTTTTGTTGGAGCCACGACAACCGGAGCCGGAGAAGTCGGTGTGGCAGCTGGTGCAGCTGGAGTTGCTGATGTTGCTGGTGCAGCTGGAGTTGCTGGAGTTGCTGAAGTTGCTGGTGCAGTTGGAGTTGCTGAAGTTGCTGGTGCAGTTGGAGTTGGAGTTTCATTTAGATCTTTAGCTTTTCCTGTAACAGCTTTTGTTACTGTGCCAGCAATTTCCTTCACAAATTTAGCGGTTTGATGTGCGACCCTTACAAGTGGTGCTGGACCAGAATTAGTGACTGCAGCCGCAGTGAGTGTTGCAGATGCAACAAGGCTTGCCGCAATAAGTGAGACAACGGCAGTGCGGCGCTTTGAGAATTCAACGGGCATCTTGTAGAGAACTTCTTTAATGCTAGATGGAAGTACCGGTGGAGTTGCGCCTTTAGGGAGATCGTCAACGTGTGCCAATTCCTTGAGGGAGCTTTGTAAATGAGCAAACTCGGATTGCTTACCATTCTTAAGGCTGGCAATTAGCTCTTCGCTCTGCTCAATCGAAAAGAAATCATCTTCTTTCATTCTTGGTCACCGCCATTCGTCAACATCTCATGTAGTTGCTTGAGTCCTCGGTGCGTGAGAACTCTTACATTGCCCGGTTCTTTCCCGACTATGGAAGCCACGTCATTTACATCGAGATCTGCCACAACTCGTAGAAGAATTACTTCTGCGTAATCTTTAGGCAATCTCTTGATGAGATCCATGACTTCAACCATTGTCGAGTTTTCTCCAGTCCAATCTGTATCGTTGAGTTCGAGCGTTGTGCCCACCCTCTTTTTCTTTCGAGCTAAATCAGTTGCTGCATTTCGTGCAATTGTGTAAATCCATCCTTTGAATGCTGAAGCATCACCTTCAAAACCTTTGATGCTTCCAGCAATCTTGATCCACACTTCCGAACAAAGATCTTCTGGTTCATTGGTAAACATCCGCAAGTACCGCACCATTCGCGGGTTAAAGTGCCTCCACAATGATGTGAATGCGGCGTCATCTCCGGTGATGGCTTGCTGAACGAGGTAATCAAATGGATGCGCGTCGACATGAACTGAGGTGTCTGTTCCACCTGCTGCCTCATGATCCGGCACGTGCATTGCCATCTATCCCAACCTTGTTCCAATTCGTAGGGGAGCGATTGCTCCTCTCTGGAGTGGAACACTAGTCAATCAACCTTTGTTTTTCCTTGGAGATTTCTTGTTAATTTTCTGATTCTTTGAATGGTGATCGCCATTGATCGAAGCGGGTGTATTGAAGGATTTGAAGTGGTCATCGCCATCATCATCTCGGTCATCGCCATCATCATCTGCGTCTTCTGCATGGTGAGTGAGCGCCGAACTGGTGTCGAAATGGATTCCGACAGATTGCGTGTCCATATGCAGGACAACCGTGCGAGTATCAAAACTGGATGGGAGGACCAGTGGGGTCACCGCCACACCCTTCTTGGCACGCTTGTGCAATTCGGCCTGAGCCGACGCGGCCCCAAAGCCGGCCAGAACAAGGCTGCCCACAACAATGGCAATGATTCGATTCCTCATGGCAATAATCCTCCTGGTTGGCTTTCTTTCGAGTACAGATCTAGGACTAATTCGGTTCTAGGCATAAGAACGCCCAAGAAGGCTTCAGCGTTACAGCCAAATCCGGATTTCTTCTGCGGTTAGACTTTCGCCCATGCCTATGACGCCTAGCCACTTTCCCTCTGCGGAGTTTGCTGATTTATTGAGCGCTAATGCCGGATTCGCCGCAAGCTTTCAGGGGAGCAATCTGACGGGAAGCGCCGCCAAAGGTTTGGCCATCGTGACCTGCATGGATTCGCGCATTAGCCCCCTTGCGGTAGTCGGAATGCAATCAGGTGATGCCAAAATCCTTCGCAATGCTGGAGCTCGCGTTACAGAAGACGTACTTCGCACATTGGTATTGGCAACTTACCTATTAGGAGTTAATCGAATCCTGGTCATGCCACACACCGATTGCAGAATGGCGCAAAGCGAAGAGTCAGATATTCATGAAACTATTTCTGAACAATTTGGCGTCGATACACGAAGTTTAGAATTTCGAACTGTTTCTGATCAACGCAGTGCGCTAATTACCGATGTCACTCGTATCCGTTCATATCCTCTGCTCCGAAAAGGTGTAGTTGTTGGAGGTGCTATTTACAACGTTTCATCGGGAGTCCTTGAACCGTTGGATTGCTAACAATGCGCCTTTCCTTTGCGATAACCCTTGGTAAATTTGGTGGATTTCTTTCACGCCTGACGAAACGTGGCAGCGGCGTGATGGTGACCGGTCGAATCATTTTGAAGATAGTTCCACAAGCTGTTTCAAAACTTTCACAGGGAAAATCTGTTGTTCTTATTTCTGGAACTAACGGAAAGAGCACAACCACGGCGTTAATCTATAAATCACTCTCTACAAAGAAACCAACAGTTAGTAATTACACGGGAGCAAATCTTTTTGCTGGAATAGCAACCGCGTTAATTGATAATCGCAAAGCCGAGTTTGCCGCACTTGAAGTTGATGAAATGGTTTTACCTTGGGCAATCCAACAAACTCAACCGAAAGTCATTGTGTTATTGAATCTAGGTCGCGATCAGCTTGACAGACTTTCAGAGGTGCGTGTTGTCGCAGCAAAATGGAAATCGGCGCTCGCAACCTTGTCACCTGCCTGCAAAGTATTAGCTGATGCCGATGACCCATTTGTTACATGGGCCGCTCGAGATCTTGTGAATGTAATTTGGTTTACTAGTGGAACTTCTGGACACATGGACGCCTCAACATGTCCTGAATGTGGAGTGGTTCTTAAATGGAGCGCTGACAAATCAACATACTCGTGTGAATGCGGCTTTAGAAAGCCAAGTCCGGAATGGATATTGCGCGAGAATGTTTTGGCGGGGCCCAATAATCAAAAAGTTTCAATAGTCAGCGCAATTCCTGGCATGGCAGCTCTGTCGAATGCTGCTCGAGCGGTAATTACTGGATCTTTCTTTGGAGTCTCACTCGTAGATTCATCAGAAGCAATTTCTAAGGTCTCTAGCGTTGACGGGCGCTTTGGCCAGCTAACAATTGGCCTAACTAATTTTCGGCTACTGCTTTCCAAGAACCCCGCGAGCTGGCGTGAGACTCTGGCAACAAGTGCTAGCGGACCGCAGTCGCTCTTACTTGTTGTCAATGCGCAAACACAAGATGGTAAAGATACGTCATGGCTTTGGGATGTGGACTTTTCGCCACTCAAAGGTCGCACGGTATTTGTCACAGGAGATCGTCGGCTTGATGTATCGGCTCGGTTAACCGTCGCAGAAATCGATCATCAGATTACTGATAACGAATCATCCGCAGCAAAAATTATAGGAAAGAACGATGCAGATTTGATTGCTTCTTACACGGCTTTTCATCGCTTGGCTAAAGGAGTTAAACGATGAGCCTCAAGATTGTGCATTTGTTACCGGAGTTGCTTGGTACTTACGGCGATCAAGGTAATGTGGAAATTCTTAGTTGGCGTTTGCGCAAGCGCGGAATTGACCATGAGATTCTTGTCGTACATGCTCAAGATAAAGTGCCAACAAACGGTGACCTCTATTTACTTGGCGGAGGAGAAGACGACGCACAAATTGCTGCAGTAGAAATTCTTAATCGAGGTGGTTCACTGCGCAAGGCTCATAACAACGGCGCTCATTTTTTCGCAGTGTGCGCAGGATTTCAATTACTTGGTGCCTCATTCCCGGCTTCCGGAGGACGAACAATTGAAGGTCTAGGGATACTTCCTGTTGAGACAATTGCTGCATCGCCGCGTTCTGTTGGGGAACTCATCAGCACACCAACTATTGATATTCCGACATTGACCGGTTTTGAAAACCACGGCGGACAAACTCGCCTTCTTGAAGATGTGCAGGCTCTAGGAAATGTAACTCACGGAGTTGGGAATGGACTTGAATCAAAAATTGATGGAGTTATCACAGACCAAATCGTTGCAACATATATGCATGGTCCTGCATTTGCTCGTAATCCAGAATTAGCGGATTGGATTCTTGCTCGCAAGGTTGGAGTACTAAATCAGATAGATGCGCCGATCTTTACTCAATTACATGATGAAAGGATTAAGAACGCACGTTAGTTAAATTGTCTAGGTAAATGCCTAATCAATGATGTTGAGTCGCTCAGCGGCTTTAGAAATATTTCTTCGCATTCCGCCAAAGACTAAACTGTGAAATGGTTTGATCGCGTTCCAGTACAAAGTCCCTGGTAAACCTCTAGGACTAAATAACGCGCGAAGGCGCAGTAAAGTGCGTCCTTCATCGTCAGCATCAATGATGAGTTCTAGCCAGGCTAATCCAGGCAAGCGCATTTCAGCGCGCAGGCGAAGTAAACGTTCCTCTTCTACCTCTTCTACTCTCCACCAATCAAGTGCATCGCCGATAACTAAGTCGTAGGGATCGCGACGACCACGACGCAGACCAGGTCCCCCTATGAAACGATCCAGAATTCCTCGCGTCCACCATCCGAGTCGCCAGGAATACCAACCATGTTCGCCACCGATGCCCTTGATAATGAACCATAATTTTTCAGGCGTTGCATTCACAATTTGAACATGTTCATCAACGTAGAGAGAACCACCAGCCCAATCAGGGTCACTTGGCAATGGGTCACTTGGCGCACCTGCATAAGTGGCCGAAGACCAGGATGTTGTCACACGATGATCTTGGATTCGCTGCAGCGCCAATTCGACAGCATGGTAATAATTTATGAGACCTTCGGGTGGGTCAGGAATGTATTGAGCGATGTCATGCTCTTTGCAAATAACTTCATTGACGAGACTTTCAAGCAGTGGGAACGCGATGTTTTTCGGGACTGGGCTAATTAGACCAACCCAATGACTCGATAGTGATGGAGTCATAAGTGGCAAAGAAAGAATTCTTCTAGGTTTAAGTCCACGAATCTTTGCATAGCCGCCCATCATCTGGCGGTAACTCAATACATCGGGGCCGCCGATATCGAACGCGCGATTGACATCACTTGGCATGCTCGCGGATTCCACTAAGTAACGTAGAACATCGCGAATAGCTATCGGTTGAATTTGGGTATCAATCCAACGCGGTGTCACCATGACCGGAAGTCGCTCAGTGAGGTATCGGAGCATTTCAAATGAGAGTGAACCAGATCCAAGAATGATTGCTGCCTTCAAAACAGTTGTCGGCACACCGCTGCTTAGGAAGATGTCACCAACTTCTTTGCGCGAATTTAAATGCGGACTCAAATCTTCGGAGTCCGGATGTAATCCGCCTAAGTAGATGATTCTTTTTATATTGCATAATCTTGCCGCCGTAGCAAAGTTTTCAGCGTTAGTCCTATCAAGTGTTTCAAATTCAACACCTGCACCTAATGCGTGGATTAAGTAGTAGGCAACATCAACATCCTTAAGCGCTGCCATTAAACTTTCGCTATTAGCAGCATCTCCTTGAACCACCTCAACATCGTGGATCCATTCTCGATTCTCTAAATGACGAGGCGTGCGAGCCATGACCCTTACGCGGTAACCCTTTTCGAGAAGTTGGGGTACGAGCCGTCCACCGATGTATCCGGCTGCTCCGGTTACCAATATGAGAGGGCTGGTACTCGTTTCCATTCATTCATAGTAGTTAAATACGCGCAAAAGCGGAGTGTGAACTTTCTTGCAAACTAGGGCAGACTGGCACACATGCATGAGTTCACTTCGGAGTTAGAAGAGTTAGCGGCCAAGGCCCTTGCCTACAGTCTCGAACGATTGAAAGATGATCCACCTTTGGATGGTCCGCGGTCAGAAGCGGATCTTTTTGCCGAAGTAGGTCAGACCATCACACCTCAGGGCTTAGGTGGCGACGCGGCACTTAATGTATTTACCGATGTTTTAGCTCGCGCATGTATTTCTACTGACCATCCACGTAACTTGGCCTACATTCCATCAGCGCCAAGTGAGCATGCAAATCTTTTTGATCTTGTTGTTGGAGCAAGTGCCCTCTACGGGGGATCCTGGCAAGAAGGTGCTGGCGCAGTATTCGCTGAAAACCAAGCGCTGCGCTGGATTGCTGATTTGGCAGGAATGCCCGAAAGCGCCGGTGGAGTTTTTGCTCAAGGAGGAACTGTCGGAAATCTTTCCGCCCTTGTTGTTGCTCGCGCAGAAGCACGCAAACGCTGGCCAGAAGTTACGCGCTGGGCCGTTGCTTGTAGCGGGGAAGCCCACTCATCAATTGCTTCAGCAGCAAACGTTATGGATGTAGATGTACTTCTCATTGAACCAGATGCCACAGGAAGACTTATCGGATCAGATGTTGCTCGTGAGATAGATGCATTTCATGCGCAGGGTTCGGCTCATGTATTTGCGGTTGTGGCCACCGCAGGAACAACAAATCTTGGCATTATTGATGACTTACAAACCATCGGTGCTGCAGCCAAGGAGCGCAATTTATGGTTCCATGTTGATGGTGCTTATGGATTAGCAGCTTTATGTGCGCCTTCTGCCCGACCAAAATTTAACGGAATCGAAAGTGCGGATTCACTTATTGTCGATCCACATAAATGGTTATTTGCGCCCTTCGATGCATGCGCACTTATTTATCGCAACCCCGCGCTGGCTCGGGCTGTTCATTCCCAGAAAGCCTCATACCTTGATGCACTCCATGAAGGCGGCTCATGGAATCCTTCGGACTATGCAATTAACTTGACTCGCAGAACTCGTGGTTTGCCATTTTGGTTTTCACTTGCTGCAAATGGAACAGATGCCTACGCCACTGCTATGGAAAAAACATTGACGATGGCACAAATTGCCGCACAAAAAATCCGTGAACATCCGCGCCTGGAATTAATGCGTGATCCGGAATTATCGGTAGTTGCATTTACTCGTCCTGGTTGGGATAAGGAAGATTACAAAAACTGGTCCGATAAGTTATTGGATGATCAGATTGGTTTTATTCCAGCTTCATCTCATAAAGGTGAGCCGATATTGCGTTTTGCGATCGTGAATCCTTGGACCAAAGTGAGTGATATTGAAGCCATTTTGGAAACCTTGTAAATCTCGGTAAATCCCACAAAAAATAGAGCCAGTGGTTTAGGCTTGCAGATATGAACGAAAATACTGCAGGGGATCTTTCCCTGGATGGCTCAACCTTGAGCGACCTCGAGCAAAGAATTCTCGAGTTCGAGCGCAGTTGGTGGCGCTACGCGGGAGCCAAAGAGAGCTCAATTAAGGAGCTTTTCGACCTAACTCCTCCTCGGTATTACCAACTCCTCAATGATTTGATCGATCGGGAGGATGCCTTACTGGCCTCTCCCATGCTCGTAAAGCGCCTCCGTCGCCTTCGCCAGGCTCGTACCAGCGCTCGCTCAGCCCGCTAACCTCAGTTTGCCGAGGGCTGCCTGCTGCTCTAGATTTAGCATTAGCACTCTAGGGGTGTGAGTGATAATCCACCCACGATAACTAATTAGGAGTAAAGCAACTATGGCAAAGCAGATTGCCTTTAATGAAGAAGCCCGCCGTGGTTTAGAGCGCGGCATGAATATTCTCGCGGATGCGGTCAAAGTAACCCTTGGGCCCCGCGGACGTAACGTTGTATTGGAGAAGAAGTGGGGAGCTCCCACAATCACCAACGACGGTGTTTCAATTGCGAAAGAAATTGATTTAGAAGATCCATGGGAAAAAATCGGCGCAGAGCTGGTTAAAGAAGTAGCGAAGAAGACCGACGATGTTGCTGGCGATGGAACCACCACCGCAACAGTCTTGGCTCAAGCTCTCGTTCGCGAAGGTCTTCGCAACGTAGCCGCTGGTTCAAACCCAATGGCACTTAAGCGCGGAATTGAAAAAGCAGTAGATGCAGTAATCAAAGAACTTGTTGCCATGGCAAAGAACGTGGAAACAAAAGAGCAGATTGCGGCAACTGCATCAATTTCAGCAGCAGATGCAACTATTGGCGAAATGATTGCCGAAGCAATGGATAAGGTCGGCAAAGAGGGCGTCATCACCGTTGAGGAGTCAAATACATTTGGTCTCGAACTCGAGCTCACTGAAGGTATGCGCTTTGATAAGGGTTATATCTCTCCATACTTCGTGACTGATTCAGATCGCATGGAAGTTGTTCTTGAAGATGCTTACATTTTGATCGCTAATTCAAAGATCACCAACATCAAGGATCTCCTGCCAATACTCGAAAAGGTAATGCAGTCAGGTAAGCCACTTGCAATCATCGCTGAAGATATCGAAGGCGAAGCACTTGCAACGTTGGTAGTTAACAAGATCCGCGGAACCTTCCGCTCTGCTGCGGTTAAGGCACCAGGTTTTGGAGATCGTCGTAAGGCGATGTTGCAGGACATTGCGATCCTTACTGGCGCAACTGTTGTATCTGAAGAAGTTGGTCTGAAGTTGGATCAAGCTGGAATCGAACTTCTAGGACATGCTCGCAAAGTTGTAATGAGCAAGGATGAAACCACCATTGTTGAAGGCGGCGGAGATGCTGACCAGATCAAGGGACGCGTTACACAAATCCGCGCAGAAATCGAAAACAGCGATTCTGATTACGACCGTGAAAAATTGCAAGAGCGCCTCGCTAAGTTGGCTGGCGGAGTTGCAGTTATCAAGGCCGGAGCAGCAACTGAGGTAGAACTCAAAGAGCGCAAGCACCGCATTGAAGATGCAGTGCGCAACGCAAAAGCTGCAGTCGAAGAAGGCATTGTTGCCGGTGGTGGCGTAGCGCTACTGCAGGCTTCGAAGATTGCATTCTCGAAGTTGAAGCTTGAAGGCGACGAAGCAACTGGAGCCAAGATTGTTGAGCTATCAGTTGAAGCACCGCTAAAGCAGATTGCTATCAACGCTGGCCTTGAAGGCGGAGTTGTGGTTGAGAAAGTTCGCCACCTCGAAGCTGGTTTCGGACTCAATGCTGCAACTGGTGAATACGTAGACATGATTAAGGCTGGCATTATTGACCCAGCTAAGGTCACACGTTCTGCGCTACAGAATGCCGCATCTATTGCAGCACTCTTCATCACAACAGAAGCTGTTATCGCTGACAAGCCAGAGAAGAAGCAAGCAATGCCTGCTGGCCCTGGCGGCGGAGATATGGACTTCTAATAAGAAGTAGTTACGCGAGAAAGGACTCCCGATTACCTCGGGAGTCCTTTCTGCTTTACCCTTACCCCATGGCACTTTTTAAGAAATCTACGAAGGCGAAAGACCCACAGGCTTTTGATGCTCTGGAGTTAGCACGTACCGCAGTTCTCGCCGATGCAGGTGATAGCGCACTTGTCGGAGAGTTCATCTCTGTAGATTTCGATGACGAAGACCGCATTGCAAGTTATATGTTCGAGGCTTTCTTGCAAGGATATAAAGGCTGGCGCTGGGTTGTTACCGTTGCAAAGATAGATACGGATTCAGATGCAACAGTGTGTGATGTTGTAGTTTTGCCTGGACCCGATGCTTTGCTTGCACCCGAGTGGATTCCATACATTGATCGCATTCAACCAGGCGACATTGGCGTCGGAGATATTTTGCCTTCGAATCCTGATGATGCGCGATTGGTTCCAGGATTTGCTGCGCTACCCGGAGATGAAGATTTAGATGCAATCCAAATATGGGAACTTGGATTAGGACGTCCTCGTGTGATGTCCATCGAAGGTCGCGATCAAGCAAGTAAGCGTTGGTACACAGGTGACCGCGGACCTGATTCTGCAATTGCAAAGATGGCTCCGAAGCCATGTGTTTCATGTGGGTTCTTTGTACCTATTTCGGGCTCACTTCGTGGCTCATTCGGAGTATGCGCAAATGCAATTTCGCCTGAAGACGCGCGTGTGGTTTCTGTAGACCATGGCTGCGGCGCACACTCTGAGGCCACGCTGTAGGTCACTAGAGCGTCAACCCCCTTCGCTTATAAACGAATTCGGGATTGAAAAGAAAGTGCACAATCCCTCCATTTCGTTTATTACGCTCAATCGAGTCCAATATTGCTGTACAAGTTTTGGCTCTGGTGAGATAAACTCATCCCCTGCCCGCAACCGCGGCCTACACGAGTACTGAAAGACATTACGAAGGAGAAACCCCATGCCTAGTGGCCGCGTCAAATGGTTTAGCTTGGAAAAGGGTTTCGGCTTTATCGCATCAGATGAGGGCGAAGATGTTTATCTCGCAGCGACTTCACTTCCAGAAGGCGTAACAACTGTGAAGCCAGGTACAAAGTTGGAATTCGGCGTTGCTGATGGACGTCGTGGTCCTCAAGCACTTTCTGTGCGCATCATTGATGCACCACCATCGTTGGTTGAAAACAATCACGTTAATGCTGATGACTTAGCCGCGATGATTGAAGACACCATCAAGATCTTGGACAAAGTTGGAAACGGATTGCGTCATGGACGTCGTCCAACTCCAGTAGAGACTGAACGTCTTGGAAAAGTCTTACGCGGAATCGCGGGTCAGCTAGAAGCTTAAATACCGCTTCGGCGTGCGCGCCGGATTGTGTATCGAATTCCAGTGAGACCTAGTCCTGCACCCATCACACATGTCCAAATAACTTTGGCATCTGCAGACATCGCTACCGCAACTACGCCCGCTACAAGCCAAGCGATTGTCCCGAGAGCAATGAGCAGCACTACGTATCTCACATTTTGAGCCATAGCCCGATAATAGACCCTCAAACTGACTTCGGGAGTAAGGTACTTAACGGAGGCCCAGAGGTGCAGATTAATGAGAATGGCAGTTGGCGCGCATTTCGCCATCGTAATTTCCGTATTTTATTTGCCGCCAACGCTGTTTCTAATATTGGAACATGGGGACAAAGAATTGCCCAGGACTGGCTAACGCTCCAACTCACACATAACAGCGGTACCTATTTAGGACTTGTCACGGCGCTGCAATTTACGCCGGTCCTATTTTTTAGTCTTCATGGCGGCGCGCTTGCTGATCGTTTTGATAAAAGAAAAGTTTTAATCGGGACCAATATCGGCGGCGGACTCTCTGCCGGAATCCTTGGGTTATTAGTTGTTATTCATCAAGTGCAACTGTGGCATGTTTTTGCTCTTGCATGCACTCTAGGAATAGCAAACGCTATCGACGCACCAGTAAGACAAGCATTTACAACTGAAGTTGTTGGTCGCCCTGATGTCCCCAATGCCGTGAGCCTAAACTCTGCAAATTTTAATGCTGGCAGGTTAATCGGCCCTGCCGTATCAGGAGCGTCTATCGCTCTATTTGATACAGGTCCTTCATTTCTCCTTAACGCTTTCTCCTATGTCTTGGTAATAATTTCGCTAACGAATCTGCGCAAGAGCGAATTTCATATACAGCCACGGTCAACTACTGCCGGAAGTATCCGTGAAGGACTTCGCTACGTAAGCGCGAGACCTGATTTATATGCCATCATGATCGTTGTCTTTTTTATGGCTACCTTTGGACTCAATTTTCAAATCTTCAATGCGCTAATGGCTACCACGGTCTTTCATCGCGGTCCGGGTTCATTTGGATTGCTCGGAACTTTTGTTGCCATTGGCTCCCTGAGCGGATCATTGACATCAGCAAGAACTGAGCGGTTTAGAAAACCGATGTTCGTTATCTATGGCGCGATGGTATTTGGGACCTGCGAGTTAATCCTGGTCTGCATGCCTACATATGAGACGTATTCAATGATTCTGCCGTTATGCGGATTCACGGCCCTTTCAACACTGATTACCGCTAACTCACTCGTACAAATAAATACAGATCCAGTATTGCGCGGACGAGTGATGGGTATTTACCTTTTAGTTTTCTTAGGCGGTACTCCAATTGGTTCACCGTTGATTGGCTATTTAGCTGAAAAAGTTGGCGTCAGACAAACCATGGCAGGCTGCGCTTCGATTGCAATTCTCGCTGCCGTCTTTGTGTGGAGTCGCTTTCGAAACCGGGTTGGAGTTCCGAAAGATTTTTCAATCGATGTAGTTCTACCGCCCACTTACGATAATAAGAGCTAATAGACCAAAGAGAGTGATTAGCGTGACGATACGTCGCGTCTTGGCGTTCATCGGCTTAGCTCCTTATCCGCTGAGTGTGTAGGAATAGTGATGATGGTACCTAAACCAATAAGAATTAATACAGGAACCATCAAGTAGGCGCGAGAAATCCCAAATTGATCTCCGAAGACACCGAGAAGAAATGGTGATGCAGCTATTGCAATGCCAGCAGCAAGCGAGCTTCTTCCGATAGCTAAGTCCGGGCGTCCTCCGCTGAGTCCAATCAATCGCATCGAGTTAAGGGCAAATTGCATGGAGACGCCAATTCCAACCATGAGTAGTGTTATCAACGAAACCCACATGATGTGAGAAGACCAGAAAATTCCAAATCCGCAGAATTGAAATACTAAAACTGTTTTCAATTGTGAATCAAGCGAGAAGCGGCGCAATACATGCGGGCCATACCAGCGACCCATCGCCATTCCTATTCCAAATGCCAACATACTCAGCGTTGAAATTGCAGGTGTCGACCTAACGCGATCTTGCACAAGTGCTGCTGCCCAGAAGGTCGTACCGAATTCAGTAGATATGCAGGCAATGAAACCAATCCATGCAATCCAAAACTTTAGGCTCATCGCTCCGCGCTCTGGTCCATCTTCATGAGGGACGTGTTCTTTGGAAATATGCGGGCGGGCATAGAAATAAAGTAGAAGGGACAAAGGTATGACGGATAAAAGGCCAAGTCTCCAACTTAACGAGGTGCTTGCAATTGCTCCGACTGAGAGTGTGCCAATGATGTAACCACCAGATGAAATACCGCTGGCTTGTGAAACAGCATCGGATGCATCATTCGGAAAATGATGTGAAAGTTGAGTAACCATCGTGTTGATAATCGTGGATACCCCAAATCCTCCGATTAACGTTGCAAGCAATGTGAGCAGCACAGGCGGGCATACAACAAACATCAATACGCCAAAACAAAAGAATGCGAAGCCAATCCAAGAAGTGATTTGACGGCCGAATCTATGAGTTAAATGCGGATTAACAAATCCAGCGAGAATTGCAGCGATTCCCATAGAGGTACCGTGAAGTCCTGCGACGGTTAAAGATGTATGTTGTTGTGCGCGAAGTAG
>WLMD01000031.1 GCA_009700405.1 Actinomycetota bacterium | reverse complement strand
CGGTATTCGCTGCGAGGTTCGCGACCCTTGCGTACAGGTCGTCTGGATTCGCTGCGAGGGCGCTCTTGCTTTTCACGGGTTTCACGGACTTTAACAACTGTTATGACGCCATCTTCTTCGATGGTCTATCCCGCAGTTACTCCATCTGCACTTGAGCGACGGCGGCGACGACGATGTGTAGCGCTCTTGGTTGAATCCTCTTCTGAATCAGAACCTTCTTCAGATTCGACGGCTGTGCTGACATCGTCGGTGCTGCCTGGGCGGCGACGCCCACGGCCTCCACGGCGACGGCGACGCCCACGGCTCGCGGCATCACCACTCTCGTCACTCTTTTCAACTTCTGGGGTAACGACTGCGCTCGGCACGGCCTTCTTGCGAGAGGGTGCCTTCTTTTCTACAGGAGCGGCTTCAGGTTCAGTGGCTTTGGCACGCGAAACTTTCGCTGCTTTGGCCTCGACGGGAGCAGCTTGGAAAATCGGGACAGGAATGGCTGCCGCGGCTGCCTTCTTCTTGGCTGGACTCTTCTTCTCCACAGATGTGGCAGGTACTTCAACGATCCCTGTGGGGGCTTGCGCAACTTTCTTGACCGCACGCTTGCGCGGCGTCTTTGGCTCAATAGCCATGGCACCAAATCCTCTATGCGTTTAATAAAACGCGCTCTGGCTCGAAAACGAGCAAATCTTGTTCATCCGCGCTAGGCATGTTCCGCGATGTAATCGCGAGCCGCGCTGGACGTTTGCCCTAAGTATGGCAGAAGGAAGGCCGAAAGCCCAACATCCCAGACTCTAACCCCGCTGGCGAGCGTGAATATTCTGTAAAAGCCCGATACCAATCATGTTGGCAAACATACTTGAGCCGCCGTAGGACAAAAATGGCAGAGGCACGCCGGTCATAGGCATCAACCCCATAGTCATCCCGATATTTTCAAAAATCTGAAATGCAAACCACGCAATAACCCCAGTACACACCATTCGACCAAATGGATCCTGTGTCTTTCGCGCTATCGCAAAGGCTCGCATCAAAATGGTAAGAAAGAGGAGCAAAATAAAAGAACTTCCAAGAAAACCTAACTCCTCTCCCGCAACTGTGAAAATAAAGTCAGTCTGCTGTTCTGGGACAAATCTGCCATTCGTTTGTGGTCCGTTAAATAACCCTTTACCCAATATTCCACCGGATCCAACGGTGATTCGAGATTGTCGCAATTGATATCCACTACTTTGCGGATCGGCCGTTGGGTCAACGAATGATTGCAATCTCTTTACTTGGTACTCACTTAGCACACCAACTTTTACAGCAGTGAAACCTCCAAGAAGTGCCACGATGAGTAATCCCGCGACCCATCGTGATGGGGCACCGGAGACAGCGACCATTGCAACTACTGATGCACTAATAATAAAAACAGTACCCATATCCGGCTGCAACAGGATTAGTGCAATCGGGACCGCGGAAATGGCAAGTGCCTTGGCGACATCTTGATGTGATGGTTCATCTCGTCCTTGTGCTCTATCGGATAAAATCATAGAGAGCCCGATGATGATAGAAATCTTTGCTAGCTCTGCCGGTTGAATTTGAAATCCACCTGGCAAAGAAATCCATGCTTTTGCACCATTAACGGTGCTTCCTAATCCTGGAACGAGTACAGCCAAAAGACCAAGGACGCCGATACTCCACACAATCGGCGTATAAGCACGCAATAAACGGTAGTCAATAACCGTTGTCCCGAATGCCAAGAATAGGCCAATCACAATATTGATGACATGGCGCTTAAGGTAATACTGGGGATCTAGCCCAACCGAGCCGTACCAAGATTTAGTTGCGGCATAGACAAGTAGCGCTCCGATAAAAAGGAGGATGCTCACCGATACCGTTATTACCGGGTCGAAGCCACGCATCCACGAATTACGCGCATCTTTGCGACGAGGGCTAAAGAAAGTTGAACTCATGAGGTTTTAACCTTAGTCGTTGGAGAAATCTTCGGAATGATTTTCGGTGGACCCGAAGGAAAAATTGCTTTTGCAAGATCTACTTTTGATCCGTCTACTCCAAAAAGAGTTTGATAAATCTTGCGTACACCAACAGCACTTGTCGATGCTCCAAACCCACCCTGGCTCACCATCATCACTACTGCATAGCGCGGTTTATCACTTGGGGCAAAGGATGCAAACCAAGAAGTGTTGTCTTTCTTTGTTCCATTTGTATTCAGACCAAAAACTTCTGCTGTGCCGGTCTTTCCGCTCACTGGCACTGGAAATCCGCTAAATGAACCCGCACCTGTTCCACTAATTACAACTTGTCTTAGGGCGTCACGAAGGAATGAAATAGTAGATTTGCTCGCCGCAATTTTCCCTAAAATGGTAGGCGCTATTTCTCTAATCACTTTTCCATCTGAGCCAACAATCGCTTGGCCAACCGTTGGTTGCCAGATAGTTCCACCATTGGCGATGGCTGCATACATTTGAGTCAATTTCAAAGGAGTAATTATCGTATCTCCCTGCCCGATGGAAAAGTTAACAGCATCTCCACCACGAATTTTATCCCCGTCAACGCAATTCTCTTTAGCTAGGGCAACAAGAAAGGGTGTTAATTCATTCTTGGCCGCCCTCGTTTGGTAGTTGCAGAAGTAGTTTTTATTCTGCTTGTACCAATTGTTCTTCCAGTCGCGATCAGGTACTCGTCCCAAAGATTCCGATGGCAAATCAATCCCAGTTCTTTTGGCCATCTGAAAACTGTTTGCTGCTGTAAAGAAATGGTCTTTGGCGCTGGATTTTGGAAAAAGTCCTCCATCTCGGAGCCATTCATCGTAGGCAATCTTGTACCAAATCGTGTCACAGGAAATTGCAATTGCCTCCTTCATCGTGATTGTTCCCTGCGATTTACTTTCGAAGTTCTGGAAATCTATATTTCCAACTTTGACACTTGCCGGGCAACTATAAGTAGCACTCAAGCTATATCCCGCGTTGGCAGCAGCGACTACAGAGACTGCTTTGAATGTCGATGCCGGTGCGTAAAGACCTTGAAGAGCACGAGACAAGGCCGGCACACCTTTTGCATCGCTAAATAAATCTTTCGCTTGCTGAACAGTCAAACCTTTTTCCCAAATATTTGGGTCGTACGTTGGATATGAAGCTAAGGAAAGTATTCGGCCTGTTTTTACATCCATCACTATGGCGGCGCCTGAATCAGCGCGATAACCCATGGAGCGCGCCCTGGCCACTGCATCTGCAAGTGCGCTTTCAGTAGATGACTGTAAGCGGACATCTAAACTCGTCACTAAATGACTCCCTGGAATGGGATCTGTGTTCCTGGCCTCACTTGTCACAGATTCCTTGCGGTCAACAATCACCGTTTTGATGCCTGGCTTGCCGCGCAAATACTTGTCGTATTGCAGTTCAAGTCCAGCTTTACCGATCGATTCACTCCTGTAGTAACCAGTTGAGTAAGCACCTGCTAAGTCTGATTCTGTAAGTGGGCCGACATAGCCAAGTTCATGAGCGGCATTCACGCCGGCAAGTCCTGGGTAATTCCGCACTGCTACAGGCATCGCATCGATACCTGGAAATAGATCTCCACGCTCAATGATTTGCAAAGCTTTCGTTGGATCGGCGTCTTTAGTAATTGGAATTGGTTGATATCTAGTGCCTGTCCAGCATCCGGTTTGAATCGACTTGGGAAGCTCGCCGCATAATCGAGTTCTTCGAAAAACATCCTGGTAAGTCAACGCTAATAATTTCGAGGTGCGCTTCAAAACTGCTACACCTTTATCTTCTTGTTTATCCAGAATGCTGCGATCAACGGTAACTGCTAATCCCACACGATTGAGAGCTAAAGGAACTCCAGATGAATCAACTATTAATCCCCTTGTTGCTGGAGTGACGATATCTCGACTTTGAATACTTAGCGCCGCGTCACGATATTTCGGTCCGGCACCTATCTGCAGATAAAACAACCTGCCAAGCAAAGCAATCATTAAAGAAATAATTAGAGTTTGAGTGACTAAAAGACTCAAGCGGGTTCTTTGATTCATTTAAGTTCTCGAGTTTCAAAGATTAAGCCATGCAATCGTGAAACAATTGGTAAGAGAAATGGAGTAACAGCCAGAGTCCACACTCCATTTCCGATGATTGTTTTCATTAACTGAAATGAACTTCCTAAATCCATTCCAAGAAGCGCACCCGCGAACACATAAAGGACGAGACTAACTACAACTCCTAGTGAAACCATTACTACCAAACTTAACGGGCTATTCCTTAAGCTGTCATCGCCATAACGTAGATACGCGATTCCAAATCCTGTGATGATTAATACGAGCGTCCATTGGCCAACGGAGCCCTGACTATGTGGAGCTAAATCCATTAGTAAGCCGGCTCCAAAGCCAGCAATCGCACCAGTCTCAGGAGTGCTTAGTGCACACCAACTCAAAGAAAAAATGAGGAAAAGCGAGAATCCCCCAAAAGGAAGATGAATCTGATTGAAAATGCTCTCTTCAATCAAGAAAACTAAAAGGAAAATCGGAAAACTTAATATGTTTTTTCGCGTATTCACGGCAACTACTTTGAAGGTGTAGGCGTTGGCGTGGGTGTTGGCGTTACAAAAACCGTGACAGTAGGTACAGGTTGTGGTGGCTTTGGAACCAAAATATCTCGGGGGTCTGCCAGAGGCGCCTTCACAACAACTGCAACGACACCGAGCGCATTCATGTTCACGTAATACTTAACTTCAGCTATTTCAGAGATAGCGCCTGATGAATGAGAGATCGAACTAACACTTCCCACGGGAACACCGGGTACGAAGGGTTTATCTCCCTGGCTTCCTCGCGCGACGAGTGCATCTCCGATATTCACAGAGCTCTGACTATCCAAAAGTTGCAGCACTGCGTGATCGGTGCCTTGGCCAGAAAGTATTCCTATCTGCTGACTCTTGGCGATTCGAACCCCTATCCGAAAAGATGGATCAGAAGCCAGCAGTACCAGTGACGTATTTGGATAGACAACTTTTACGACGCCAACCAAACCTTCACCACATATAACTGTCATATCGCGAGTGAGATGCTTATTTGCTCCAACGTCAATCGTCACGGTTTCTGAAAACGAAGTGGAATTTCCCTGCGAAATGACTTTCGCGTTTACAATTGTGTACCCCGCAGTGCCTGCTAGATCCAAAGTCGATTTCAGTTGCTTAATCTGAGCATCTGCGCTTTTACGGTCAATAAGAGTTTTGCGTAGTGATGCATTTTGCTCTTCCAGGCGCTTGAGTTTGGCCCGGGTGCGACCCAGATGGACTACATCGGAGAAGAAATTTCCAACCGGAGAAAATACTGCACTCGCGCCTTTTTCAAACGGTGCTAACACAGTTTGTGCGCCACTTCGGATGCCACTCATTACTTGCACGCCACGCAAATCAAGGGTGATGAAGAAAAGCGATGTAACGATAAGAATGACGAACAAGAGACGACTTCTATTGTCGCCGCGCTGTCTCATCAAGAATTACCTATCGGCGAGGTTCGGAGATTAAGACCTTCTCTAAAGCCTCAAACTCCTCAATGCATTTTCCAGAGCCTTCTACAACGGCATCTAGTGGACGCTCTGCTACGTGAATTGGCATTCCAGTTTCACGACGAAGACGCTCGTCAAGACCTCGAAGTAAGGCTCCTCCACCGGTCAGAACAATTCCTCGATCAATGAGGTCACTTGCAAGCTCTGGTGGAGTCTTATCAAGTGTGCTCTTTACAGCGTTAACAATGGCATTTACAGGCTCTTCGATTGCCTTACGAATTTCTGCCGCTGAAACAATAATTCTCTTAGGCAGACCGGTGGCAAGATCTCGGCCACGAATTTCTGCATCAGGCTCATCGGGCAAAGCACAAGCCGAACCAATCGCCATCTTAATTTCTTCTGCGGTGCGCTCTCCAAGAAGTAAGGAGTATTCACGCTTAACCCAATGAATAATCGCTTGATCAAGTGCATCTCCGCCAACGCGAATCGAGAGGGCGGTAACAATTCCACCCAAGGAAATAACGGCAACTTCAGTTGTGCCACCGCCGATATCGACGACCATATTTCCCATTGGCTCGTGAATTGGAAGTCCGGCACCGATTGCTGCCGCCATTGGTTCTTCAATGATGTACACCTTGCGTGCACCAGCTGCGTAGCCAGCATCTTTAACGGCGCGTTGTTCTACACCTGTGATACCTGATGGAACGCAAACGACGATACGTGGCTTTGCTAGATAACGACGACGATGAACTTTCTGAATAAAGTAGCGCAACATGCGTTCGGTTGTTTCGAAGTCGGCGATTACTCCATCTTTCAATGGACGGATTGCAACGATGTTTCCCGGTGTGCTGCCGATCATTCTTTTAGCTTCAAGACCAACAGCCAAAATCGCACCAGTGTCTTGGTTGATTGCAACAACACTTGGCTCATTGAGCACGATGCCACGACCACGAACATAAACCAAAGTATTTGCGGTGCCCAGGTCAACGGCCATGTCGCGACCTATAAAGGACATTCTGTTACTCATTTATTTCTCCCCGATTAATTGGCCTGAAAAAAAGATTTCAATTTCACGGGTAGCCGATTCAACAGAATCCGAACCATGAACTAAATTTTGCATAACTTTTGTGCCTTGGTCACGAGCGAGGTCTCCACGAATTGTTCCTGGAGCTGCAACTGTTGGATCAGTAGCACCTGCCAGCGAGCGGAATCCTTCGATGACTCGATTTCCTTCGGCAACCATCGCAACGATAGGTCCAGATAACATAAATTCAACAAGTGGTTCGTAGAAGGGCTTACCTTCGTGTTCGGCATAATGTCGAGCGAGTAAAGCGCGATCAGGTTGGACCATGCGCAGGGCTACCACTGCGTAACCTTTATCTTCAATTCTAGAAATTACTTCGCCAACAAGGCCCCGGCGTACGCCATCAGGCTTAACTAAAACAAGGGTTCTCTCGATGCTCACCCCCAGAGTCTAATAGGTGAAGGGACTATTGGCTTCCCGCCCCTGCCACGAAGGCCGCTCGGGCGGCTTCGCCCTTTCTACCCACCACAATCGCGCAAATCCACAAGCCCGCAAAAAGGGCTCCCAGGAAAAACATAGGAGTCACAAAAAAGCCATAAAAGAATGCCGCAATCTGGAGAGCTGAGCCAAGAATCCAACCTAATTGTTTTTTCAATAACCCGGCAGCAAGAATGAAGGCGAGGGCTATGACTCCCCCAAATGCGAGGACAGTGCCACTTTCATGTTTTCCGGCCAACAAAAGCGCAAATCCCATAACCATAGATTCCATAAATAAAACTGCCGCACCTAAGATTCTCAATTTTCATCCTCTGGCGCCGAAAGTCTCTTCAAAATTACACGGGCTTCGCCAACAGTGACCACCGAACCAGTGATAACAATTCCGACCGATTCATCATGCGAGGGTCGACGTGCATCAGTGATTGCTAATTTTACCGCGTCTGAGATATTTTCGGTTGACTTCACACGATCAGCGCCGAAAATTCCTTCAGCAATTTCACGAAGTTGCGCAGTTGCCATCGCTCTGGGCGATCCGCTTTGGGTAACAATGAGGGTGTTGATGATTGGTTCTAGTTCATTCAAAATACCGACAACATCCTTATCCGCAAAGGCAGCGAAAACGCCGATGATCTCATCGAAAGTAAATTCATTTTCAAGTGTCTCAGCTAAAGCTTTCGCACCGTGCGGATTATGTGCTGCATCAAGAATGACAGTTGGATTCCTAAAGACAACCTCGCATCGCCCTGGCGAAGTTACTGATGCAAAACCAATTCTGACTGCTTCTAGATCTAGCTCTTGGCCACCAAAAAAGGCGCTTACCGCTGCCAAGGCTGTTGCCGCATTCGCGCCCTGATGTTTGCCATGAAGTGGCAAGAAAATATCATCGTAGGTGTACTCCCCGATTGTTATAGCCAATAGTTGACCACCAATTGCAAGAGCGCGTGAAGACAATGAGAATTCAATTCCTTCGCGAGCCACCGTCGCGCCTACTTCTTGCACTCTCTTAAGAAGTTCTACCGCGGCCTCGGGTTCTTGTCTAGCAAGAACGACAGAGCCACCTTCCTTAATGATTCCAGCTTTTGTTTGCGCTATCTCAGAAAGTGTATTGCCAAGATAATTCATATGGTCAAAACCAATGGGGGTTATGACGGACACCGATGCCTCGACAACATTGGTCGCGTCCCACTCTCCACCAAGCCCGCATTCAATAATTCCGATATCAATGGGAAATTCTGCAAAAGCTACAAATGCAATTGCGGTAATAACTTCAAAGAAGGAAAGCGGGGTATCAAACTTCTCATCGATAACATCAAGGTAGGCAGCAATGTCGTTATACGCATAAATAAAATCTGCAGCGCTAATTGGTTCGCCATTTATTGAAACACGTTCTAAAACGCTCTCGAGATGTGGGCTGGTAAAACGCCCCGTACGAAGCCCCATTGCGGACATCAGAGCGTCAACCATCCGCGCAGTAGTGGTTTTACCGTTTGTTCCAGCTATATGAATTGTTGGATAAGAGCGTTGAGGCGATCCCAGCATGTCAGCCAACGCTGCGATTCGTTCCAGGCTCGGTTCTATATCAGTCTCTGGCCAACGCGCCGATAAGGCTTCTTCTATGGCCTGAAGTCGTGCCTGATCTTGGGTCGAGGTCATGCGGAAGGCAGCTGGGCAATCTGAGATTGAATGCGTTCGATATCGATATCGGTTTTCACTAGTCGCTCCCTGATTTCTACAACAACATTTTCGGGTGCCTTTGCCATGAAATTTTCATTATTTAATTTCACGTTTGCGGTCTCTCGATCTTTTATTGCTGTTGCCAAATCCTTCGACAGGCGAGCTCGCTCTACAACAACATCGACACTTCCGGTGAGATCTAGTTCGACTTTTATTGAACCAATTTCAACGTTAGCACTTGGCTTAAAATCATCAAGGGCTGGTTCTAGGCGCAAAACAAATTTCATCGCACTTTCATACGGAGCAAGCTCTGCAGGTGCAATAAAACGTGCAGGGATCTTGAGGCTTGTCTTGATTCCCTGGTCACTTCTAAAGCGACGAACTTCGGTAATGATTTCTTGAACTTGGCCCACCAACTTGGCGCCTTTGGCATCCTTATGTTCAGGATGATCTTTCGGCCAATCTGAGATAACTAGTGACTCTCCACCAGTTAAGGCAGTCCAGAGTTCTTCGGTTATAAAAGGCATAACTGGGTGCATTAAGCGAAGAAGTTGATCCAGCACGAATCCAAGTACGCGCTTTGACGATGTCGCATCTCCGCTAGCAAATGCTTCTTTAGAAAGTTCCAGATACCAATCGCACAGGTCATCCCAAGCGAAGTGATAAATAGTTTCACAGGCACGAGAAAATTCATATTTCTCAAACAGTGCATCTACTTCGACCACGGTCTCATTGAGTCGACTCAAGATCCAACGATCGATGGCATTGAGAGAATCAAAAGCAGGAAGGTCTCCGGTAACCGTTGCACCGTTCATCATGGCAAAGCGTGTTGCGTTCCAAAGTTTTGTGGCAAAGTTTCGAGAACCAGCTACCCATTCCTCTGCCAGTGCTTGGTCGCTACCGGGATTTGCCCCACGGGCTAAAGTGAAACGAAGCGCATCTGCTCCGTACTTATCCATAAACTCAAGTGGGTCAATTGTGTTGCCGCGACTTTTACTCATTTTCTTGCCGAACTTATCGCGCACAAGTCCATGTAAAACAATTGTGTTAAATGGAATTTCGCCATCCATGGCAAAAAGTCCAAAGATCATCATGCGTGCTACCCAGAAAAATAGAATGTCATACCCGGTTATCAAGACACTTGTTGGATAGAACTTCTTCAGGTCAGCCGTCTGCTCTGGCCAGCCCAGGGTAGAAAATGGCCACAAAGCTGATGAAAACCAGGTATCCAATACATCGGGATCCTGCGTGTATCCATCTGGTGCAACTTCTCCGGGTCCAACAACGATTACTTCATCATTGGGTCCATACCAAACAGGAATGCGATGGCCCCACCACAGTTGTCTGGAGATGCACCAATCGTGCATGTTGTCGACCCAATCAAAATATCTAGGAGCTAGTTCTGGTGGCTCAATAGTTACGCGCCCATCACGGACCGCATCTCCTGCTGCCTTGGCAAGTGATTCAACTTTCACAAACCACTGCAAAGAAAGTCTTGGCTCAACAATAGTTTCGCAGCGAGAACAGTGACCAACTGAATGTGAATAGGGGCGTTTTTCTGCGAGGACGCGGCCCATTGAACGCAACTTCTCAACAACTGCTTTGCGGGCAACAAAACGATCCATTCCGTCAAATTCAGTTCCAGAGCCATCCATAACAGCGTCTTCATTCATGATTTTTACAATTGCAACATTATGGCGACGAGCCATCTCAAAGTCATTTGGGTCGTGTGCTGCCGTAACTTTCACTGCGCCTGTTCCAAATTCAGGGTCAACTAACTCATCAGCAATGATTGGAATCATGCGATTAGCAAGAGGAAGCAGTACTTCCTTGCCAATCATTTCTTTATAGCGAGGATCATTTGGATTAACAGCTACGGCGCCATCACCCAACATTGTTTCAGGGCGAGTTGTTGCAACTGAAATTTGTACGTCACCTTCGCCATAAAGGATCGTCACAAATTCGCCATCAATGTCTCTGTGTTCAACTTCAATATCCGATAGCGCCGTATGACATCTAGGGCACCAATTGATAATGCGCTCGGCACGATAAATTAACTCTGCATCGTAAAGTTTCTTGAAGATCGTGAGAACCGCTTGTGACAAATTCTCATCCATAGTGAAGGCCTCACGAGACCAATCCACTCCATCACCGAGGCGACGCATCTGTCCAAGAATTGCTCCGCCTGATTCAGCCTTCCACTGCCACACTTTCTTTACGAATTCTTCACGACCAAGATCGTGACGAGACAATCCTTGGGCAGCTAATTGCTTTTCAACAACATTCTGTGTGGCAATTCCCGCATGATCCATACCTGGTAACCAGAGCGCTTCAAAACCTTTCATGCGTTTCATGCGTATGAGTGCGTCTTGCAATGTGTGATCTAGTGCGTGCCCAATGTGCAAACTTCCTGTGACATTGGGTGGTGGGATAACAATGGTGAATGGTGGCTTATCCGACGATGCATCGGCAGTGAAATACCCAGCGGCAACCCACTTTTCATACAGTGGTGCTTCTATTTCGGCAGGCGTGAAAGCCGATGGTAATTCCCTCATGAGGGCAGTCTAGATTACGCGCTCTTCTCTTCTGAACGCTTTGGGGCGCTAATGGCCCGCTTTGGAATATCTCCCGTACGTTTTACAAAGGTTGGAGCCCCACCATCTTGGATGCACTCCTTAGTGATGATCACCTTGGCTACATCCGTGCGGCTAGGTACGTCATACATGACTCCCAAAAGAACGCTTTCCAAAATGGCTCGGAGTCCACGAGCGCCAGTACCCCGCTTTAAGGCGAGTTCAGCGATTGCATCGAGGGATTCGGCATTGAACTCAAGTACCACGTCATCAAGATCAAAGAGTCGCTCATATTGCTTAACCAGCGCATTTTTTGGCTCAGTCAGAATCTGCATTAGGGCAGGTTTATCTAGCTTCTCTACGCTGGTGACAATTGGTAGACGGCCGATAAATTCAGGAATCATTCCAAACTTCAATAAATCCTCTGGCATAACATCACCAAAAATATCCATCTTTTCAGAATCTGCCGAAGACTTAAGAGTTGCATTAAAGCCAACTCCTGCAGATCCACTACGACTCTCGATGATCTTCTCAAGTCCAGCAAATGCGCCTCCGACGATGAAGAGAACATTTGTTGTGTCGATTTGAATAAATTCTTGATGTGGGTGCTTGCGGCCTCCCTGCGGTGGAACGGATGCAACTGTTCCTTCAAGAATCTTCAAAAGGGCTTGCTGAACTCCCTCACCAGATACATCGCGGGTAATTGATGGGTTCTCAGATTTGCGAGCGACCTTATCGATTTCGTCAATATAAATAATTCCTGTTTCGGCTTTCTTTACATCGAAATCTGCAGCCTGAATAAGTTTGAGCAAGATATTTTCAACATCTTCGCCGACATATCCGGCTTCTGTTAGAGCAGTGGCATCAGCAATGGCAAATGGGACGTTGAGCATGCGAGCAAGGGTTTGAGCTAGAAGCGTCTTACCGCAACCTGTTGGACCAAGAAGCAAGATATTGCTCTTTGCTAATTCAACAGAATCTTCGCGCTTACCTGTGTCGCCACTTTGCACTCTCTTGTAGTGGTTATACACCGCAACAGAAAGAGATTTCTTGGCGCGGTCTTGTCCGATTACGTATTGATCAAGGAATTCAAAGATCTCTTGTGGCTTTGGAAGTTCTTGCAATCCCAGTGAATTATTTTCTGAAAGTTCTTCAACAATAATCTCATTACAAAGATCAATGCACTCATCGCAAATGTAGACGCCAGGTCCAGCAATCAGTTTTTTAACTTGTTTTTGTGTCTTGCCGCAAAATGAACACTTCAGCAGATCACTGGTCTCACCGATGCGGGTCATGACACTCCTTCAGGCCTCTGGGTGGGGAATTCGTTTATTCGAGGCAACGCCTAAGGGTAGATTCAGGCGCTACTTTATGGGCGGTTAATTACGCTTCATCCTGTTCGCCCTGAGAATAATCATTCTTTTTTGGCATCTTAAGGTCCTTAACTCCAGGAATAAGCAAGACTGCAAAGCATAAAACCAAATGGAATATGGCTGCGAATATAAGGAATGGGCGCACGCCAAGTGCGTCAGTCACGGGTCCGACGAGTGCCATGCCAAGTGGCATGAGAGCAATGGATCCCATGTAATCGACACTAAAAACGCGTCCCTGTAATTCCTGTGGAATCTCACGTTGGAGTGCAGCACTCCAATACGCCTCCCACGGTCCGATAGAAAGTCCGGCAATCACGTAGCCGGCAATAATCAAAACTCTGGAAGATGGGAAAGCTAATACTAATGGGACCACTGCAAACAGAGCCCACAACAGGACCACCATTCGACCTGGATGCTTTGATTTAAGTTTTATCGCTACAAGAGCAGAAACTGTTGCTCCAACGCTGAAACCAACTTCTGATAAAGCAAAAACCGAGTTGGTATGAAACTCTCGTCGAGTAACAACTGGCAAAAGTACAGATGTGCTTGCAAGAACAACCATTAATTGCAAAGAAGACATG
>WLMD01000030.1 GCA_009700405.1 Actinomycetota bacterium | reverse complement strand
GCGGGGAGACAGTCGAGCTTTCCTGGCAAGAGCGCTCGCTCTGCGCTCAGACAGATCCCGAAGCTTTCTTTCCAGAAAAGGGCGGTTCTACTCGTGAAGCAAAGCGAGTATGCATGTCCTGTGATGTTCGCTCTGAATGTTTGGAATACGCCCTCGCTCATGACGAGCGCTTTGGTATTTGGGGCGGACTCTCCGAGCGCGAGCGCCGTCGCCTCAAGCGCCGTCCTGCATAAACGTAGGAGCGAGATCGCCTATGGCTGATCTAGCAAAGAGCCACGATGGCCACCATGTCACCGCTATTTTGGTCGTACATGATGGTGCTACTTGGCTCCCAGAAGTTGTTGCATCTCTTGCATCGCAAACGCGAACTATTGATCTTACGATTGCGATTGATACAGGATCTGTAGATAGTTCAGTAAAACTCCTGAAGAATTCACGTGTGCCTGTAATTACCATGGCAAGAGATTGTGGTTTTGGAGAAGCAATCGCAGCTGGGATCGAAACAATTCCAGCTCCTAAGGGTGATGATGAATGGCTGTGGTTTATTCATGATGATTGTGCGCCAACACCCGATGCGCTTTCGTTCTTACTGAGTGCAGTTACGGAGCGTCCGCATGTTGCTATTGCTGGACCGAAATTGCGTGGCTGGTACGACCGAACACACTTGCTCGAATCAGGAATAAGTATTGCGAGTAATGGTGCCCGTTGGACCGGCTTAGAACCTCGCGAATATGATCAAGGACAACACGATGGAATTCGTGAAGTAATGTCTGTGAGCACTGCGGGAATGTTGGTGCGTAGAAAGATTTTTGATGAGCTCGGTGGATTTGATAGTAACCTTTCACTCTTTCGCGACGACGTTGACTTGGGTTGGCGCGTGCACGTCGCGGGACATTCCGTCATTGCCGTTACTGATGCAATCGCATGGCATGCCGAAGCTTCAGCATCTGAACGCCGGGAGATAGATGTAAAGAGTCCGTTCCTTAAGCACCACTTGCTCTTAGACCGTAGAAATGCAGCCTATGTTTTACTCACCAACTCATCGTGGTGGGTACTTCCATTGCTCTCTATCCAACTGCTTGGCAGCGCTCTCTTTCGGGCATTTGGCTTTCTCTTAGCCAAATTGCCTGGATATGCAACGGATGAAGTCTTGGCCGTAGGGGCGTTACTCATTCGCCCCAGAATGATCGTAGAAGCGAGAAAAGTACGCAGGACCCATCGCCTCATATCCTCACGAGTAGTTTCGCAATTTATTCCACCTCGTCGAGCTCAACTGCGAATGAGCCTGCTCCGTGCAACACAATCCTTTCGTCAGTTTATCCTTCCGTCTGAGAGTGGTTCATCCTCTGTCCTTGATCCGACAAATGAAGATGAAGATTTGCTTACACCAGCAGCCACACTTCGTTGGAGGTCGATATTTCGTCGTCCTGAAGTAAGTACCTTTTTCTTTCTTTTTATACTTACAACAATTTGGTCTCGAAATAGATTCGGTTCACTAGCCGGAGGTGCGCTTCCTGCGACTCCGTCAGGGGCAATGAACCTCCTAGGGAGTTATGCAGATTCGTGGCATGAAGTTGCTATGGGAAGCGCATCTGCCAGCCCACCGTGGATCGCAATACTTGCGATTGCCAGTGCGCTCTTTCTTGGAAAAGCCAATTTACTAGTCACATTATTCTTTTGGATGGCGCCACTTTTGATTATGTGGTCGATGTATTCAATTCTAAAAGAATATTCTCTAAATTCTTTCTTGCGGGTAGGTGCGAGCCTAAGTTACGCACTATCACCAGTGGCTCTCGCCAGTATAAGTTCGGGGCGCCTGGGCTCAATGGTTACATTAATAATTGGACCACAGATAGTTCGGTATCTTCTTAGAATTCGTAAAGTTGAGAAAGTTTCGTGGCAGTTCATTTTTGCCCTTAGTTTATTAATAGGTGTCCTTGCCGCATTCTCAATGCAAGCGTTTATTGCCGTGGCTTTGATTTATGTAATAGGCGGAATATTCGATGTCATTGATAATCGAAAGAACAGTAATCCTCGATTAATGCGTAACAGACTTACTCGTCGATTTGTTCTAATTGCAACGCCACTTCTTCTCTGTTTTCCGTGGTCTTTTCAACTGTTGTCACACCCAGGGCGACTTCTCCTAGAGCCTGGACTGAGTATTGCTGGCGGTGGATCGGCTCTTGCATGGCTGGCCAATCCTGGTGGCGTTGGATCAATCCCATGGTGGGCCATGAGTCCAGCCCCGATCATCCTTCTCGTTGCCCTCTTCTCGTCAACCAGGGCTCGCCTCTTCGCTGAAGTCGGTGTCATTTTCTTGTTAGTAGCGTCTTTTGCGGGCGCTCTTGCATTTCCTTCGCATGGTGACTCAGTAGGTGAACCACTCTGGGTTGGATCATTCCTGACTTTTGCATCCATTTCTGCGGTTTTAGCAGGGGTTGTAATTTTAGATGGTCTTCGCAACAAATTGGCTTCGACCGGTTTTCACTTTCGCCATATTTTGGCAGGACTCGTAGTCGCGTCAACTTTGATGTACGCCGGTACCGCTGTCACATGGACCTTAACAACAGGGGCTAATTCTCCCGTGCGAGCGAATCAAGAATCAGTGTTGCCGCCCTTTCTCGCCCTTAACCCTGGTGTGAAAACACTAGTGATTCGAGCTGCTGAGGGCGTCAATTCTCAAACTTTGAATTTCTATATAAGCAGGGGCTCCGATGCAAGACTTGGTGATCCAGACACCGCACCAACATCTCCGCTTGCCATTGACCTTGCAGTTCGCCAAATTGTTGATGGAAGCGGTCTTGCAAGTAGCAAGGTTTTATCAGCCTATGGAATCAAATATGTTTTCATGAAGAACCCAATTGACAAGCAATTTGTGCATGCTATTGATGGTCTTGGAGGATTTGTTCGCAATTCAGCCACTGATGCAGGAATTGTCTGGCGCGTTGACGGAGTCAGCGAAAGGTTGGTGTTCACGAGCGCTTCGGGTAAGTCAACTGGAATTCTTGCCGACCCCAAAGGCACAAGAACTTTTTCTCCTGGCGCAGGGATACTTTCGTTAGCAGAAAATTTCGATGCATCATGGGAGATTATTCAGGACGGGAAAAAGCTACCTAAAAAGCAGAATGAATATGGTTTACCTGAATTTGCAGTTACTAATGTCGGGGAATTTTCTTTAACGCATGATGGGACTGCTCGTCGAGGAATGCTGGCTTTGCAATCACTCATCGTGATGGGCGTTGTCGTGATGGCCACTCCGGCTAGGCGCCGTCGCAGTGAGATGTCAGTTGAGGAGCTCACATGAAATTACGTCGTGGGGGATTCATCCTCGTTCTTTGTATCTGTGCGATTTTGATTAGTAGCGCGTTGAGTGCGAAGGTTTCATCAAGTAAATACACAGAGAATTATCCAGCGATTACATGTCCTCCTTCCACTCCTGGCGTGAATGGCTGGGTTTCTGTCGCTTCTAAAAAAGTTCAGTTCAGAAGGATTGCTTCCAAGGTCACTAAATTCGCAACGGCAAAGAGATCTGAATTTAGTATTTATAGTGACCCCATTTTGATTAATGGAAACGGTGTTACTTCAGTTGTTAGCCAATCAAGTGCTGGTTTGTGGTCCAGCGCATTTCTATGCACCGCGGCCCAAGGCGACCAATGGTTTATTGGTGCCAGCGCAGATGTGACTAGTAAGGGACATCTGATTTTGGTGAATAGCGGTTTAAGCGAAGCGATTGTTGACACTTCGGTATGGAGCGAAAATGGCGTGCAAGCGGGGAAGGTTCTTTCAGTGCGCGCTAACGCGTTCACTTCGGTCCGTTTAGATTCAATTGCGGCGGGACAAAGTAGTTTAGCGCTACGCGTAACTCCCCGGTCGGGAAGAGTAAGTGCATTTGTTATTGACGAGCGTAAATTAGGTTTAAAGAACCTAGGAGCTGATGCAGTAAATTCGACAGGCCAACCTAAGAGCCAAATAGTTATATCCGGAATTCCGCACCACGCTCTCAATGGAGTCTCTGCGCCTCATATATTGCGTTTGTTGGCGCCGGGAGATTCCGATGCACAGATTCGGGTTGATTTGATTTCACGTGATGGCGTCTTTGTTCCTGTTGGGCTAGATGAAAAGAAATTGATTCGAGGCGTGGTCACTGATTTCTCCTTCGCTCCAATTATTTCTAGCAAAACTTTCTCTTTGCGTATTCAATCTGATCAACCGATTCAGGCAAGTGTGTATTCTGCCGATTCTGTTTCTGGCCATAAGGATTTTGTGTGGAATACACCCACACCGCCGTTGGTTCCGATGTCGATAGCAGTGAAAGACCTAAGCCCTGTTTTTGTATTCACCGGTGATGTCATATCGGTTTCTATTTCGGTGAAACTCGCAACCGGCAAAGTCCACAAAGTAAGGATCACTGGGAGCGATATTCGTACATGGTCTCCACCAAAGGCTTCGCAGGTCGTAACCATCACTAAGACAGGTGTCGGGGTTTACGGCAGTGCGTTGATTCGCTCCTCTAACGGGGTGGCAAGTGTCCCGCTTAGTGCTGGATCGCAACTCACTCGTGCATCAATTCCGAACTCAGATATTGCAGTGATTAATCACTAGCAGAAAATGACGTCAAGCAACGCCCCGTCATTGCGAGAAAAGTTAGGCCACTCCCGCTAATGTGTAGTCCATGTCATCTTCGTCATCTTCGTCATCTTCAATGCGCCTCGGACGAGTCTGCTCCCGCGGTGGATGCCGGCGCAAAGCGGTCATGACGTTGACCTATATTTACGCAGATTCGGTGGCTGTCGTAGGACCACTTGCAACTTTCGCAGAACCCCATGCCTATGATTTATGCGAATTCCATGCTGAACGCCTGACCGTGCCGAATGGTTGGAGTGTTATTCGCCAAGAGATCGATTCTTCCGAATCTGGTCCGTCTACAGATGACTTGATGGCGATTGCAGATGCAGTGAGAGAAGTAGCAAATACATCTTCGGGTGACGTTGAAAGATCGCAAGGGCCAGAACTTGGTAGGCGCGGACATTTGCGCGCTGTTCCTTGATGCTCATGAATGAATCCGAGATACCAGATATTTTCAAGGCCTACGACATTCGGGGTTTAGTAGAAAATCAGATGACTCCAGATTTCGCATTTAGCGTCGGATTGGCTTTCGCGCGATTTTTAGAAATGGAACGCGAACCAGGAACTATTGTTATTGGCGAGGACATGAGACCTTCCTCCCCAGAACTTGCTGAAGCATTTTCGGCTGGCGCAACATCAAACGGCATGGATGTAATCAGAATCGGTTTAGCTTCTACAGACATGCTTTATTTTGCATCTGGTCGATTGAACCTCCCTGGTGCGATGTTTACGGCTAGCCACAATCCCGCTGAATACAACGGAATTAAATTGTGCAAAAGTGGCGCGCGTCCCATTGGAAGTGAGTCAGGACTCCAGGTAATAGAACGATTCGTTAGAGAAGGAAGCCCTATTGCTATGCGCTCTATGGGGGTTGAGCGAAATCAAGATTTGCTCGATGACTATGTTTCACATTTGCTCTCGTTAGTTGATTTGAGTGAAATACGGCCACTAAAAATTGTGATTGATGCGGGAAATGGAATGGGTGGATATACCGCTCCTGAGGTATTTTCTCGACTCAACGCTGAAGTGATTGAACTTTATTTTGAACTCGACGGGACATTTCCTAATCACGAGGCCAATCCCATTGACCCAAAGAATATGAAAGCCCTGCAGAAATCTGTTATCAAGAATAAGGCGGATATTGGTCTGGCATTTGATGGCGATGCTGATCGCTGTTTTCTTGTCAACGAAAAAGGTGAGATTGTAAATCCCTCAGATCTCACCTGCCTCATTGCCTCTCGAGAATTGCAGAAGAATCCGGGATCGAGCATTATTTATAACTTAATTTCCTCCCGTTCTGTCCCCGAAATTGTTGAAGAAAATGGTGGCAAGCCACTCAGAAGCAGGGTGGGTCACTCCTATATAAAGGCGATGATGGCTCAAAGTGGTGCCATTTTTGGCGGCGAACATTCCGGACATTTCTACTTTAAAGATTTTTGGTGCGCGGATTCAGGAATGCTTGCGGCACTTCATGCAGTCGCCGCCCTTGGTGAATCAAAGAGTCCGCTTTCTAAGATTCTCAAACCGTATCAACGCTATTTTTCAAGCGGCGAAATAAATTCAACCGTGAAGGATGCAAGCAAGGTACTGATTGCTATTGAAGAAGAATTTGGCCACAGGGAAGGTGCCACTGTTGACCACCTAGATGGCCTAACAATTAATACCCCTAACTGGTGGTTCAACGTGCGCTCATCTAACACCGAGCCTCTCCTTAGGCTGAATGCAGAAGCCCCTACTCAAGCCAAATTGGATCGCATCCAAAAAGAAGTCTTGACTCTCATACACGGCTGAGATGTGCCCTTTAGGCGCCTTCACGGTAATCTAGGCGCCTGCCCAGTTAGATTAATTCAGTTACAGCGCCCTCAAGGAGTCGATTAATGAATTCAGCATCAACAATCACGGTACCTGCTCATGACATTGCTAATGATGCATTAGCCGGAGAAGGCAAGAAGCGCATTGAATGGGCAGAACGCAACATGCCAGTTCTCGCTCAAATTCGCGAGCGCTTTGAAAAGAGCCAACCATTTGCAGGTGTCAGAATCGCTGCATGTATGCACGTAACAACTGAAACAGCGAACTTGATGCGCACACTTAAAGCTGGAGGAGCAGAGATTGCACTATGTGCATCAAATCCGCTCTCGACTCAAGATGATGTGGCTGCCGCGCTTGTTCATGAATACGGAATCAGCGTATTTGCTCGCAATGCAGTTGACCGTGATGGCTATTACTCTCATATCAACGCCGCACTTGATATCGCCCCACACCAGGTTTTTGATGATGGCTGTGACTTGGTAAATACTCTCCACACGACCCGTACCGAATTACTAGATGGAATTACTGGCGGATGCGAAGAAACAACAACTGGAGTAATCCGCTTAAGCCAGATGGCAAAAGACGGCGCACTTAAGTTTCCAATGATTGCCGTCAATGACACAGACACAAAACATATGTTTGATAATCGTTACGGAACAGGTCAATCAACCCTTGACGCAGTTTTCCGTTCAACAAACTTCTTGCTTGCAGGACGTGTTGTAGTAGTGGCCGGATTCGGCTATTGCGGCAAAGGTGTTGCTGAGCGAGCTAAGGGCATGGGAGCCGACGTTGTTGTGACAGAAATTGATCCAACAAAGGCGCTGGACGCGATGATGCAAGGATTCCGCGTTATGCCAATGATCGACGCCGCCGCGATAGGCGATGTGTTCATTACGGTCACAGGTAATCGCGATGTATTGCGTGAAGAGCATTTCAACGTGATGAAAGATGGCGCAATCATGGCCAACTCCGGTCACTTTGATATTGAAATCGACGTTGCTTGGCTTGAGCAGAAAGCAACGAAGAAGAATCTAAAGATTCGCCACCAGACAGATGAATATGTCATGAGCGATGGCCGCCGCCTTTTGCTTCTTGCCGAAGGCCGTTTAGTGAATCTAGGCGCTGCCGAGGGACATCCAGCTTCGGTTATGGATATGTCATTCTCAGATCAAGCCTTAACTGCTGAGTACCTAGTAAAAGAAGCCAAGAATCTTCCAGCAGGCTTACACAATGTCCCAACGTATATTGATAAAGAAGTTGCCAAACTTAAGTTGAAGAGCCTCGGCGGAGAAATCGATACATTGACTCCAGCTCAAGACATGTACTTAAACTCGTGGGAGCACGGTAGCTAATGACGTTAGTAATGGTCGTCGATGACGACCAGGACCTTGCAGAAATGCTTGGAATTGTTTTAACAGGTGCAGGAATTGATGTTGATTTGGTGAGTCGAGGGGATGAAGTTCTCGAGATTTTTCGGAATAATCCCCCCGACTTGGTTTTACTTGATGTGATGCTTCCCGGCATAGATGGAATAGAAGTGTGCAAACTTATTAGAGCCGAATCTATGGTTCCGATTGTCATGCTCAGCGCAAAAGGCGACACGCACGATGTTGTCATGGGACTTGAAGCCGGAGCTGACGACTACATGGTCAAGCCTTTCAAGCATCCTTCTGAATTAGTGGCGAGAATACGAACCAGATTGCGCCGCTCGAACGCTGGCCTGACGGGTCAAATTACGGTGGCGGATTTGTCAATCGACCTTGTCGCACATCAAGTAACTCGGGGCAGCAAATCAATTCCACTGACTCGTTTAGAGTTTGACCTCCTTGTGGCACTTGCAAAAGAACCAGGGCGAGTATTTACACGAGATGCTCTATTAAGTGAGGTTTGGGGATATCACCATTCATCAGATACGCGTCTAGTGAACGTTCACGTTCAACGGCTTCGGGCGAAAGTAGAACATGATCCCGAACACCCAGAAATTGTTGTAACTGTGCGAGGGGTAGGTTATAAATCTGGAGCATTGGGCGGTTCGTGATAAGACCGCGTTTTAGCCACCTACCACGCTTTCGAAACTCATTGGCTTTCAAAGTTATTTTTTGGGCGGTCTTCCTCTCTCTCGGAGTTGTTTGGATGACAGAATCTGCGCTTTACGCCAAGATTTCTGAAGGAATCCGCAAAGTAAAAATTGAATCATCCATTGCTGAATCTCAGTCTGCAGTCTTTAACGCGCAGTATCGGATTATTCTCTCTGAAGGCTCCACTGAAAAAACAATCCAACAAATAATTAATGATGTCGTCGTGAATTCAACAACCATGATTGGCTCCTCGGCCAACGGAAGAGAAGTTGTTCTGCTGCGCTCAAGTGCCAAATCCGCTAAGTCAGTCAATTATGAAAGAACGTCAAATCTTGTTTCCGTTACGTCGATTCCTAATTCCCTTCGAGCAATTGTTCGTAAAAGCAAGAAACCTGAATGGGCGACAACAACGATCACCTTTATGGACGGTCAGAGTATTCCAGGTTTGGCTGTTGGCCAGAACATCATCATTCCAAATTCTGGAAACTATGAAATGTATCTAGTTTTTAGTTTAGTCAACCAAGGTCAAACTCTGGATTTAGTAAAAAATTCACTTATTTTTGCCGGCCTGATATTAATTCTTCTCATTGGGCTAGTGATGTGGATTGTCGTGAGACAGACAATTAAACCAGTGCAGGAGGCTGCAAAGATTGCTGAGCAATTCACTGCTGGTGACTTGAGTCAGCGTATGAAAGTAACTAGCAAAGATGAAGTGGCACGACTTGGTATTGCATTTAATGAAATGGCTCTCTCGCTTGAACGTCAGATTTCAAAACTTGAGGGTTTATCTCGAGTTCAGCAAAGGTTCGTATCCGATGTCTCCCATGAATTGCGGACTCCTCTGACGACTTTAAGAATGGCATCTGAAGTCATACATGCTTCGCGAGCTGATTTTGATCCAGTTATTGCACGGAGCGCTGAGTTACTGGTGGCACAACTTGATCGATTTGAGCGCCTTCTAGAGGACTTGCTCGAAGTGAGCAGGTTCGATGCCGATGTTGCCATTCTTGAGAGCGTTGAGTTTGATCTCGTAACTTTAGTAGATCGATGTGTTTTGGATTTAACCCTACTTGCTACAGAAAAAAGCGTTGTGATTGAACGATCTCATCGTAACGATGTTGTTATGGTTCAAGCAGACATTAGGAGAGTTGAAAGAATATTAAGAAACCTTATTAGCAATGGAATCGTGCATTCTCAATCTCACCTTATTCGAATCAATATTACGCAAAGTCAAAGCGCAGTTGCGGTCGGCGTTCGCGATTATGGAATTGGACTTGACGAAGAGGATGCCTTCCGAGTTTTCGATCGTTTTTGGCGTGGCGATCCCTCCCGAGCACGAGTTCGTGGTGGCACCGGACTTGGACTTTCCATCGCTCTTGAAGATGCGCGTCTGCATAATGGAGAATTAGAGGCATGGGGTCGCCCCGGACTTGGGTCACATTTTGTTCTGACTTTGCCAAAGCGACCAGGAGAATTAATTGAATCTCGGTTAATCAAACTGCAACCAGAGGATTATCTTTCCACAATTTAGAAATACCTCTTATGAATTTAACATCTTCTCAGTGAAGATGTGGGAATGAGAAGTGGACAAGCCTTTGGTGAATTAGTCTTCCCTCATCGTTGCCTTGGATGTGGCTTACTAGGCGAGCAACTATGTACTCGCTGTTTAGTTTCCTGGAATTGTTTACCATTGTTAACTCACGTAAATGAATTGGTTGTCTATTCGGCAATCATGTATTCGCCCGTTGCAAGTCGTGTACTACTTGCGGCTAAAGAGAATGGAATCTTAACTGCCGACAATCTCATTGTTGATGCAATGAGACAAGCAATCGCCCGTCCAAGGATGGATTATGGAACTTCACCGCTATTGGTTCCAATTCCTTCACAAAGGCACGCGATTCGAAAGCGGGGCAGAGATTTTCTCGGTGAAATTACAACCCGCGTTGCAGGGCTAGAAGGATTTTCTACTCGTGATCTTCTCCTGCATCGTCGCCGTATCAAAGATCAGTCCATGTTGGATGCACAATCGCGACATTCGAATCTGCACAATTCGTTAGTGCTTAAGGAGAATATTCTTAGAGTTCGGGAAGCCATACTTATCGATGACCTGGTCACTACTGGGGCCACCTTGAGCGAGGCTTCTAGGGCCCTGAAAGAGGCTGGTTTTTCTGTCCTCTGTGCGGTTACTGCTTGCGTGGCTCAACCCCTACGATAGGCATATGAGGAAGTTCTTTAAGCTCGCCTCGTGTGAATATCACGGATTAGGAAAGGTAGTTCCATGCCAGCGTTTATAGATCGAATCTTGCGTGCGGGTGAAGGAAGAGTACTTCGCGAATTGAGCAAGGTTGCCATTCAAGTGAACGCTCACGAACCTCACATATCTCAACTTTCAGATTCCGACCTTCGTGCGATGACCGTTACCTTTAAAGAGAAATTGGCTCAAGGTTCCACATTGGATGATTTGCTTCCCGAAGCATTTGCAGTTGTGAGAGAAGCGGCAAAACGTACTCTTGGGCAACGCCATTATGACGTTCAAATTATGGGAGGAACGGCCTTACACCGAGGAAACATTGCTGAAATGCGTACCGGTGAAGGAAAGACATTGGTTGCCACTTTGCCGTCCTATCTCAATGCTCTTGCTGGACGAGGCGTTCATGTTGTTACTACAAATGATTATTTGGCAGAACGCGATAGCGAGTGGATGGGTCGCATTCACCGTTTCTTAGGTTTGAGTGTTGGAGTCATACTTGCATCGATGGATCCAGTTGCTCGACGAGCTGCCTATGCTTCCGATATTACTTACGGTACCAATAACGAATTTGGTTTTGATTACTTAAGAGACAACATGGCCTGGAGTTTGGAAGATTGCGTGCAACGCGAGCACTTCTTTGCCGTCGTTGATGAAGTTGACTCAATTCTCGTTGATGAAGCACGGACACCATTAATTATTAGCGGTCCAGCTGATAAGGCTACGAAATGGTATGTGGAATTCACTAACATCGCGGCAAAACTTGTTCGTGATGTTCATTATGAGGTCGACGAAAAGAAGAAAACGACAAGTGTTCTAGAAGAAGGTGTCACCAAAGTTGAAGAACTTCTTGGTATTGGCAATCTCTATGAATCAGTAAATACTCCGCTTATTGGGTATCTCAACAATGCCATCCGCTCTAAGGAGCTATTCAAAAGAGATAAAGATTATGTAGTCATGAATGGTGAGCTTCTCATTGTTGATGAGCACACAGGCCGCGTACTCTCTGGACGGCGCTATAGCGATGGAATGCACCAGGCCCTAGAAGCCAAAGAACGAATTGAAATTCAAGATGAGAATCAAACTTTGGCAACCATTACGCTTCAAAACTACTTCCGTCTTTACACCAAGATCTCAGGTATGACCGGAACTGCAATGACCGAAGCCGCCGAGTTTCACCAGATTTACAAGCTTGGCGTAGTACCTATTCCCACAAATCGTGAAATGGTCCGTGTTGACCAAGCTGATTTGGTCTATAAATCCGAAATTGGAAAATTTGCTGCTGTAGCGCAAGATATTGTGGACCGTCATCGCAAAGGTCAACCAGTCTTGGTCGGCACTGTGAGTGTAGAAAAATCTGAAGAGTTATCTGCAGTACTTCGCAAGAATGGAATTCCTCACGAAGTTCTCAATGCCAAGCATCATGAACGCGAAGCATCAATTATCGCTCGTGCTGGTGTTGTCGGAGCTGTGACAGTTGCAACCAATATGGCCGGTCGTGGAACTGACATTATGCTCGGCGGTAACCCAGACTTTATGGCCGATTTCGAACTTCAACGTCGTGGACTTTCGCCAGTGGATACTCCTGAGGAGTATGAAGCCGCCTGGCCAGTTGAGATTGCAAAGCAAAAGGCTGCTGTCTTAAAAGCTCACGAAGAGGTCACCGCACTTGGCGGTCTCTATGTTCTCGGAACAGAACGACATGAATCTCGTCGTATTGATAATCAATTACGTGGACGTTCTGGTCGCCAAGGCGATCCAGGGGAGTCGCGTTTCTATCTCTCACTTCAAGATGAGTTGATGCGACGATTTAATTCTGGAATGGTCGAACGTTTCTTATCTGCCGCCGGGCTCCCTGAGGATGCACCAATTGAATCTAAAATGGTGAGTAATGCCATTCGTTCAGCTCAAACTCAAGTTGAAGCACAAAACTTCGAAATCCGTAAGAATGTTTTGAAATACGACGACGTACTCAATAGACAGCGCCAGGTAGTTTATGGAGAAAGACGCCTTGTACTTGAAGGCGAGGATATCAAAGACCAAGTTCAGACTTTCTTGCAAGATACATTGGCCGCCTATGTTGGCGCTGCCACAGCTGAAGGATTCCCCGAAGATTGGGATCTTGAAGCCCTATGGACCGCTTTGCACGCCCTCTACCCAATTTCATTTACGGTAGCTGAACTTGAAACTGAATTGGGTGGGCGAAAGGGAATTGATACTGATTACCTAACTCAACGAGTTATTGACGACGCTATTGCTGCATATGCCAAGCGCGAAGAAGCCCTTGGCTCTGAAGTTATGCGCGAACTAGAACGTAAGGTTCTACTTTCTGTCTTTGATCGTAAATGGCGCGAGCATCTTTTCGAGATGGACTATTTGCAAGAAGGAATCGGATTACGAGCCATGGCGCAACGTGATCCACTTGTTGAATATCAACGAGAAGGCTATGACCTATTTGCGGCAATGATGGATGCAATTAAAGAAGAAATTGCCGGTTATTTGTTTAATGTCGAAGTGACGGTTGAAGAATCGACAAAGGATGTAAAAGCCAAAGGGCTTGAAACACCTAAAACTCCGCTTGGTCTGCAATATTCTGCCGCAGATGAATCGGGTGTTGCACAGAGCAGCGGCATTTCTCGAAATGCTCCATGTCCATGTGGCTCCGGAAAGAAATACAAGCGCTGCCATGGTGAGGCTTAACTCCTTCTTATAGAAGAGTTAACGAGGTGCAGAGCCAGCGATGGTCTAGTCCCTCGAATCTCATTGCCAAAGAACGTATTCGTGATTGGAAGCGAATCGTCATCACCGATTCACTGATTCCATCTAGAGGCTGACATTGATGCAGTTTGCG
>WLMD01000003.1 GCA_009700405.1 Actinomycetota bacterium | reverse complement strand
GATATCCTGCCTGTCTACGAAGAGTCGGTTTTGTTCCGCATAGCGAACTCAACTATCTTTACCCAGTAGGTCAAGGGGCGGTAGCTCAGTTGGTTAGAGCCCAGAACTCATAATTCTGTCGTCGTCGGTTCGAGCCCGACTCGCCCCACTTAAGGATGTGTGTGAAGCCCAGCAAATTTCATGAGGAATCAGTTTTTTGGCAGACTTTGATAGGTCAAAGCCTGTGATTGCCACGAGAGAGTAATTACTTGAGCTACAACTTCGGCAAGTATTGGTCGAACCTCATCCCACGATTTGCCATATATTTCACGAAAGGCTTGGTTGGAACTTTCACCTAATGCAAGACGTTCTTGCAGAGCAAAGAAGGATTCTGAGCCACCGATACTTACTAAAGTTTCAGTAGCTACCTCACCCAAAGAGTATGCAAGAGCAAATTCACTGGTTGCCGAACAAGTGGTTGGGTCGTTAGCTCGGTTTAAATAGCCATCAACTTCATCCTTGGTCCAAGTTCTGGCCGTGGTTTGTGTTCTTTGAACAGAGTCAGTACTTAAATAGTATGGCTCTAGATGTTTGACAGATAGATACTGCTGGAAATTATCTGAAACAACTGCCTGGGTCCACTCTGGCCCACCCTCTCTCAACCAGCAGGGTTCAAACCTCTTTCGGTCAAGGGTGTTGGTGAGCACTGCTACTTGAATAGAGTGCACATATTCGTGAGCCATCGTATGCACACCATTGATATGGGTTCGAAATTGCTCCATATTTGGGCAAACACTAAACATCAACGCAGTGGCTATTGATCCATCAGGGTAAGTGGAACGGCTCCTAGCATGATCGTGCCCATCACATTTGATTTGAGTGAAAACAGAACCAGCTGGTTGGCTCGTATTTATTCCAAATATGTCGTCTAACGCACCCTTTATCCACCCGCTGTCCTTGTACATGGTGTCGATTTGTAACTCTGATGCAACTCTTTCTTCCTGAGTCGTTGCTACAAAAATAATGCTCCTTGGAGATGGGATTCTTGCGAATAACGAAAAGGTTCTTTTCAAATACCTATCAGCTTCACCAACATTCGGGTCAACTAGCAGCGCCCCTGGACTTATATACGACTTATACCCAGACAATGCACTCGGTAAATTTGCGTTGCGCAGAATGGTTGCTTGCGCATCCGTCCATGATGCTGCAGCAATGTCATTTATTCTGGATGAGACGTTTTCCCAAGTAATTCCATATCCACCAACAACTGAGTGTGGCACTATATTTTGGTAAGCGTTGCTAAATGTATAAGCAACGCCAATGCCATTTCCCTTAGAGTCATGGTCTTGAATACTAATTTCACCTACGTAATACCATCGAACAATTGTGCCCGGATCAATATATGCCGTGATCCACGCCCGCGATGTTTTGCTACCAAAAGAAGAATCTCCACATGATTCCTTATCAGGAATCCAGCCTGATCGGATTGGTTTGATGTTGAGCCATTTTTTCCCAACGAACGCCTGAAGAGTTGCTTTGGTCTTAGTTGGATTAGCACACCCATAGCCGGCTTCTGAGACCATCCGGGCATCAATAGTGTTCTTTGCATGATAGTAAACAGCTGGTTTTGCCATGTAAGCGGCTAAGGCTGAGGTTGGAATAAGCGCCATTACCAACGTAAGGATTAAAACATTTAATAGACCTACTCTGTGGCGCATTCCAATCTACCTCTCCGTAGATAATGCCTCAAGGATTTGAGGTGACTAGCCCAATCATGGTTCCGTCTACTTAAGTTCGAATCTGGCTCGTCCTGTCAGGTTCTACTTCTTCTTAAATCCCTTCGGACAGACTGGCTTAATCGCAGAAACCTTCTTTGTGAGATTGCCTTTCATGCACGTAATAACTTTTTTCTTTGCAAGTGGCTTAGATACTGCGGTCGGTTTTTGCTGTGCAAGTGCATCGGCTGCCACTTTCTCCTTTGCAGCTTTGTCAGCGGCTGCTTTAGCCTCGGCATCCTTTTTCGCTTTCAACTCAGCTGCAGCCTTAGCATCGGACTCTTGCTTGGCTTTCAACTCAGTTGCTGCTTTCTCCTCAGCGATCTTGTTGGATCCACCAGAAATCGTGATATCAGTTGGTAGGGATGCGATTCCAGTTGCAACTACATATAGCTTTGAAGGGCCATTCTCAACATCTGATCCAATGGTCATATTAAATGTTGATGGCACCATCGGAGTAATGGATGTACTACTTATGCCAGAAGTAGTTGCATAAAAGACATGATGAGATGCATTGTTCACGATACGAACAAGCGGGTAATTAGTGGTCGCTTGCCACTCATCCCCCCAATGTAGACCTTGCGTTAAGCCAGAAAGTTGCTTACCCGAGATCGTGTATTGAGTCTTTGGTGCAAGATCCAGCGATGAAACGGAGGAAACGACTGGAGCCCAACTTGCTTCTGGAGATCCGGTACCGGTAAAGAATTGAATCCCGCCGCGTTCCTCAATCATTATTTGACCATTAGGCAAGGGCAGGAAAAACGTCATGTTAGGGCCGCCCCAGGATGGGACAGACAACAAACTATCTGGCAAATCTATCCAAGAATTTGTTCTCCAGTCGTACTCTTCATATCTTGCAGGGGCCATCGAGCGGCCCGGAGCTATACCGTTGCCAGAAATGGTGGCATGAATATAGGTGGCAGTAATGGTAAGAATATTTCCATTTGGAAGAATCGCAGCCTCATTGTCCTGAGCAACGAGTTGTAAACCATTCTTCAACTTTGCGAACGGAGGAACGACAGACCACGAATTAGTTGTTGGGTTGTATAGGCCATTCGCGCCAAGCGCACCAGTTTGAAGTACATTCCCATTTCGCAGGCCAAGGGCTGGTCCGACTTCAACGAAGTTAAATAGAGCGTTGGTTTCTCCAGCCGATGACCATAGCCCTGTTGCAGGGTCGTATATTTCAGCGATAGTCGTTCCAGTACCTAAAGTGCCGGTCGGTTGTTGAGTTGTAAGAACTTTATTGTTTTGAAGTAGCGTGAACCCAGCTTCGTTATTCTCTGCCACTTTGTTTGTTCCTGTAAGCGCCCAACTATTTGTTATTGGGTCATACAACATAGATTCATTCGCATTGGAGCCATCTGGTGACGCGCCAATTAATATGCGCCCATCAGCCAAAGTGGTGTTGGGACCCATGAGTGCCTTCCAGTCACCTTGGCCATTGTTAGGAGGTGCAATTAGTCTCCAAGAGTTAGTTTCTACATTATAGATTTGGCAAATATTTGTGCCATTCGTGACAACTCCAGCATCAGTGGCGTTTTGCTCTCCTCCAAAAACCATGAGATTGCCATCATGCAAGACCGCCCCGCTGTATGTTGTTGGGTTGTAATCCTTTGGACTTGGAGCTTGCTCCCAAGTACCTGTGTCGTAATTACCATTTATATCCGGAGTTAGTAGCCACCATTTTTGGCGACTCTCGACACCTCCATTAGAAACTTGAACCATGACTTTTCCATTTGTCAGCAAAAACATCAAGCGCGCACTTCCGCCAAGATCTGGCTGTGGGCTCATAAGTTTCCATGGCGAATTACTCTTCGCTGGTTTTTGTATTTCAGTAGTTAGGATCCATACGCCTGCAGAGTTTTGAGCAACCGGTTCATCTGCCATGGAGAGTACTTCAAACGTTCCATCACTTTTGGGTTGAAGCAAATATGCGGTAGCACCATTCGTTCTAGCAGGTGCGTTGCAAGGACCGCAATACCAGTCGAGTCCGTATCGTTCTTGGTTCAGTGCAAAAGATACAACTCCATTCGAATCTGTTGTTGTATTTGTGCGCTGCTGAGGATGGTTAACTGGATAGATGGAAACCTGAATTCCAGAACCTACGTTGGCTTTAGTCTGCGGATTCATCATCACAAAGGAAATCTGTACCGTTGAGGCGGAGCTAGCTTGAGTTACTGCGGTCGCTGATGCAATCAGTAAAAGTGAAAGAAAAATTGAAAACTTGCGCATCGAAATCTACCTCTCCGTAGATTCAGTATCCCGTGACGGGATTTCCCTAGGAGGACAGTAACTTGAAATCACCAAATGCGCGCAACTACGGCCATAAATTGCGCAAACCTTTCGATTCCATTTACTTAACAGCTGCAAGTTCCTTGAGTAGCGCACGTGCAATATAAGAGCTTCCCAGTCTTGTGGGATGGCCCTGCGATAGTTGTCCTTGCCCATTATTGCTCTGATCAAAGAGCGGCAGATTAATAAAGTCGATGTAAGGGACTCCAATGCGATTTGCCTCAGCCTTCATTGCCTTACTCTGCCCCGGGGCTTTTTGATCCCCACCAGTTGCATATGGCGAACAAACAATAATCAAAACACCTGGATCAGCTTTTTGCAGCGCTTGAATATCTCGACCCATTTCCTCAGCAATTTGTTGATCTGCGAATAAGTGATCATTTGATGAACCAGTGAAGATAACCACGGCCGGGTGCTGCGGAATGACATCTCGAACAACTCGGTCCTTATATGTTTCATCTGCAGCAACTGATAAATAACCTTGGCCACGTACTCCGGCAGAAATTACATTCCAACCGGAGAGCCAAGAAAGAGCGCCAGGGTATGCGTCCCATACATGAACCGGACCTGACTCGTTAAATGATGGCCATACCCATGAATCTCCAACAATTAACACTCGCACTGCAGAAGATTTAAGTAGCGGTGTAACTGATGCAGCCTTATCGGCCAGACCTAGGCCATAGAAAGTTGTCTTAGCTTCAAATTCGAGTCGTATTGAAAATTTCCCTGCTTCTCCTAGTGTGACTTCATCGAAGAACTTTTCATTATCATTCTTATGGGAGATTCCATTAACACTTTGATATTTCCACGGTCCTGTTGCCGATTTATAGGCAAGGCGCCAGGAATAGGTACCAGAGTTATCTGTTGCACTTGTCTCAACAATAAATCGACCCTTGGGATCATCCGAAGTGAAATCAAAACCAACACCCCAGGGTGGGATTGCACTGTCGGATTGATACACCTTACGACCATCTGCACTCACTAATGAAAGGCCATGGAGGCGACTCGAATCTTTCTCCACTAACGGCGTTGGCCCAAAAAAGGAAAATTTCTGGACTGTATCAGCGAAAAGAAAATTAGGAAGTTCATTTTTCTTAACTTCTAGAACTTGAACTGTATTCGCTGTATCCAATATTGGTATTGCATTTTCAGAATTAGCCATTGCAGATTGCGCCAAACTCACAAATGATGACAAGGTAATTGGCGTCATGATCTCTGCAACTGCTGGAGTTTGAGTGGGCTCAGGAGGGGCAGATGGGGCAGATGGGGCAGATGGGGCAACAGTTGCTGCCGCAGGATCCATAGTTTGAGTAGGCGAAGGCGAAGGCGCTGCCTTAATTACTGCAGGAATAACCTTCTTCCATATCAATTTCTTGCCTGATTTGGTGCAGGTAAATCTGTCTCCTGCGACTTTTGCACTGAGTCCTGCCTTGGAGCATTTTTTTCCTACAACAGGGGCGGCAGCGTTAGCCACCCCTAAGGTCAGCCCAATGATTACAGTGGCGGCTAATAGAAGTGCAAAGGATTTGCGCATCCGCCAATCATGACTTATGAGAGTGAAAAAATAGATGACGCGCCGATTATTTTGAGGCATTTTTCTGGGATCCAGAGACAGTTAAAACACGCTGACGGATAAGTAAAAGGAGACATGCAACTAGTGAGACCTCGCGTATTTCTATCTCCCTCTCCGTAGATTTAGCGAATAACTTGGGATGACGGGCTTTGATTTATCTGTTCATTTCGAGTTTAGTCCCGCAATCCTTTTCAGCATCTCATTCGCAATATAGGCACTACCCAGTCTGGTTGGGTGACCATCTACTAATTGACGTTGCGCATTATTATTTTCATCAAAGAGCGCAGGGGTTGCAAAGTCAATAATTGATACGCCCAGTGAAGCCGCTTCCTTTCGCATCAACGATGCTTGATGCGGGTCTGTTTGAAACGGCGAACAAACAATAATAAGAATATCTGGATTTGCTTCCTGAACTAGTTTAATATCGCGCCCCATTTCAGCCGCAATTTGTTCATCTGTAAATTTGCCAGGACCCCAAGGATCATTTGGAGAACCGGTAAATATAATCACATCTGGATTCTGCGGAACAAGATCTCGGACTACTCGATCCTTGTAGGTTTCAGTTCCACCCCGGGCTGGTTGTAAATAACCCTGTCCGGCGACTCCTGCAGATATAACATTCCAGCCAGTTATCCACGTTAAAGCCCCCGTAAAAGCGTCCCAAACGTGGACAGGTCCAGTTTCGTTAAATTCCGGAGATACCCAAGAGTCTCCCAGTATTGCTACTCGTGGAGATGCGTTGGAAGTTAGCGTAGAGATAGTGGAGGTGACATCCGAAAGCCCAATGCCATAGAAACTAGTCGTTGCTTCAAATTCCAGTCGGATCGAAAAAGAACCAGGTGCGCCTAATGACACCTCGTCAAAATGGTGTGCATCATCATTAGGACGCGAAAGTCCGGCAATACTTTGGTACATCCATGGCCCCGTTGAAGTCTTGTAAACCAATCGCCATGAATACTGCGGCAACCTCGAGCCATTCATTCCGCTTGTTTCCACGACAAAACGCCCGAGCGAATCGGTAGTTGAAATAGTAAAGGCAACGGCCCACGGTGGAAGGTCGTCTCGGGCTTGGTAGACCATTCGATGGTCCTTGGTGATTTGAGATACAGCCCCCGTTCTAGTTGGGTCTGTCTCAACCAACGGCGTGGGCCCAAGAAAAGTGAAACGGTCAGTCGTACTAGCTTTAACGAATAGCGGCAAGCCCTGGCCTGCAACTTGATTGATAGTTACCGCGCCACTGGTATCAAGAATGGGTAACTTGTTCGTTGCATTTGCACGTGCAGCTTGCGCAAGACTAATGAACCGAGTTAATGCACTCTGGTTAGCGAAAATGGAAGGTTTCGGGGTTTGCGTCGGCTCAGGAGGGGCAGATGGGGCAACAATTATTGGTGCAGGATCCATGGTTTGAGTAGGAGAAGGCGAAGGCACTGCCTTAACTACTGCAGGAATAACCTTCTTCCATATCAATTTCTTGCCTGATTTGGTGCAAGTAAATCTGTCTCCAGCGACTTTTGCACTGAGTCCTGCCTTGGAGCATTTTTTTCCTACAACAGGGGCCGCAGCGTTAGCCACCCCTAAGGTCAGCCCAATGATTGCAGTGGCGGCTAATAGAAGTGCGAAGGATTTGCGCATCCGCCAATCATGACTTATGAGAGTGAAAAAATAGATGACGCGCCGATTATTTTGAGGCACGTTTTTAGGATCCGCTCTGCATCCAAAGACAGATCTCAAGGAACTTTCATGTTTTAACGGTTCCTGACCTACAGTATGCCTATGACTAATGAGACTAGGCGCACGGTTCTTATCACTGGTGGTTCACGCGGCATCGGAGCAGCGATTGCTCGCGAATTTGCAGCCGCTGGTGACCGCATAGCTATTCATTACGTTTCATCTTCGCACGATGCACAGGGCGTTGCAGATTCATTAAATGGCCAAGGGCACATCATTGCGCAAGCAGATCTGCGCGATCCCAAAGCAATCAAGACCATGGTTGATGATGTGGCAAAGGAATTTGGAAAGATTGACGTCCTCATCAACAATGCGGGTGTTTTCTTTGATCATCCCATCGAGAGTTCAACGTATGAGAAGTGGCAACAAGCGTGGTCGGATACTTTGGGGGTTAATCTCGTTGGAGCAGCGAACATCACGTGGTGTGCGTTTCAACATATGCCCAAGAATGGAACATCTCGAATCGTAAATATTGGTTCGCGCGGTGCATTCCGAGGTGAACCTCTTAGCCCTGCCTACGGTGCATCTAAAGCAGCCATCGTTGCTTTTGGGCAATCCATCGCTAAAGCCTTGGCGCCAATGCATATTGGAGTAACAACTTTGGCGCCGGGCTTTGTTGAAACAGAGATGGCGCAACATCTACTCGATGGTCCTGAAGGTGATGGGATTCGTGCGCAAAGTCCATTCAATCGCGTAGCCGCACCTGCCGAATTGGCGAAGGCTGTTTACTTCCTTGCATCTCCCGATAGTGAGTGGGCTAGCGGAGCAGTGCTTGATTTCAATGGAGCTTCGTACTTACGCATGTAGATCTTTTGCCTAACTAATCTTTATTGGATCTACTAAACGCATCCGCACCGACGGCTAGCAAAATAACGACGCCTTGAATAATGCGTTGGTAGATAGGGTCAATGCCGTTGAGGTTAAAGCCGTTTACCAAGATGGCAATAAAGAAGACTCCGACGAAACTTCTCCAAATTGCGCCAGATCCACCAGCAATAGAGGTTCCGCCTACAACAATTGCTGCGATGACTGCGAAAATAACGCTGAAGTCATCAGAGGCTTGAGCAGAGGTTGTGCGAATGCAGTTCAAAGTTCCTGCTAAACCTGCGGCAAATCCACCTAGTGTGAAGCAAATGATTTGAACCTTGGCAACTCTTACTCCAGCCAATCGCGCAGCTTCTAGATTTCCACCCACGGCGAAAACGTATCTGCCAAATTTCATGCGCTCAACGAGGACTGCGGCCACAATAATAAAGAGCACTCCATAAATAGTTGCTGAAGTGATGCCAAAGACCCTCGTGGTAACGAATTTACGTAGATTCATATTGCTAAGAGTTTGAATAGTGCCATTGCTGACTAAATAGGCCACTCCGAAAATGATGAAAGAAGTAGCAAGTGTGGCAATAAATGAGTTGATTTTCGCGTAGGCAATAATAAATCCGTTGATGAGACCACACGCTAATCCAACAGCTGCGCCAGCTAGAAGCATCCAAAGGAGATTGCCTGTCGAGTTCTCGACCTTCATGCCGACAATTGGGGCCAGAATGTACGTCGCTCCAAGGCTCACATCAAAGCCACCTGAGATAATAACGATGGTGGCAAATGCAGCAATAATGAGAACGAAGGCTTGCTGATCAAGGATGTTTCGCAGGTTCTCTACTGATAGAAAGTTGTCAGTCGTGACCGAAAGCAAGACAAATACCACCAACGTCGCCCAAATGATTGCATACCTGTTTGCAAGGCCTTTGATATCAAATTTCTTGGCCTCAACAGTTGTATCTGTGGCTGTCATTTGCTTCCCATCTCTATGAATGCTGCTGCAACTACGGAGTTCTCGTTTACTTCTGTGCCGCTTAGTTCTTTAACGATTCTTCCTTGACGCATTACCAATACCCGATCAGCTAAGCCCACTACCTCGTCCAGTTCGGAGGAAATGATCAAGATTGCCAGATTGTTATCAGCCTGCTCAGAAATCAATTGATAGATAGCTCGCTTTGATCCAACATCCACGCCACGTGTTGGTTCATCGGCAATGAAGAGAATAGGGCCCCCTGCAAGACTCCGAGCAAAGAGCGCTTTTTGTTGGTTGCCTCCCGAAAGATTGGTCATTGCAATCATCAATCCAGATGCCCTCACACCGCAAGATGAAATGAACCTCTGAACCAAACTATTTTCACTTGTTCTCTTAATGAATCCAAAGATTGAAAGTAAATTCAGATGAGGTAAGGAAATGTTGTCTCTTAAAGGTCTCGTAGGAATAATTCCTTGATCTTTTCGGGACTCAGGAATCATGGCAATCCCGGCAGCAATTGCATCTGCTGGAGACTTTAGATGGACAACTTTTCCATTGATCTTTACCTCGCCAGTCGTATGAGGGTCAGCGCCGAATATCGCTCGTGCAACCTCTGTGCGACCCGATCCCACTAATCCTGCAAGGACAACAATCTCGCCTTCGCTAACGTTGAAGGAGATGTCAGAAAAGACTCCACTTCGTGAAAGATTATTTACCTGGAGAATCACTTTCTTATCTGTGGCACTCCCCCGCTTTGGTGGAAAAGTTGATCCGATCTTTGCGCCAGTCATAGCCTCAACTAATGAATCATGAGTCTCTACACCTGGATTAGAAATACGGATAATATTTCCGTCGCGCATAATCACAATATGATCAGAAATATCTAGAACGTCAGTTAAGAAGTGCGAAATGAAAATAATTGTTTTGCCTTGACTTTTTAATTTCAATATTAGCGATTTCAGATTCTGAGTTTCTGACGCTGAAAGGCGCGCGGTCGGTTCATCCATAACAATCACTTGAGCATTTCTGGCTAGCGCACGTAAGATTTCGACCTTTTGTTGATCACCAGTACGAAGAGCACTCACCACAGAATTGGGGTCAAGGAAAATATGGGTCTCTTCGACGAGGCTCTTAAATCTAACTTTATCCTGAGCTGAATTAACAAATGGTCCGACTGAACTTTCTATACCTAGGAATACGTTTTCGATAACAGATTTAGCGGGAATAAGCGATAATTCTTGAGCAATGATTGTGACTCCGCGATCTAGTGCCTCTGCTGGAGACTGAAAATTAACTTCCGCGCCATCAAAAAGTAGTGCACCTTCGCTGGGTTGATACACACCAGCAATAATCTTTCCTAGCGTTGATTTTCCTGCGCCATTTTCGCCAACCAGTGAGTAAACCTGACCTGATTCAAAAGTGGCTGATACTGCATGTAAAGCAAGAGTGGCACCAAAGCGCTTTGAAATATTGTTAATTTCAATTAACACGCTTTGATGCCACCCTTCTAACTAGTCCCGTAATTGGGTGATTGCTTGGCTAAATAATATTAGCCATTCCACTCTGGAGTGAATCTAGCAACGTTTGCAGCTGTTACGAGTCCGTTATCACGCATCTTTGATCCTGGATCAATTCCGCCTGTAACTTTGCCTGAGCGAATTGCATCAGCCATTCCACGCATAACGAGCTTGCCTTCAGTTCCTGGAGCGCCGAATAGATCTGCGAACCAAACACCAGACTTAATGCCATTGATTGCTGCCTTTGATCCGCCGAAGCCGATCAACTTTGCACCCAACTTGTTGGCATCTGTCAATGCAAGGACTACGCCTTGAATTGACTGGTCTGCTCCGACAACAACATCAAAGCTAGGTGTTGAAGCCAAGATATCTTGCATTCCCTTTTGAGCAACATCAGGTCCGCCGTACTTGCCTTCTCCTTCAGCAACAATCTTAATTCCTGGGTTTGAAGCAATAGTTGCATCGAAGCCCTGCTTGATTGCGTTATCTAGAGGAATACCCTTGATTCCGTAGAAGTAAACAACCTTGCATGTTGTCTTTCCTTTGCACGCTGCAAGAGTTAACTTGCCAATGCGCTCACCAGAAACCTTTGGTGGAACCATGACAACTACTGATGGACCAGCAAATTGTGGCTTTGCAGTATCAAGAGCTGTACCAACTACCTGATTCAAAATACCAACTTTGATTCCCTTTGCAATTGCAGCCTGAAGTGAAGGAATAATTCCAGCACCATCAACTGAAGCAATGATGATTCCCTTGTACTTGCCTGAGGCGATGATGTCTTGAATTTGCTTTGCTTGCTCACCTGGCTTGAACTGTGCATCGAATTCAGTGATCTTCATTCCGTATACCTTGGCAACTTTGTCCATTTGAACACGTGAAGCTTGTAGCCATGTGTTTGCAGAACTTGCTGATAGATATGCGATCTGTGTTTGCGTTGCAGCGGATGCGCTCGAGTTCGAGACCAATCCGGTTGCAAGTAGTGATAGACCGAGCGCGGCAACTGCGACAACTTTGGTGCCCCGTCGGGAAGATATAGGTGCTGACATCTCTTCTCCTTTTTCGCCACCCTGAAGTAGCGTCTATGGGCCTATTTGCCCTAGGCGTACCTTAGGGCAAGAGGGCTACTCCTCGCGGGGCTAATTGCACAGAAACCTCTCAACCAATGTGCAGAATAGCCACTGCATTTCTGCACAAAAGTGAGAACCTTTCCCAAGAATCACTCGTTCGAGCCAAGGAGAAAGAAAATGTCCCGTCGCCTTCTATGGATTAACCCAGTTGGTACTGACTCATATGACAAGCCAATCAGTGACGCCCTCCGCGATGAGGCATTTCCCGATACTCGAATTGATGTGTGTTCACTTCGTGATGTTCATATGCAACATCTTGAGTACAACGCATACGAAATGGTCGCTGCCGGTCCAACAATCGGAGCTGTGCGATGGGGCGAAGAAAATGGTTATGACGCAGCCGTCATCGGATGTTTTTATGATCCCTTCCTACGCGCCGCTCGCGAAGTTACATCGAAGATGGCCGTGACTGCTCCTGCTGAAGCCTGCCTTCATATCGCTAACACATTAGGTGAGAGAGTTTCGATTCTCGTTGGTCGCTCCAAGTGGATTCCAGAGATGCATGAAAATGTTACTAAGTACGGTTTCGCAGAACGTTTAGCCTCATTCCGCGTCCTTGAAATGACTGTTAATGAATTCCAAAAAGATCCTGCGTGCACTGAAGAACGCATTCTTGAAGAAGCACGCAAAGCGGTCAAAGAAGATGGAGCCGATGTAATCGTCCTAGGTTGCACGATTGAGTTTGGTTTCTACAAGAAAGTTCAAGACGAACTTGGAGTACCGGTTATCGATGCCATCATTGCACCTCTTCGTTATGCCGAACTTCTTTCAGATATTCGCCAGCGCCAAAATTGGGGTGTAAGTAATGCGCTTGGTTATGAGACTCCAGATCGTGCAGAGATGGATGCTTGGGTTCCAATTATCGAGCCTAAGATCTATCGCGACCCTAGAGGCTAGAGGCTAGGGGCTAGAGGCTAGAGGCTAGACTTCTTCCCATTTTCGTTTGATCACTCTGCAAGCTAATTGCAGAGCCAAACGCTCGTCGGGCTCGTTGAGATTTACTTTCAAGAGTGATTTCAATTTATCGACTCGGTTAATCACTGTGTTGCGGTGAATACCTAATGCAATTGCCGTTTCCGATGGTGAGCAATTGGAATCTAAGTACGTCTCTAAAGTCTTAAGCAGTTCACCATCTTGATCGGCAGCACGAGTGGATGCCAATAGGGTGCTTGCGAACTCAGAGAAGCTCTCTGATGCGTACCAACCCAAGAGGATTCTTCGAACTCCCATTTCATCAATGTGCTGAACGGCCATGTTTTTGCCGCTTAGTTGAGCAATTGTTGATGATTCATTGGCTTCTTCAAGGCTTTTCTGCAGCCCTAATATCCCTTGGCGAGGTCTGCCAATGCCCAAGTAAAACTTAACTCCTGCAGAATTGTAAGAAAGTTTTTCCAACGCAACTTTAAAGTTTTCGACTAATGTCGCATAGGAGTTTGGTTTTGGTTCATTTCTTTCAACTATCCAACCGCTCCACCCATCAGGGCGTTCAACTAACGCTCCAACGAAACCGATAGATGCAAATGCTCGCTGAACCTCGGCGGTGCCATTTAACACGCGTAGGGGGTCTACTTCTCCTGTGAGCTGGCAATGGATAGCTGTGCACCAGCCATCAACTTTCCAACCAAGAACACCTAGTTGGTTTAACAAAACAGGATCGGGGTAATCTCGAGTAACAGTAATAGCGTTTAGCACGCCTAATCGAAACCTCGCGTCTCGTTCTCGGATCAAGCGATCAGCAATAAGAATGGATGCAAAAAACCACACTGATATGCCGAGAACTTCAGTCGCCATAGTGATGGCAGAGATGCTTGGAGAATCCAAAGTTATGGCTAACCAAAAACTTGGATTTTCACGAGGTGCTAAAGAAATTGGCTGAAGCAGGTAATAAGTGCCGTTAAATTCCTCTTTTACAAAAACTGGCAACAGAGGAATCTCACTGGGTAATTCAAATCTATCGCCACCCCCACTTGCGATGACAGATCCCTCGGGGCCTAAAAGTCCAGCGCGACATTTAAGGGAGCCCTCTAAAATCTTCAATGCGTTTTCAATCGGATCGGTTCTGTTGAGATTCCTTAGTTGGCGTGTCACCGTTAAGAGTGCATCACTTCGGGCCACAAAAGGCGCGCGAATAATCTTTCTCAAGTCATCTGCGAGATTTAGAGCATCGACATCAGATATCAGGATGAGAGGAAACGAAAACTTTTTTGCCAAACGGATTGGTGCGAGACCCATTCGAGCCTTGTAGTTCACCAAAATAAGAGCTACAAAACCCTTATCCAGCGCATCGCGAATCAACATATCTACTTGATAAGAGTCCACGGGAACATTTGAAGCATCGAAAATTAGTAGTTGCTGAGTTAATTCAGAATCAATATTTATCAACCGAGGCGAACTATGAATTGATACATCAGCGACTTCCACATCAAGAAAGGAATCATCGCCTTCAATAATGGCGCCATTTAGAGACTCACGCTCAAGGAGCTGACGTACCGTCATCAAGGAAATCTCAGTCTCAGGTGCAGCGGTCAACTCGACAAGCCCTTCCTTTATTTAGCGCTTGGTAACAACCTCTCCAGCATACTGGTCATACTACGAGAGGCTACAGCCGTGGCTATTTCTTCTCCGAATCTCCCGCGTAGTTGCTCACCAAAGCCAACCAAATCAGATGGGCGGTCTAGGCCTGGCACAAATGGCCACTTCGAAACATCAACGAGTGTTTTACCTAGTACTGGATCAACGTGGTCTATGAGATCTCGCATGAAATCAAACCCAAATCCAACATTCTCTGCACCGATAAGTTTGACCACATGGTCAACGTGATTCATAAACGAATCCACGGTTGGCGGATCGGAAATAAACCCCCCGAAGGCATTAAGAGAAACGAATCCTCCTCCGCTAACAATTCGAAGTAGCTGCTCGTCGCGTAGATTTCTCGGATGTGCTTTCAATACAAAACTCGATGAATGGCTTGCTACAAATGCTTTCTTAGCTACTTCGGCAACGTGCCAAAACCCATTCTCTGAGATGTGGCTGATATCTAAAATCATGCCAAGTCTTTCCATCTCTTGTATTGCTTCGATTCCGAGGGATGTTAACTTTCCACCTGAATCTTGCTCGCCAACTCCATCTGCAAACATAGTGCGGCGATTCCATGTAAGCGACAACATGCGAACGCCCATGCGGAAGAAAAGGTCAAAGAAATCAACGCTACTTCCGAGAGGTTCGGCACCTTCAATAGCGATGAGTAATGCGATTTTCCCTTGCGCTCTCGCAGCAACTAGATCTTGCGAGGTCAAGCAGATGGCTACATCCGCGGAATGATTTTCGGCAATTTTCCAGGCCGTCTCAAATAACAACATAGAGCGACGTAAGGCGCCTTCTCCAACAAATTGTTCTTCCATATATACCGGCAATACCTGGACAACAACATTCCCAGTTTTAAGTTGAGGTAACCAGAAATCTCCAAAAGGATCTCGAATTCCACGTTCTTGTTGGTGCAAGACGCCAATCAAAAGATCGTTGTGGCAATCTGCGAATTCGATAACCTGACTCATAAGCGGCCTCTTATTCTTAAGTTAATCTAAAATTCTTGGTGCTCTTGCGAAGCTGCATTGAGCACCGCATCCAATGCCGAACTATCTGCAAATAGTGACGCCTCTGTTAGTACTTTACCGTCAGATTTAACAACCGACACCCCACTTACCAAGAGCGGCAGGCCCAGAACTCCATTGACTAGCGCCGGAGTTCCGCGCATTTCCCAGACTACGGCAGCTTCATCAATTCCATCGATGATGTGTTTAATTACTCGACGATAATCAGGGTAGTGCGCATACAAGATTGCCATGGCACGCTCATCGTCTGCCCCAGATGAAACTTGGCGAACGCCGTTAACCTCTACTTTCAGGTCAACGGCTACCAGCGACGTCGTTGTAACAAGGTCATGATTATTCTCGGCCACGTTGTAGTCACGATAGATCTGCCCCGCGGTTCGTCGTTCCGAAATGGTCATGTTTTGATTGGCTATTAGTTAGCTAATGGGCCAGCGGCCTTGACCTGGACTCGGCAACCTTGCCCAGGCAGATAGGACATTGGCACTTCTATAACAGAAGTAATTCGCACCTTGTCTGGATCTGCTCCAGAACGAATTGCGGCCTCTGTTGCCAATTGGCGTGCATCATCAAGACACTTATCGCGGCCTTGTTCGGCATAACGATAAACACGGTCAACCATTCCGGAAGCTTCAGCAATAGCAGCGCCAAAAGCATTAGCGACAGAGTGGTGATTAGGAATAATTACTTCGGCTACTCCAGGGATGGACTTTGGAATCAAGTGAGATCCACCGCCCACTGCAATGAGGGGCATGGCTGATCTGCTTGCTTTCATTCGATCACAGAGAATTTGAATCTGCTCATCAACCCAAGCCAATGCAAGTTTCACGACATCGTCACTTACACCAGAAAGTTTGGAAGCATCTCCAAAGCCGGAGAGGCGACCACCCTTTGTAGAAATATCCGAAAGAGTCAAGGTGTTTCCACCCATAATTAGGGATTCGGTAATAACTTTGTATCCGACCGAATCTGGTCCGACTGATACTGAACCATTTCCTGGACGGACAATTGTTCCACCGCCAAGCCCGATAGAAATAAGGTCAGGCATTCTAAAGTTAGTACGGACGCCGCCAACTTCAATTGCAGCTGATGATTCACGCGGGAAACCATCTACCAAAATTCCAACATCTGCTGAAGTGCCGCCGACGTCGATGACTAGCGCATCGCTAATCTTTGCAAGAGCGCATGCTCCACGCATTGAGTTGGTTGGCCCTGATCCCACAGTCAAAATAGGAAGCCTGATTGCTTCATCAGCAGTCATCAGTGTTCCATCATTTTGAGTAAGGAAAGAATCAACATTTAATCCATGGCCAACAAGTGCTTGTTGGAAACCATTAACTACACGACGAGCAACTCCAAAGAGTGAAGCATTGAGGACCGTTGCGTTCTCTCTTTCAAGTAATCCGATAGATCCCACTTGGTGTGAAAGTGAAACAGGAAAATCTGAGCCAAGAATTTCAGCCAAGATCTGCCCGGCTCTAATTTCTTGTTCGTAGTTCGCTGGCGCGAATGCACAGCTCACTGCAATCGCGGAGACTTTGCCTTGGCAAGCCTTGGCAAATTCACGAATCGCGGATTCTTCAAGTGGAGCAATTTCGGTGCCGTCGTATTCGTAACCGCCACCAACAATTGCCGTGGGTCCCATGACAGATGTCAGTAGGTCCTTGGGCCAAGCAGCTCCCGGACGAATAGCCAATGAAGAAGGGGCGGCTAGACGTAGTACACCGACTCTCTCAAGCTCTTTGCGCTGAATAATCGCGTTTGCTGGGTGAGTTGTGCCAAGCATTGCTTGCGAGATGCGCGCCTTGTCGACACCAGCGATTACTTCACTGAGTGCTTTTGCAATTCCATCAGATGGGTCTGGAGTTGTTGCGGATTTAGTGCTCGCAATAACCGTGCCTTCTTCATCGACAACCACGGCATCAGTATTTGTACCTCCGACGTCAATACCAATTCTTAGACGACTCATTATTTAACCTCTCCCATTGGTACGTACGGAATGTCATATCCGAAAGCTTTTGGTCCTACTAGTTCGAGCATGCCTGGTTGGTGCCATTCAGGTGCACATGGCATTCCAATAACATCCACACGTTGTCCATACGCCAGAGTTTCTGTCGTGATTGGTTGGGCATTTTCATGATCCAAAATGCAAATCAAATCCGGCGTTGTAATAATCGGAACACCGTCTTCGAAAGCAAGAAGGAGCTCATTTTGGATTTCAATGCGCATTGTGCGATTTGGGTCCGTAAGGTGCTCAATAACAACGGTTCCCTTTGCAAAACCATCTGTCGTGCGACGATCAAGGTCAATAATCTTTCCGGAGAAATACTTCTTCGCTTCGGCAAATTTAAGGAATGCGTCGTATGCACCTTCTTCGCCTTTTTGCACTGCCATTAATTTGCGGCCAAGCTCGACGCAATATGTCATGGAGCCTTGGATTCCATGTTCTGCAATTTGGCGAACAGTCATTGGGTAGCAAGAGATTCCATTAGCTAAGCCAAGTTGCATAACTGCCGAACGAGCTAATCGTTCTGCTACTTGGTTAGTTGTAGTTTCAAAAACCATGACGTTGCCTTTTTCATCTGCAACGCTCATTGGCGAGGCGGGAATACCGGCAAGTGTGAATACTGTCATTTCAATTTGAGGAAAGGCGCGGCGCATAGAATCTGCATCAATAACCGGCAGCCCCATTTCGGCAGCTACAGCTAATGGGATCAGAGTGTTCATGCCACCGACTTCGATGGGCATGATTGCTACTGGCTTCTTTCCTAAGTAACTTGCGAGCGCATTAACGACACCCGTGAATTCAGGTCCTGCTGGAACTTTTTCGCTAATTACTGTTGGTGCGCCAATGACAGCAACCGTTAAGACGAGCCCATCAGGATCGAGTTCGCTAGGAGAGGCAATATTTACAGAGCCGTAATCCTCCATCGCTTGGCGAACCATCAATCGAGCGATGTAAGGATCTCCACCGCCACCTGTTCCAAGGAGGGTCGCTCCCAAGACCATGTCATCTAGGTCATCTAGAGTTAATTCACGCATCAAAATCCCCTACTCATCGCACATGTCCCATGTGGCATATGTGGCTATTGGATACAACGGGTGGAGCGTATGTTACTGAGCAGGGTCTCGCTATAGGCATAATGCCCAGTATTTTCCCTGTGGCCTACACATTCCGCACAAGAATCTGACTCTATTCCCATCAGGGAATGCCCGCAGGCAGCTTGAACCATCCGAGAGGCCTATATGGCTGGAACCGCCTCCATCATGTATTTTCATCCAGGCACGAGAAATTATGCAATCCCCCGTGATCGCCACCCGCTTTAGGAAGGCACAAGTGTCAACGACAATTCTTGGTGCAGGACCAATCGGCTTAGCCACCGCCTATGAATTCGCAAAGCGAGGCGAAGAAGTCACCGTAGTTTCAACATCCCGAAATACAGGCAAGGCTGGGGAAGTTAATGCGGGATGGATTGTGCCGATTATGGCATCGCCTGTACCTGCACCTGGCATGGTCAAGAAATCTATTGGGTGGATGCTCAAGAGTGATGGTCCACTGAGGATATCGCCCGTTCCACATCCTGATCACATTTCCTTTATGTCCAAGATGCTTCGAAATACTTCGAAGGCACGATTCGAACATGGCTTGCATGCTCTCTCTGAATTTGGACGAGGCACACTCGAACACTTTGATACATATAAAGCCGAAGGAGTTGACTTCGAACTTCACAAAACGGGCGTCTTAATGGCTTTCAAATCTGAGAAAGAATTGGAATCACATTACGCCGAGTTCGAAAATTCCGAGCGATACGGTCTTAAGAAAGTAACTCGGATGACCGGATCAGAGATGCGTGAGATTGAACCTGGCTTATCTCAATCTGTAAAAGCGGGACTTAATTGCAGTGATCAATATTCAATTAACCCCACATCTCTTTTGGAGGGCTTGAGAAGCTCATGCGAAAAAATTGGTGTAACTTTCTTTGAAACTTCCGAAGATATTTACTTGAAGGAAAATGCTGACAAGAGTACCGAAGTAACATTTGGATCCATGAAAGTTTCTGGAGATCATGTAGTAATCGCAGCAGGTGTTCAATCTCGAGGACTTATGAATCAAGTGGGCTTTGACATGCCTCTTAAATTCGGCAAGGGCTACTCGCTGGACTTTCATCAGGAAACTCGAATTACTCATGCTCTTTATCTCAGTGAAGCAAAGGTCGCCGTCACGCCAACAAATAGCTTTCTTCGCCTTGCTGGGACGATGGAATTTGGTGGAAATCCTTTAAAGGTTAACCCAACGCGCGTGAATGGAATTGCACAATCGAGTGCAGAATTCTTCTCATTTCCCATCCCGCAGCAACCAAAAGTTGGCATGGGGCTTCGTCCGATGACTCCCGATGGCATGCCAGTTATTGGCAAGGTTCCCGGAACCTCACATGTTTATGTTGCTACAGGTCACGCGATGCTGGGAGTCACTCTTGCCCCAGCAACAGCAAAGTTGTTAGCGGGCCTTATTTTTTCTCAGATCGATTCTGAACATTTGGTCAATTTCTCTCTGACTCGTTTTTAAGGACTACTTCTCCACTACCAACGTCGACATTGCTGGTACAGAAACCTTTGTCGCGCTCTTGAGTGTTTGAATAACTTTCACTCCAGCCTTTGCACCTTGAACAACAACTTTCCAATCTCCTTTGCTTGGCAAAGTCACCGTGGCCGATGATGCACCAGGGTTGTGTACGACAACTATTGATCCCCACGAATCTTTAACTGCCGCGCCTTTAAGGGAATAGGCAATAACGCCTGTTGGAGCCTTGATAAAGGTCAGGTTCTTCTGCACAAGTGGAGTTGTCGCTAATCGAAAGGCAGGATGTGCTTTACGAAGAGCGATAATGCCCTTGTAATAGTTAACGGTAGAAGCATTCTTGGCTCGCAAATCCCACTTTATCGAGTTAATCGCATCGCTCGATTTGTAGCTATTGGAATCGCCATTCTTGGAACGCAAGAATTCTTGTCCGGCTTGCATAAAAGGAACACCCTGCGCCAATAATGCGATGGAAGCCGAGAGGCGATCCAACGCTTCAATCTTGGCTGGTGTTGCACCTGAAACGCTCGCTGTTAACTTATCAAAGAGAGTTAAGTTGTCATGTGCTTCCACGTAATTAACAGATTGAGTTGGATCATTAGTAAACCACTTACCAAGTACTTCTCTACTGTAGAAAACATTACCGACTATGCCAGCCTGGACACTTTGCGCGGCAGTAGCTTTGCCCGTTGCAAAACCATTATCCGTTGAATTAAAAACAGAACCTTTAACGCCATCACGGAGTTCGTCATTAAATGCAGCTATTCCAGGCAATTTATCAATGTTCTTCTGGTTGCTCCTAATGGCATCTGGCAAAGTGCCCATATCCCAACCTTCGCCAATAATGAGAATAGTTGGATTAATCTTTGTTAATTCTGATCGCACTTGCTGCATTGTTGTGAGGTCTATCAAGCCCATAAGATCAAAACGAAATCCATCCATGTTGTATTGCGTAGCCCAGTACTTTGCGGAGTCCACAATAAACTTGCGCACCATTGGACGCTCAGAAGCCACATCGTTGCCGCATCCGCTGCCATTGGTTAACGAACCATCTGCGTTCTTGCGGAAGAAATATCCTGGCACGATCTTTTCTTGACTAAAACCTGCAGGTGCAAATACATGGTTATAGACAACATCCATCATGACTCGCAAACCTTGGTCATGAAGGGCTTGGATGCCACTCTTAAGTTCAGTTATCCGCGCAGTTGGATTACTTGGGTTAGATGAGTACGAGCCTTCGGGAACGTTGTAATTTTGAGGGTCGTATCCCCAGTTAAATGATGGGTTGAGTTCGTCGACGGAGGCATAATCAAAGATAGGTTGCAGTTCAACATGGGTTACGCCCAAATCCTTGATGGCAGAAACACCAGTCTTAGTTGAATCACCCATGCTCGTCTTAACATCGGTTAACGCTAAGTACTTGCCCTTATGCGCAGTCGGAATGTTGCTAGATGAATCTTGAGAGAGATCTCGCACATGCAGTTCATAAATCACGGCATCCGTTGCTTTTCCACTAAATGCTGGCTTGGAATTCTTCCAATTGGCGGGATACGTTTTGGACAGATTGACCACTACGCCATGTTCTCCATTTGCCGTGGTTGCACGGACATAAGGATCGACCGCATCATTTATCGTATTTCCTAGGGTGACTCTGTAGTCGTAAATTGTTCCATCTTGATCACCAGTGAGAGTCACGACCCAGGTGCCTTTTGCAGATGAGGCCATAGGTATAACTTTCGCTTCGGTGCTAGGTGTAGATGCTTTTGGATATGTTAAGAGGCTCACTGCGCTAGCGGTCGGAGCCCACACGCGAAAAGTTGTTGAGGCAGCAGAATATGCGTTTCCTAGATCATTTCCCGTGTATAAGTAACGCGCATTGAATCCATCGGATTCAATAATCTTGCCAGCGGTAACTTTGACGCTACCAAAACTTGTATGTGTCACCGTGTAATCAGATCCGATAGTCGCATCAGAATCCACATTAAGTTGGACGCGAGTTGCGCCAGCGGCTGAGCCAACAAGTGCAGTAACTGAAGCAACCTTGAGGCCGCCAGTTATCGTGAACCCTTCATCTCCACTTCCTGAAAGAAGAATCTTTTGACTTAGGTCAACTGAAATCGCACGAAAATCATCTAGCTTTGCAGATTTCATTGATTTTCCGAGTGCGGGTGCGGCTGTATAGATAGTTGCATCATCCTGCACAATCCATACTTCAGCGTTTCCTGATGCATCAAAGTTGGTGATGAATCTATTGACGGAGATATCCTTCGATACCCAAGCACCTTTGCGAACAATAATTCCGACGTTGTCGAATGAATTCATGTCAGTTATATCTGCTTTGAAGACTTTGCCGAATGCATCTGATTCGGTGAAGGCGCTTCCCTCGGCTGGAGAGAAAGCTTTATCCTGAGCATCCTCCCCTTGATCATTTCCAACAATGACGTTCTTCCAGAGCCATAGATTCCAGTTTGTGTAATCTTCTGCGGGCCTTTGGTAGTGAACGGTCAGATGAATTGTTGCTGGCGCAGCGGCAAATGCTTGTGAGGGCAACGTTAAAAGTAACAGGGCACCAACTACCCCTAGGGCCTTCACGCGCGAGAGAACTTTTGTACAAGGGTTACTTGCGAACATGAGATCAACTTCCAGATATATGGATAACTCTGCAGGAATCTAAGCATGAGCAAAGGTAAAGCAAGGTTGTTTTTTGCCCAATCACTACTTTATTTAGCAGATTGTTACCCACCAGGTCTGTTTCAGCCCCATTTGCAGTACTCAGAAAATGATGAAAAATACCTCATATTGAGAGGATTGGTACATCCTTTGCTAAGATTTCGCACTATCGATAGGTCATTGTTATGAAACCGCCGCTGTGAAAATTCACGATGGCGACCGAGACTAGGGGTTCACATGTTTAGCAAAACCACCACCACTAAAATTTCTGTTCTCACACTTGCAGCTCTTCTTGCTGTGACCGGTTGTGCGAAGAAAACTCCTGGACTCAATGACTCACCAAGTGCTGCGCCTTCGGAATCAGCTGTTACCCAAGCACCTGAAGTGACTCTAGATTTCGGAACGCCTCTTGATCTAGGCAATGGCGTGAGCGTAACGATTACTCAACCTAGGTCCTTCAAACCTGGCGACTACGCTTCTAACTTTGTTCCCGGACAGGTGGCCAATCGCTTTGAAGTTTCCATTGAAAATGGGGGAACCACTGATTTAGATGTTACCCAGTTTATTATCACGAGCACATCGAATGGACAGTCGTGCGTAGATGTCCTCGATGGTGACAATGGGATTGATGGTTCGCCAACGGAGCCACTCGCAGCAGGCGGCAAACTATCTTTCAATTACGCAATCGCCTGTAATTCAAAAGTTGGAGACGAGTACAAGATCTCTGTAACCGCCGGTGCATCTTTGGTGGGACTAACAGGAACGCTTAAGTAAGAAACTCTTACAGTTTGCCTGCTGGTTCCGGGAAGTGACAAGCCAAAGTGTGATTTGGTGAAATCTGTACCGGAATCGGCGCTTCACTCACACAGCGATCTTGCACCTTCCAGCAGCGTGTACTAAATACGCACCCTGCTGGTGGGTTCGCTGGGCTCGGCAAATCACCTGTAAGGATAATTCGCTCACGTTGGCGTTCAATGATTGGATCTGGAATCGGTACCGCTGATAGAAGCGCCTTTGTGTATGGATGACGTGGGTTTGCAAAGAGCTCGGTAGTTGTAGCAATCTCCATTACTTTACCGAGATACATCACAACAACTCGATCAGAAATGTGTTGAACAACCGACAGATCATGAGCTACGAATAAATAGGAAAGCCCTAATTCTTTTTGCAAATCATCTAAGAGGTTAACAACTTGGGCTTGAATTGAAACATCCAAAGCTGAAACTGGTTCGTCCGCAACGATGAGTTTTGGTGTCAGTGCCAATGCGCGCGCGATACCAATTCTTTGGCGCTGGCCACCTGAAAACTCGTGAGGAAAACGATTGATGTGTTCAGGGTTTAATCCCACGCGCTCTAATAAATTTTGAATCGCCTTAGTGCGACCACCAATTGGCTCGGTCTTATGAATGATGTAGGCAGCTTCAATGATGGTTCCAACAGTATGGCGAGGGTTTAATGATGAAAAAGGGTCCTGGAAGATCATCTGCATCTTCGAGCGGTAGGCCTTCATATCTCGTCGCTTTAAATCTGTAATGTCGACACCGTCAAAAATAATCTTGCCATCAGTAGGCTCATAGATTTTCATCACGGTGCGACCGACAGTAGTTTTTCCGCAGCCGGATTCACCCACTAAACCAACGGTTTCGCCACGGCCAACTACCAAGTCAATGCCATCTACGGCCTTAACGACAGTTTTACCGCGACCGAATGTACTATGCACCTTGAAATGTTTCTTAAGGCCTTGGAGCTCGAGAATGTTGTCAGAGCTCATTTAGCACTGGCCTTTCTTCCTGTAAGAGTCACTATTTGTTCTGGCTCCAAGAAGCAGCGAGAGAAATGACCAGTGGTTTTCTCAGATAAATCTGGATTTTGAGTCGTGCAAAGGGAGCCAGCAACTTGGGAAACAAATTCACATCGCGGAGCAAATGCACATCCAGTTGGCAGTCCGATGAGAGAAGGTGGTTGACCTGGGATTGCTTTCAATCTGTGGCTGCCCAACTTATCAACACGTGGAATTGAATCAAGAAGTCCAATTGTGTATGGATGTTGAGACCTGTAGAAAATCTCATCAATACCTGCATTTTCAACGATCTTTCCGCCATACATAACGCATACTTTATCGGCGACTTCGGCAACAACACCTAGATCGTGAGTAATTAAAATGACAGCCATATTAAATTCTTTTTGAATCTCTTGAATAAGTTTTAGAATTTGCGACTGAACTGTTACGTCAAGAGCCGTGGTTGGCTCATCCGCGATAAGCAACGAAGGGTTATTTACCAATGCCATCGCAATCATTACTCTTTGGCGCATGCCGCCAGAGAATTGATGCGGGAAATCCTTGACTCGATCTTTAGCGCTTGGGATTCCGACTAGATCCAGCATTTCGGCAGCTCGTGCCATTCCATCACGCTTTGAGCCATCGTTATACAACGACCACGCTTCTGCAATTTGATTGCCGACAGAATAATACGGATGAAGCGCTGACATTGGATCCTGAAAAATCATCGACATCACTTTGCCACGAAGACGTCTTACTTTCTCTGCTGGTGCAGAAATTACATCTATCGGACCATCTGGAAGATTGAGCCAAGCACTGCCAGAAATCTGAGTCATCGTAGGATTATGCAATCCCATGATTGCCAGGTTAGATACAGATTTTCCTGAACCGGACTCACCGACTATTGCCAGTGTTTCTCCGAGATCGACAGAGTATGAAACATCATTGGAAGCCTTAACGAGCCCGTCTTCTGTTGGAAAAGAGACTGAAAGGTTTTTAACTTCTAGAAATTTACTCATGTTGTGCGCACCCGAGGATCTATGTAGGCGTAAGCAACATCCACAATAAGGTTCATAATGACCACAAAAGCAGAACCAACAAGAGTTGTCGCAACGATAATCGGTAAGTCATATGTCTGGGTGACAGCTTTGATACTCAACTTGCCAAGGCCAGATAAGCCAAAAATTCCTTCAGTAATAATTGCGCCACCTAGCAGTCCTGCAAAATCTAGGCCAGCAATTGTCACGATTGGAGCTAGCGCTGCGCGCAAAGTGTGCTTTCTAAGAATTACTTTTTCGCTCAATCCTTTTGCTCGTGCTGTACGAATGTAATCTTCGGTGCTGATTTCTAAAATATTAGAACGAGTAAACCTCGTATATGTGGCTGCGTAGGCAATCGCTAGCGTTGCACATGGGAAGAAGAAAGTCCTCAACCATCCAAGTGGATTAGTGAACGGATTTTGCCAATCACCGAGTTCCAAGGGATTAACCAAGTGGAACTTGAGAACTATAAATAGCACAACCATGATGCCTGTAATAAAAGTTGGAAGAGATGTTCCGATTAGCACAAAGGCGGTACTTGCTCTGTCGGCGAATTTTCCCTTTTTCCGTGCTGCCAAAATACCTAACGAGATACCAATCGAGAGCCACATGATGAATGCTCCGATTGTGAGGCTTAAAGTGATTGGAAATGCTTCAGCCATGATGGTTGAGACGCATGCATGGCGATTAAATGAGTAGCCGAATGATGGAGCACCGCAATAGATATCTTTGATGCCGCCTTCGCCATAGGTGCGACCCTGGAATAACCCTTGAATAAAGCGCCACCATTGTTCGAGAACTGAAACATCCAGCCCTAACCGATGGCGATTAGCTTCAACTAAAGCAGTTGTGCACGATTTTGAACATACTAATCGAGCCGGATCAACAGGAATAAGGTCAAAGATATAGAAAATTGAGAGGCTTACTAAAAGCAAAAGAATCACGGTGTAGAGGAGTCGCCGGCTTATGTACTTCAGCATTTCTTGCTTCGCTCCTTCTATATCTCTCGTGGTAATACAAATTTGTGAAAATAGTTAAGTTGCCAGATAGCCCCTAAGGGCTATCTGGCAACTTCAATCAACTACTTACTGCTTGATGTAGAGGTCGTTATAGATTGCCTGAGAGAATGGCTTCCATTCTGTCATGCCACCGATTTTAGATCCCCATGTTGCTTGATCTTTACCAAATACGGTACGGATATACCAGTACTGATCCATTCCATATTGCGAGAGCTCGTGCCACATTGTGGCCTGCTTCTTGCGATCTAGTTCCGATAAGGCTTTATTTACCTTAGCGATGAATGGAGCATATTCTGGAGTCTTTTCGTTCTTGGTGTAGTTACAGCAACCATTTCCCCACATTTCAGGGATAACAGTCGAAGCGTTGGCCCAGTCTGCTGCCCAACCTGAAGCCAAGAAGTCAGTCTGACTCTTGTACTCAACGAGGTTTGCATTGTAGGTACCGGCTGGCTTGTAAACAGTTTCGATTACGAAACCTGCCTTTTTAAGTGCTGCTTCAACGAGAACTGCTGACTTCTTATTTGTCGCTGTATCTGCACGGTAGTACTTCAAGCCCTTTGCAGGATTTGTTGCACGATCGTAAGCATCAGGACATGCAGTCTTAGCCTGCTCTAGAAGAGTCTTTGCGTACTCAGGGTTTCCACCGATCTTGAAGTTCGGATCGTGAATATTTCCCTTAGTTGGCGCATAGTCCATTCCTAGGTTTGGCTTGACGATGTTATCGCCCATTACGCCGTAGTACTTAAGACCACCGGAGAGGTCAATGAGTGATTGGTTGTCATAAGCAAAGAAGACTGCTTTGCGAACAAGTAGGCAATCCAAGTGACCAGCTGAGTTATTGGCTGTTAGGTAAGTAACAAATGGATCAACGATATTCCAGCGTTGCTTAGCCTTAGTTGGGTCATTGAAGTAAGCGATGTTGTTGAGTGGCTGTAAACCGTCCATGTTGATTCCGTTAGGAATCTGGTCAGTCATATCAACTTCATCTCTTACATCTTCGTTCATGCCCAATTTGATAACGATGTCATCTGGGTATGCCTTACGCATTGGGTCAGAAGACTTCTTCCACTTGTCATTGCGAACAAGAGTTAGCTCGTCATTAATCGCATACTTCTTGATCTTGTATGGACCTGTTGCCATTGGGTGCAAGTCATACTTATCGCCAGTATCTGCGCTTGCCTTAATTGGGCCAGTTGTTGGATAGCTTGCGAAGTAGTTGAAGTCAGGCACAGAGCGCTTGAGGTTGTAAGTAATCGTGCGATTGTCCTTCGAGCACGTTACAGCCTTGTCGTAAGCAGCTTTACCGGTCTTCTTGTATGGACCCTTGTAGGCAGATGATCCATCAGCAAGTGTTGGAATATCTAACCAAGAAATCGCATACGTTGGTCCTGCGTTAAATACATCCAGTGCAAATGCACGAGAGAAGCCGTACTTGAGATCTGCGCAAGTGATCGCTGATCCATCTTCCCAAGTTACGCCTGGACGTAGTGTGTACTTCCAAGTCTTTGCTTTGTTGCTTGGCACGCCAGTGTTGGTTGCCAAGTCAGCTGTTAGTTCTGTTCCTGCACTTCCGGCTTCCATCTTGTAAGAAGTCAGTGTGCGGAAAAGGTAAGTTCCGAACAATCCGATATCTCGACCTGTGTACATATTTGTTGGGTCAAGTGCAGGGAATTGCTCTGAATTTGTGTAGAAGTACAAGGTGCCGCCTTTTGCGGCAGCAGCACTTGCTGGACTAGCTCCGCTGACCATTGCTACCGACACTGCTAATGCAGTTGCGGCAGTAATAGATACCCAGCGGCGCGAAGTCAGTTTATTTACTGACATGCATTCCTCCTATTGCTTTACTGTCCAACACCGCGGCCGCGATATTGGTTATGCATTTTCCATTGGCGCCCAATGAAAAAACTTAAGTGTTTACTCGGATTTAGTATCCAAAGCATCTCGTACTGCATCGCCCAATAAGTTGAGCGCCAGAACAATAATGATCAACATTGCGCTGGGAATGAACAAATAAGAAGGGTCTACTTTCCAGTATTTAACGGCATCTGAAAGAACAAGACCAAAGGTTGAGGCTGGCGGCTGAATTCCGACGCCGAGAAAAGAAAAGACTGCTTCTGCTGATAAGTACCCAGGCAGTGAGAGCGAGAGAAAAACAATTGCTGTTGGCCAAAGATTTGGAAGCATCTCTTTAGTAATGATTCGCCAGTTAGATGCACCTTGAGCTTGAGCGGCCATGATGAAGTCGCGTTCACGAAGACTCATGGACTGAGCGCGGATTAGGCGCGCAAACCCAGGCCATCCGAAGAATACGAAGAAGATAATAAGTACTAGTAGGCGAGCATTGTTACCGCGCGCAATTCCAGTTTTCTCAACACGATCCACCATTGGGTAACTCAAGGCAATGATCATAAAGAAGGAAGGGAAAGCAAAAAGGAAATCTGAATAGCGGCCGATGAGGGCATCTATGCGACCCCTAAAGAAACCTCCAGCGATTCCAACAATCATTCCAATTCCAATGGATGCAACAGAGGTAACGAGGGCAACGGTAAATGAAATACGTGATCCGTAGAGAAGCATGGAGAAAACATCGCGACCAGCACCAGGTTCAAGGCCAAATGGGTGCTGCCAGGAGATTCCACCGAAACCGCCAGTTGGAAGTGCAAACTCATCTAAACCGTCTGTGTAAATGTCGGTGGAACTCAAACCCCACAAGTGCGTAATGACAGGAGCAAAAAAGGCAGCAAGGATAAAAAAGAGAGAAACGTATAATGAATATGGTCCGACCTTGTTGCGCTTAAATCGAGCAAGCGCAATTTGCTTAGGCGTGCGTAGGGTTACTTCTTCGCCTTCGATCTTTGCAGGCTCTATAAGTGCAGCATCTTTCACGCTCTTGGGCACTTACACTCCTTTTCGCATGCGTCCAGGCACCTCAGGGCACCGACGCTGGTTAATAACTGGGTAAATCTATCCGCTATATGGACATTTGGAAACTCCAATCAGGGGTGATGTCGGAGTTGAATTGAATAGAAACTGCATGCAAATTGGAGTTATAACGGAATTGTAACGATGTAAAAACAAGGTCAAAGTGGCCATTAATTGCTTGTCTTATGGGTGTTTTACCTGTTTTATCTCTACTTAGTACCCACTCGGACACCTAAAGGAGAATCCCCCCGCTATGAAAAGAACTTTCACTCGCCTACTCATCCCAACCGTGCTTGTTGCCGGTTTGATTAGTTTCGCGATCCCGCAATCGAGCGCAGCGTTCACTAAACCTGATCCGAATGCCACCATCACATTAGGTTTGGATCTTGAGCCAACAAGCTTGGATCTCACTGGCACAGCTGGTGCACCTATCCCACAAGTTTTGCTTGATAACGTCTATGAGAGTTTGGTACGTATTACAGATAAAGGTGTAATCGTTCCTAACTTAGCTAAGTCGTACACAATCTCCACAGATGGAACTGTCTACACATTTAAACTTGCAACAGCTAAATTCCATGACGGTGCAGCATTTACCTCTGCTGATGTTGTGTGGAGTTACGAGCGTGTGACTGCCGCAGATTCAACAAATCCATTCAAAGCACAATTTGGAAATGTTGTTTCAATTACAGCACCTAACGCTTCAACTGCCGTTGTCACTTTAAAGAACCGCGATAACAGCTTCCTCTTCAATCTCACCGGCCAAGTTGGCGTTGTATTGAAGAAGGGTGCAACAAATCTCGCAGCTACAGCAAACGGAACTGGTCCATATGTATTCTCTAAGTGGAACCGCGGTTCAAGCATCACTCTTGAGCGCAATGACAAGTACCGTGGCGTTAAGGGACGCGCAAAGACAGTTGTCTTCAAATACATTGCTGATCCAAATGCACTCAACAACGCATTTCTTTCAGGTCAAGTAGATGTACTTACAACGGTTCAAGCTCCAGAGATTTTAAAGACTTTCGCATCTGACAATAGATTCAAGGTCATCGAAGGCAGCACAAATGCTGAAGTCACAATGAGCATGAACAATGATAATAAATACCTAAGCAACCCAAAGGTACGTCTTGCAATTCGCGAAGCGATTGATCACAAGGCACTTATCAAGACTGCATGGTCGGGATATGGCAAGGCCATCGGATCCTTCGTTCCACCAACAGATCCTTGGTTTGAAGATCTCACAGGATTAGCTCCATACAACGTTGCTAATTCAAAGGCCCTGCTTGCTGCAGCTGGCTATGCAAATGGATTCAAGCTCACGCTTGAAGTACCACCAATTGGATACGCAACAGCTTCATCTGAGTTCATTCAAGCTTCATTGAAGAAGGTCGGCATCGCCGTCACAATCAACCCTGTTGGTTGGGGCGAATGGATTGATCGAGTCTTCATCAAGGGAGAATATGACATGACAATTGTGGCTCACGTTGAGCCACATGACCTTGCCATCTATGGAAATAAGGATTACTACTTCCATTACAACAACACACAGGTTCAAGGTTGGCTCAAGGCCGCTGACGAAGCTGCAACAGATGCAGAACGCATTGCCTTGCTCAAGAAGGTCGGTCGTCAGCTAGCTGTTGATTCAGCGAGCGATTGGCTATTCCTGCTGCCAAATACCCAGGTCGTCACAAATAAGATCTCGAGAATTCCTGCCAGCTCATTAGGCATGTCTTACTTCGTAGCTCCGATTGTGAAGACTAAGTAGCCCGCATAGGATAGGTACTCATATCGAATAGGAGGAGATGGCGAGCGTGAATATTGTTGTATTCGGCGCTCGCCGTCTCTTCCTTTTTATTTCTTCGCTGGTAGTTTCTTCAGCGATTGTTTTCTCAATGCTTCGCTTACTTCCTGGCGATCTCGCTCAAGCAAAACTTGGAATTCAAGCAACACCTGAGGCTCTTGCAACACTGCGCCATGAATTGGGAATTGATCGCTCACTACTTGCCCAGTACTGGGATTGGCTATCCCACGCATTACATGGTGATCTCGGAATATCAATTCTCAGCGGCGCAGATATCACTGCAGAGATTGCACAAAAAGCCACAGTCACTGTGCCACTTGTCATCATGGCTTCTGTTTTGGCAGTGTTGGTCTCGATACCACTTGGAATGTATGCCGCATTGCGATATCGCCGCATGGACGGCGTAGCAACTTCTGCGATGAGTCAATTCGGAATTGCTGTTCCTACTTTTTGGACCGGTTTACTGATCTCAACTTTCTTTGCAGTCGTCTGGCAAGTCCTACCTGCTGGAGGGTTTCCCGAAGGTGGTTGGAGCGAACCCGGAATTGCATTCAAATCAATGGCGCTGCCTGTCTTTACACTCGCATTAGGTCAAGGCGCCGTACTCATGCGCTTTGCGCGCAGTGCCACAATCGACACTTTGCAACAAGATTACTTCCGCACTGCCCGGGCAACAGGACTTACGCGCGTGCAAGCATTGCGCAAACACGGTGTGCGCAATGCAATGATCCCCGTCATCTCTGTGCTGGGTATGCAGATGGCAACCCTGATAGTTGAAGCAATCATTGTCGAGAATGTTTTTGCTCTGCCTGGTATCGGGCAAATGCTCTTGCAAGACGTCAACAACCGAGATCTCCT
>WLMD01000029.1 GCA_009700405.1 Actinomycetota bacterium | reverse complement strand
GAAATCATTCGATCGAGTCGAATGAAGGGTTTTGCCATTGACAATGAGGATGATGCAGTGGGTTTTAGATGTGTAGCTGCGCCAATATTCAATTCCAGCGGTGACCCAATAGCGGCAATAAGTATTTCTGCGCCAACTACACGAGTCTCTCTTGAGGAGCTGGTCAAGATTGGAAATGAGTTAACGGTGATTTGTAATAATCTAAAGCGAGCCAATCCGCCAAGATTCTGAAGTCGCTATATAAGTTCGAGAGAAACAGAAAAAGAATATTCCTCCCCTGCGGCTATGACTGTAGATCTCCCAGCTTCGGATGCTCCAGCTAAACCATCCCCAGGCAAGCATGAAGCAGGCTCGAGAGCGGTCATTTGCGCCCGACCATAAAATGGAAAACCTGACGAACCTTGTTCTTGCCAATACCAAAGGTAAGGAAGTTTGATTGGGTCCCAGAGCAACTTTGCACCGAACCCTTTGTTGGTATCAATTATCGAAACCCATCCTTCGCTACCTGATGCTAGATATGTCATCCGCTCAGTTCTGCCTTTAATGGGATGGGCTAAATCATTGACAATCACACCCGGTTCGCTCCACACCCTCGAATCTCGACCATCTTCTTTATAGTCGCCATCGAATTTCCATTGACTGAGATCAGGTGCCGAGACGACAACGTTCGGAGAGCCTTGAAATGCGGCATGCTCAACAATGACAACTTCTTCAGGAGCGTTCGTGAAATTGGAAAGTGTTGTGTGGCATGTAAAAGCGGCCTTGGAGGAATCAACTGTTAGAACTCTTGTCACCTTTAATCCCGAAAGCAATCTGATTTCAAGGGTAATGCTTTCACTTGTCTTTGCGGCAACAGTCCATGGCATATAAGAGCTTTCCCCGTGGAAAGAATGTCGGACTCCGTTGAAAACACATTCTCTTCCTGCATTTGGGGTCAGAAATTGCCAGCCGCCGCGATACCTTGAAAGCCAATGCTTTGCACTCTCATTCTCACTAAATTCTAGAGGGAGTGCCGCGGGTTCATCCCATTCATACCACGCTAAAACATTAGTTTCCGGGTCCAAGCTCTTTCCGATATGTTCGATAGTTCCACCGTTCTGTGGATTAACGACGATGCTAATGAATTTATTTGCAATTACTTCCGCAGTCGCCATTAAGTAAGTCTCTCTTCATTTGTCTCACTTGGCGCCCAAACAGTCTCTTCTTCAAAAGGGTACATAGGAATTCGACGATGTTTGTAAACGAAAGTTGAGAGGTCAGCCGAGGACGCACCTGGGGTTGCTAACCAGATCATTTTTGCCGCGATAGGTTCATATGCTGGTCGAGGTGAATGAACTCCTTTCACAACCATTATCTTCTGAAGGACTGGATCAATTCCGACTGAACGAAATTGTTCCAAACTTGATGACATTGCAGGAAGAGTCGTTAATAACAAGGTGAAGCCATCCTCTGTTTTTACCAAAGCACTTTTTCCGTCGTCATAAAAACGGAATCCACCATGAGATGCCTTAGGTTCCTCATAGCGGCCGTCTACAAGTGCAATGACTTTTCCTTCAATATCAAAAGGTTCACCATGCATTGAATCCGCTTTCCCGCCAACACTCGCGGATATGTGGGAACCCACTCCAAGTTCTTGGCATAAGACGACAATTTCTGGATCACATAAAGCTTGCGTTATTTCACTAATCCCAAGCTTTCTTGCCGCATGAAGAATAAAAGTGGAATCACCTGGGGTACCGGCGCCGATATTGTCTCCCACATCGAACAAAACAATGGGGAAGGCAGTTGCCTCTGAAGCTTCTTTCAGCGCTACATCTATAGCCACCGCTCCCCCTTGGAGCTCCTCACGCAATTGCCACGAAAGGGATGCAACCTCATTGGCAACTGCTTTCGCCAAATCCGGGTTGTCATCGGTTATCGCAATGAAAGTCATACCCATCTCTTCAACATCAGAGTATGGATAGCCTTCTACAACGCCAACATAGAGGATTCCAGGTATTGCGCGCGCAGTCTCGGCAAGGCGAAGTATGGAAGCCATAGGCTCATCGCTAGTACCTTGGCTAAGAATATTTACTGATAATGGTGGCGCGGCCATAAACATCGAAGGTCTAATCTCGCCTCGATAAGTACGAAGCACCATATCGGCGGCCATGAATGCTTGTTTATCGGGATCAATATGTGGATTGGTTTGATAAGCCGTTACAACATCGGAATACTTCACAATTTTTTCGGAAACATTGGCATGCATATCCAAAGACGTGGCGATAATTACATCGGGGCCGACCAAATTTCGAACCTGTCGAACTAGCTCTCCATCTGCATCACGGTAAAGATCCGACACTGCAGCGCCATGAAGGGGAAGGAAAATTGCATCCCAAGGACCGTTGGTAGAAATGGATTCTAGAATTTCACGGAAAAGGAACTCAGTTGCCTCATGAGTCATTTGACCACTCGGAGTTAATCGAGCGAAGACTAATGGAACCAGTTCTACCTCCGGTTCATCTCGCAAACGTTGGTAATAGCCCGCAATAGTGGCTTGAGATGTTTCGTACTCCGCTCGAATGGCATCTCCATAAAGAATTCCCGCTTCTTTCCACTTGTCCAAAGAGGCAGGTACATGAGCAAATGAGTTGGATTCATGTTGAAAGCCGGCATATCCGATGCGCATTCTCTTTTCCTTACCCATGCTCGCGAAGTCGCACGAAGTTAGAATCGAATCCCTCTATAGATGTGACGCCATTTAATTGCAACGTAGACTCAATCTCCTTGGTAAGTATCGAAAGCACTTTCTCTACTCCTGCGGCACCAGCAGCCATCGCCCCATACAAATATGCCCGTCCAATAAGAACCGCATCAGCACCAAAACCAATAGCGGCAAGAACATCGGCGCCACTCATAATTCCACCGTCAATATAGATTTGCATCCGTCCTTTGACCGCTTTTACTATTTCCGGGAGTATCTCAAGCGGGACAGTACCGGCATCTAATTGGCGGCCACCATGGTTGGAAATTACTATCGCATCAACTCCGAGTTTTGCTAATTTCACAGCATCTTCAACTGATTGAACACCTTTAACAATGATCGGTTTCTTCCAAATCGATTTCAACCACGCAATGTCTTCAAATGTGACGCTCGCATCAAAGACTCGAGCCGCAGCCTCCGAAGGTGAAAGACCATCTCGACGTAATGTGGCAAATTCCAATGGTGGAGTCGTCAATATGTTGAACCACCACTTAACTTTGGTTGACATATTTAGGAATGTACGAAATCCGATTTTTGGCGGAATTGTCAGCCCATTTCTCACATCACGATTATGTTGTCCTGGTACTGCGGTATCGACGGTGAGTATCAGCGCAGAAAAGCCAGCGCTATCTGCTCTCTGAATCATTTCAAGACTTCGGGCCCTATCACTCCACATATATAGCTGAAACCACCGGCGGACATCTGGGACGAAATCGGCAAGTTCTTCAGGGGAGAATGTGCCCATTGTCGATAATGAATAAACCATATTGTGCTTCGCTGCAACAGTAGCGACGGCTACTTCACCCGTGTAGTGCATCATCCGCGTATATCCAGTAGGCGCAAAAATAATCGGCAACGAGGATTTTTCCCCAAGAATTGTTGTCGTAAGGTCAACCGTGTTCACATCTCGCAGTACTAGTGGGCGAAATTCAACTCTTGAGTAGGCACTTCTAGTACGCCTCATGCTTACTTCTTCATTTGCGCCACCATCTACATAATCAAAAACAGCTTTGGGTACTCGTTTGCGTGAAAGGTGGCGGATGTCGCCTATCGTTACACAACGATTCAGCGCTTTGTCTTCATTTGTAAATCTCGGAAAGGTCCAACCAAGTAGGGGTTTGATGCTCTTCCATCGCGGTAGTTGTCGTTTATTGGCTTGCATGTAATACCCTCCCCGGACGTGCATCACTTTGCACCCCATTTTCGATGACCACTTCTCCATTAACTATTACATAGTGAATTCCAACTGGAGGCTGCGCTGGTTCTAAAAATGTTGCACAGTCGCCAACAGTTAGTGGGTCAAATATGACAATGTCAGCAGCTTTGCCAATTGCAATTGTTCCGCGATCAAGAATCTTCAGATGCTGTGCAACTTTCCCAGTCATCTTATGAATGGCTGACTCCAAAGTAAGGTCATTGCGTTCTCTGGAAAGTAAACGAAGAGCACGTGTGCTTGCTCCAAAAGATCGAGGATGAGGAATACGTTCACCTTGGTCGAAAGGTATCGCCGATCCGTCAGAGCAAATCATGGAATAAGCAGACCGGGCAAATGTGCGCATATCCTCTTCCATGCGATAGAAAAGTACAACCATCACTTGGTTTCCGCCAGCTTTGCACAATTCAAGTACCAAATGCTCCGGTGACAAATTCAATTTCTGCGCAGCAATCAAAATGGAGTCGCCAGGAGTTGTCTGCATTAAATCGTCTGTGCGAGCCAACACCACACGATTCCAATCCCACGGGATCACATTTGCTGACCACCCGCGGGAGAGTTCGACGGCGGCTTTCTCGAAAACCATTTTGTCAGAGAGGCGCATCTTCATCTGATCCACTCCCCCTTCTTGTACCCAAGAAGGAAGGTATTGCGTAAGAGCAGAACTTGAAGCGTCATAGGGATACACATCAAAAGCAGCATCTAATCCTTCATTTACAGCAACCTCAAAGTGATCAGTCCATTTCTTCGCTGAACCCCAGAGCGATGGATCATTTATCGCGGCGTGGGAGAATTGAATTCGTACTTTAGTGCGCCTCGAAAGCGCAAGCGCTTCATTGAGAGGTCCAAGGAAAGGATCGTTTCCTAAAATATCAGAATCGCGTGCATGAGTCGCATATATCTTGTCATGAATTTTTAGTACTTCACATAGGGAGGTAAGTTCCTCGAAAGAGCTATAGCCTGAAGGTATGTAAGTGAGCCCCGTAGACATTCCAAAAGCACCTTGTTCCAGGCAACTATCCAATAAATTCTTCATTAACATTACTTCTTCGTCATTTGCTTGTGAATCGTGTAATCCCATGGCGGCAATACGTAATGTTCCGTGACCTACAAGGGGCGCTATGTTGATGGCAATTCCCGAATCCTCCAGCGCCTTTCGATATCCATCTAAGTCTGTCCAAGAGAAATCGATTCGATCATCGCCGATGCCCTCTAAGAAATCTGCATGTTCTTTCTTGTATTTTACGTTTATGGGAAAGGCGGAAAAAGAGCAGTTTCCTGTTACTTCAGTTGTTACTCCCTGAAATACTTTGCTCTGTCCACGTCCATCAAGAAGTAAACTCACATCTGAATGCGTATGCACATCGATAAACCCAGGAGCAACTGCTAAATCCGTGGCATCTATGACGAGCGTGGCCTGAACCTGATCGTTTCCGACATATGCGATCAACCCGTCTTTGATTGCAATGGTGCACACCTGAGGTAGCGAACCTGTTCCATCGTAAAGGCTCCCAGTAATCGCTATGTCAAATACATTGCTCATAGCTCCTACCTCTCCTGCGCCACTCATTGACCTTGAATTATACGGGTCTTTATAGGCGTGAACCTATGAAGTTTCGTATCATGAGAAGAAACGAGAGGATTCAATAGATTTCTAGAACAAAGAGCCTGTGCTTAACTAGAATCAGGATAGGAAAGACCGTCCGAATCCAAAGATTGAGGGATACAAATGAGTTTCGATGAAAAATTTCTTGCACTAAGTAGTACTCCACCTTCATCATTTAACATCACCTTAGCCCCAATCAGAAATTTGGATGGATGCGTCTACGCATCGGGCCAAGTAGCTATGGGACCTAATGGTTTGTTAGCCACAGGATTAGTTGGGCAAGAAGTGGATCTTGAACTAGCCCAAGTATGTGCATGGCAATGCGCGGTCAATGTCCTAACATCAATGCAAAAGGCGCTGGGCTCTTTAGATAAAATTGCATACGTTGCCCGGCTCGGAATTTATGTTGCAAGTGCAGATAATTTTTCTGATCAACACCTAGTAGCTCACGGTGCAAGCCAAGTTATCTTGGATGTTTTTGGTCCAGAGGCTGGATTACACACCCGAACAGCAATTGGTGTTAAGTCATTACCTCTTAATAGTCCTGTCGAAGTTGATGCAATTTTCGCACTTCTAGAAAAGTGATTCGCCTTCAATCCCTTTGCCTACAGTGAGTACAGAGTCAACCAAACTTCGAGTGATTTCTGACTGAGGATTCTGGAATAGGAATTTAGGCGTTCCCGTTTCTACAATCTTTCCGTGACCCATAATGGCCACACGAGAGGTGACGTAAGAAACCACGGATAGATCATGCGTTATAAGAATCAAGGTTAGATTGAGATCTTTAACTAAATCATTAAGTAGATTAAGAACCTGGGCTTGAATGGAGACATCCAAAGCCGATACAGGCTCATCTGCGATCAGAACTTTAGGGTTGGGAATCAATGCTCGAGCAATCGCGACTCGTTGCAACTGCCCACCAGAGAACTCATAGGGATACTTTTTGAGTGCGTCTTGTCCCAAACCTACTTGCTCAAGCACCTGGTTAATACGTGCCTGGTGATTGCCCCCAATTTTCAATCCTTTGAGAGGTTGTAATAACGATTGCGCAATAGTCATGCGTGGATCAAAAGAACTCCGAGGATTCTGCAAAACCATCTGCACTGATCGGCGAAATTCATGCTGGAATTCATCGTCAGAACTCCATACATCTTGATTCTTAAACTTAAAGATTCCCGATGTAGGTTTTTCCATTCCCACTAAAATTCTCGTCAGAGTTGATTTTCCTGCGCCTGACTCGCCCACGATTCCAACCGATTCGCCTTCCATCGCATAGAAATCAACCTCTTTCAACGCATCAAGGACAGGGTGTTTACCAAAGAGCGAAGTTCTCGGTAACTTATATTCTTGAGATACGCCGATTGCTTGAATAATTGGCAGTTGAGCTTCTGACATGAGATTACGCCCCCTTCTGCGTTATTGCGATTGGATTCCAGCAAGCAACGCGTTGGGATTGATCATCTAACTCTGGAAGCTCTTTGCATTTATCAGTGGCAAAATCGCATCGTTCTGCGAAGGCGCAGCCATCTGGCATCGCATATAGAGGTGGAACTGAGCCACGAATGGAAGTCAATCGGGTTCCACCCTCTAGGTCGATATTGTCCAACGTTGGTTGCGAAGCTAAAAGACCTTTTGTGTATGGGTGTCTTGGGTTCGTGAAAACTTCTGCAATAGAGCCAGTCTCCACAATACGCCCGCCATACATTACCGCCACGTTCTCGCACATAGCGGCGATAACAGGTAAGTCATGCGTAATAAGAAGCAATCCGCAATTTCTTTCAGTCACCGCAGTATCGAGCAGTCTTAACACCTGTTTTTGAACAGTCACGTCTAACGCTGTAGTTGGCTCATCAGCGATAATCAATTCAGGGTAACAGGCAAGTGCCATCGCAATCATAATTCTCTGCCTCTGGCCGCCAGAGAGTTGATGCGGATATGAATCCATAATGGATTCTGGGCGCGGCAAATTCATTTTATTGAGAAGAGCTAGTGACTGTTCTATTGCCTCTTTCTCATTAACATGCATGTGATGGCGAAGAATCCACGTAATCTGATTTCCAACTTTAGCGACAGGATTTAGTGCTGTGGTCGGATCTTGAAAGACCATTGACATAGTCCGACCGCGACGAGTAGAGAGTTTCTTATCCGAAGCCGTTAAAAGATTGATTCCATCATGCCAAACCGCTCCAGAAGTATCCCAGCCATCTTGCAAAAGGCCCATGATTGCTAACGCTGTCAAACTCTTTCCAGCGCCAGATTCTCCAACTAGACCCCATCGCTCACCTTTTTTGATGACAAAAGAAATTCCACGTACAGCGACTAGGTCGCCAAGGGAAACAACTAAATTCTCAACCTTAAGCGCGAAATCTTCCATCATCGGGCCCTTTGTGAGAATCGAGGATCAAAGTAGTCGCGCAAGCCATCCCCCAAAAGATTTAAACCAATCACCAAAATTACAATTCCTAAGCCTGGCCACACGCCGAGCGGGTCAGTAATGCCAATCTGCTCCACGGCCTCATGCAACATCATTCCAAGTGAGACAGAAGGACGGTTGATTCCCACTCCCAAGAAAGAAAGACCTGCTTCAGATAAGACGCCCGCAGCAAAATAGATTGTGAACTGAACAATCAAGATAGAAGAAATGTTTGGCAGAACATGTCGGAAAGTTATAAATAACTTGCCTCTTCCATAGAGTCGAGCAACCGATATGTAATCCTCTGCCAAAACACGCATCGATGAAGCCCTCGTTACGCGTACAAACGCTGGAGTAAAGAAAGAAGTAAGAGCAAAGATGGTTGTTAAGTAACCTGCGCCTATCGTTGATGCGAGAACCAAGGCGAAGATTATTCCCGGCATAGCCATGAAGATATCTGCAGTACGCATAATTGGTTCGTCGAGTTTAGAGACAGAAGCAGCGAGCATTCCAAACATTGTTCCGATAAATAGAGCAAGAAATGCTGAGCAAGCACCGATAATGACGGAGGTTCTGACACCTGTCATCAACATGCTAGTCACGTCTCTGCCCAGGTAATCTGTACCGAATAGGTGACCTGGCGTGCCGATAGGGAGCATGCGAATAGAAGGATCGCTTTCATTCACATCAAGTGGTATCCAAAATATCGAAATCAGTCCGATGATGACCATGATGAGGGTAATTGAAGCTCCCATAATTAATGGCAAACGAGATTTCTTGCGACCCTTCTTGGCGCGAATTTTCGGCGCTTTGATGTTCTCGCTCATTTTCCTACCCTAATTCTAGGATCTAATAGTCCATAAGCTAAATCAATAATCAAGTTGATTGTCATAACATAGATGACGATTACCATCACAGTGCTTTGTACAACAACAACCTCGCGTGCCGTCACATTGTCAAGAATCATTCGGCTGATTCCCGGAAGTGAGTAAACCTTCTCAATAATTACAGTTCCGCCAACCATTTCAGCAGCCAAGAGGCCTAGTACGGTGACTAAAGGAAGTGATGCATTTCTTAGGCCGACTTTTATAAGCGCTACTCTGCGACTCATTCCCGATGCCCGAGCAGTACGCACAAAATCTTCATTCATCACATCTAAAATCGCGGTTCGTGTGTAACGAGTCAGGGTTGATGCCATAACAATTCCAAGTGTAAATACCGGTAAGACCAAAGATCGAAGAGAACCGACCCAGTTTTCAGTCCATGGCACCCATCCGCCAGTTGGCAATAGACCCAAGTGCACTCCGAAAACTAATGAAAGCAATAAACCTGCCCAAAAGACAGGAATGGCGATTCCTATTTGACTCAGCAGGGCAACAAATGCGCCGCTAGGCTTGTTGAAATTCTTGGCAGCGTAGGTGCCAAGAGGTATTGCAATAATTATGGCTAGCAACAGTCCGCCTAATGAAAGAGGCACACTTACAGGTGCCTGCGTCCAGATCAAATGCGATGCCAATTGCTTGCTACGGAAGGCCTGTCCAAGATCTCCATGAAGGAAATTATTCATCCATTCAAAATATTGAACGGGAAGTGGTCGCTCTAGTCCTAATTCTGTGGAGAGTTTAAGAATCTCCTCTGCACTGGAATTCTTTCCCAGCAAAATTGCCGCGACGTTGCCGCCTGCTGCGCGGATTAATGCGAAAATGAGAACTGATGTTATGAGCAATGTGATTGCAAAGAAGACAAGCCTTCGAAGTATGAAACGTCCCATTTTTCCTTTCCAAATAGTTGGTTCGTGAGAGTGCAATTATTTACGTTGCACTCTCACGAACCCGACTACGACCCCCTCGAGGTCTTACTTATCTAGTTGAACGAATTTCCGATTAGGAAATTACTTCCAAGACAAGTCAGAGAAGTTTTGCTCTACGAAAATACGTGGAGCGTGCCATCCCTTGAGATCTGGTTGCCATAGTCCAACGCCAGCCTTAGCGAGAATTGGAACAATATAGGCATCCTTCTGCAATACATCAGCAGCCTTCTTCATCAAGGATTCGTATGCAGCTTGTGACTTTGCGCCATCAGCCTGGATAAGAAGACCTGTGAGTTGCTTGCTGCAATATGTGTGCCATCCGGCCTTGCTCTTGTCTGTGCAAGAGAACTGAGTAAACAGTGCAGGGTCAGACATGATTGAGACACCAAATTGCTGTGGACGTCCACCAAAGATTGTCTTTGAGTATTCGGCCAAAGAGATTGCATTGCGCTTGATGGTTGCGCCAGCCTTTGTGAACTGGGCAATCTGCAAGTCAGCAGGAAGTGAAAGATCAGGAACATCTGTCAAAGAAACATAATCCAATGGTGTCTTTGCAAAGCCTGCAGCTTTAAGCTCTGCAGCGCCACGTGCTGGATCATATGCATCGTAACAAGTTGATGCGCTTTCGACAGTGAACCATGAAGTGTTTTGTAAGCCATAACCGCATGTTGGGTCAGAGCTTCCAGCTGGTGCGCCATAAGCAACGTTGAATGCCTTGCGGTCAATCATCTTTGCTAGTGCATGGCGAACCTTTGGATTGTTGTACGGAGCTTTGTTCGAGTTGAACAATGTGTACAACATTTCTCCACCTTGTGGGTAGTTCTGAAGCGTGAAGTCCTTATCGAAGTTCTGCTTTCCGATGCGTTCCCAAAGATCAATAGTGATAACTGGGAATGAATCGATTTCTCCGGCCTTAAGTGCAGCCAAGGCAGCATTTCCATCGGTCATGATCTTGACAGTAACTTCCTTCAGTGAAGGAGCTGCTCCCCAGTATCCGGCGTTTGGAACGAAGGTCAAGTGATCGTTAGGGACATACTCTTTGAGAACATATGGTCCGGAACCGATTGGCTTTGTGGCGCGAGTTGCTTCGCTTGACTTAGGTTGAATCAGACCAGACATCTCGCCCATTCCATGGAAGAAGGAACGGCTAGATTTCTTTAGCTTGATTACTACGGTCTTGGAATCTTTAGCAGTAATCGATGCTACCTGTGTAAATGGACCGTGGTATGAACCAATTGGGCCATTCTGCATTGTTGTTAGTGAATAAACAACATCATCTGCAGTAATAGCGGCACCGTTTGAGAACTTTTCGTCACGGATGCTGAATGTGTATGTCAGCTGATCTTTGCTGATGACCCATGATTTTGCTACTCCTGGTCCAGCGGTTCCATCTGACTTATTAGTTACAAGAGTTTCATAAACGTTTCCTGGTAACCACAAGACAAGTGCTGTCTGATTCTGCTTAACAACATCCAAAGTTCCTGGATCTTGCAGAGCAGCAAGAACTAGCTTGTCTGCACTCTTTCGTGCTGATGATGGGGTTGCAGCGATTGCTGATGACATCGCACTCACAAAGAGCAACGATCCAGCAGCAATTACAGCAACGACCGCGCCTCGGGAGGCGCGACTATTGTGATGAAGTCTCAAGTTATTCTCCTCATGTTTGGTGACGGGTAAAGAAATACCCTTGCGTTGTGAAATTTTGGACTAGGAGCGCTTCTGAGTCAATTGATTCCATCAACGATTCTGCCCAAAGTTCCGCCCTGCGGAAAAGTCCCTTGTTTGAATAACATTCCGTTACAGATCTCTTTCAGCGAGAAGATACTCCTGGGTAGAAAGAGTCTAAAGGTCAGGAGGCTGAGGGGGTTAGCGGCTTAGGTAGTAACTTATTGGGAGATTTCTCCGCAATATGGAATCACCCTAGGTTTGTGCTTACGAACAGGTTTTAATTGGGAACCGAGCAGAAGAAATGAGTTAACTATGAGTGTAACAATTCCGATTCCAGGTGCGCTTCCTATTATCTTCGACCTTGAAGATATGAAAAAAGAAATGCTTGAAGCACTTGCCCGAGGAGGCCACCCAACTGGGAGATTTCTCAATGGAAGAATTGTTGTTGTTTTAGTAACTCCAGATAATGGAACATCAAAAGATGTAGCCATCGGTCTCAGTGCAATCCCTGCAGGCCTTAGCACCGAAGAGCATTCGCATCCCGCTGAAGAAATTGCAACAGTTTTATCTGGTAAAGCAACCATCTTTATGGATGATGTTCCTTACGAAGTAGGGCCTGGTTCTGTTATCTACACGCCATCCATGGCTCGGCACAGAACACAAGTAACTAATGATGAAATCTATCTTTCATGGTGGATGTACGCACCGGCAGGTAGTGAATCTCGATGGCTACCTTCAAAAGGTTTTGAAGAACCAAAAATTTCTAATTAGTACTTTCTAAGCGCCACCAGTAGCACGTTCAGCGATTCGATACTTCGCGATGTAATCACGATCAAGTTCCCAGCCTAAACCTGGGTTATCGCTTAATTGAAAATAACCAGAGCCTAATTTCGGGCGATTGGCAATCATGTTGTGCCAAATGGGATCTCGCATTGGATGGAAAAACTCCATGTATGTTCCATGAGGAATCGACGCTAGTAGATGCGATGAAGCTTGTGGCTCTTCATGGTGGGCCATTTTAACGTCGTAAACAGTTGCCATAGCAGCAACTTTGCGCCACTCAGTTGGTCCGCCCGACCATGATGAATCAAAATTACAATAATCAATCGAGCCAGTTTCCATTAAATCCCGACAACCTGCAGCCGAGAACTCGCTCTGACCCGCGCACACCGCAACTCCCCCAGCAAAACGAACGTCTCGCATAGCGCGTCGGTCATTTTGCCATTGGCATGGTTCTTCAAACCAGAGAAGATTGTCTTCTCACACTAAATGTGAGAACTCAATCGCATCCGGCAAGGTGTAGCCCTGATTGGCATCTACAGCTATCCGAAAATCATCTCCGCCAACCGCTCGTGCTCTTCTAAAACGTTTAACATCATCCTCTGGACTCATGCCACCAATCTTGAACTTCATTCCAGCAAACTCTTCGTTAACCAGGTATTCCACTTCTTCTTCTATAGATAAATCGCTTCCGTAGTATCCGCCGATAGTTATGACGGGAAGCTTTGAACGGTACCCACCCCAGAGCTTCCATAAAGGAGTATTCAGTGAGCGTCCAAATAAATCCCACAAGGTCAAGTCAATGGATCCACAGGCCACAAGTCCGAGGCGACGATCTCGCAGAATGTCCCACGTAGCCGGCCTTGCAAGTTCCCAGCATTTTTCAATCGCAGACCCGTCTTGTCCTATTAATTTTGGAGCAATTTCATCATGAATAATTGCATCGATTTCTGCCAGTCCAGCATCTTCGTCGCCAGCGTACGCCTCTCCGATCAATCCACTTGCAGTATGGATGCGAGTGAGAATGGTTGAGCGATGAGTCATCTTGTAGTGACTGCCTTTGTACACTCGAGCTAATGGTACGCGAATCTGTTCGGTTTCGATTCGAGTGATTGTTAAGTCCATATTTTGCTCCTCGTCGACGGGCCATCGGCAAAACCTAGTGTCCACATAGCGAAATAACTCTGGTTCTCTTGCGCTTATGAACTTTGCAACCATACCCGTTCGTAATGAAAAAGTGTACTATCGCAAAGAATTAAACACGTAAATTTTTGAAGGAGTGCGACGATGACGGCAATGAGATTTCGTCAGGCGATAGTTGCCGCACTTGCAGATGAAATGCGTAAGGATCCAACCGTTATGGTTTTTGGTGAAGACGTCGCTCATGCTGAAGGTCCTTTTAAAACATCCGAAGGTTTACTTGCAGAATTTGGACCACTACGTGTTCGCGATACCCCAATTTCCGAAATGGCTTTTACTGGAGCGGCTGTTGGCGCGGCAATTATGGGAATGAAACCAGTTGTAGAAATAATGTTTATGGAATTTCTTGGAGTGGCCCTTGACCAACTTGTTACCGAGGCAGCCAAATTACGATACTTAAGTAATGGAACACTTTCGGTCCCAATGGTTGTACGCGCATCGTGCGGCTCTGGACTCGGATTCGGTAGTCAACATTCTCAAACTCTGGAGAACTGGGTTGCTGCAACACCAGGCTTGAAAGTTATTCACCTCAGTGACGCTCAGTCAGCGTACAGCTTGATGCGAGCGGCAATTCAAGATCCGGATCCAGTTATGGTTCTGGAGCCACGCATATTGTACGGCGAGCGTGGAGATGTTGACACCTCAATAGAAATGAAAATTGGCAAGGCCAGAACTATTCGTTTAGGTAAAGCGATTACTATCGTCTCGCTCGGGCAAATGGTTAATGTGTGTAAAGGTGCAATCGAGTCATCGGG
>WLMD01000028.1 GCA_009700405.1 Actinomycetota bacterium | reverse complement strand
GTTGATAAGCGCCTTACTCGTGATGACTTGCGGTTGCTTCGCGTTGATGTGTGGACAGGTTCTTTGCTCACAGGAGTGATTGGTTTCTTCGTTGTTGTTACGTGCGCGGCCACACTCAACAAACAAGGTATTACAAATATTACCGATGCCGCGCAGGCAGCCGCTGCACTTAAGCCACTTGCAGGAACTCTTGCCAAAGATTTATTTGCTATCGGCCTCATTGGTGCAGCACTACTTGCGGCATCCATCCTGCCTTTATCGACAGCGTATTCAGTCAGTGATCTCACGGGACGTCCTGCTGCACTCGATGATGGATATACCGAAGCGCCTTTGTTTTACGGAACATTCGCAGCGATCACAGTTATTGCAGCTGGGCTTGTCTTATTACCTGGTGCGCCGCTTGTGACAATTTTGATTTGGACTCAAGTACTTAACGCCGTCCTACTGTTGCCGCTACTTTTCTATATGTTCGGAATCGCGCGCGATAAGCGATTAATGGGTGAATTCAGTGCAAGCAAGAAGATGCAAGGCGTTTACGCAGTAATCATCGCGATGGTGGGAGTATGCGTAAGTTGCATGCTCTGGTTCACTTTCGTTCGCTAACCCTTTTCTTTCTCGGCCTCATCAGCTTCTTTCGCTAGCGCTTCAAGATCTGGTCGTGGAATCTTTGGCATATCTCCCTTGATTAACCTGCGCCATAAGTAAATGGCAATGGCTCCAAAGAATGGCCATTCAAATGTGTAAACCCATGCGCGCCAGTTTCCACTTTGTGCGCGGCCAAATTCAAACCAACCAGCCCATAGGCAAAAAGGAAAGACAACAACAAGGGTGACGGTAAGAATTATTCTTTGTTTGCGTGATACTTCTTGTGGGGCATTTGGAATATCAGGATTGCTTTCATCTTGCACCCATTGGGGGGCTTGGTACTCATCATCTTTATTGTCACCAGACATCATTCAATTTCCTCCAATTGCGATTTCGCAATCTCGGCATCAACAACGGCAGATATGCGCTCTTCATTTTTGAGCCAGTGGTGAACTGCGAATGCCATCCAGATTGCGTCGATAATCATTCCACCCGACCACATAATGGATCCACCACGGCGCTGATCATTGAGAGTGAACATATCGTTGTACAAAGAATTCGGTGAGATATAGATAAAGAACCCAGTGAGAGTCTCTGGAACCATCATAAGAAAGAGTGAGATCACCGAGAATGCGGGAGTGATTCGGCGGTTGGTGTGTTTGCGATCGAGAAGGTTGAAATAGAAGAGGTAGGCAACGATGAAGTAGAGCGGTACTTCGACGTAGTTGTGAATCCATGGGTGTTCCATAATGAAAACGTGCGGACCAGGAAGGTGCACTCCAATCATTACGCTGGCATAGATCAGCCAACTCAAAATTGGGTGGGTCACCACTGTGAAGACTTTATTCTTTGGCCGAAATGATGTGGGAGTTCCCAGAACAAGTAAGGGCCCAGTGACCATCATGAGCGTGACATGTTGAATCATGTGACACCAAAAGAGAGTCGCTGAATAGAAACCAATTGGGGTGCATACGACTAGGGCAATCGTTAGTAGTCCAGAGAGAAAGTACCTCCGTTGCCGTGGGGAGTTTTCTTCAGCGTGGCTCAGAGTTGCTCGTAAATAGAGGTATTCGCAGAGCAGCAAAGGGATTGTGATCGCGGGAGCCAGCTGCCAGTGGGACCAAAAACTCGTGACGTGGTCCATGTTCATAGAGGGGGAGCGTAAACCTAAGTTGGTCTCTTTGCGAGGGGCACCGCCAAGAACCACCTTCTGGCCCCTTCTAGGGGTAGCACTTGTTTCCCCATTTCGAAAGAAAATTTCCTGAAAACGTAGGTTTACTTGAGAGTACCCCTTAATCTTCAACAATTGATTACACCAAGTAATTAGGTAATTAGGGATTAATTAAGTTGGAGCAAGTTCACCTCGAGGGGGTATCTATGAATAAGCGATTTTTCGCAACGCTCGGAACCGTAATTCTTGGCGCTGCGGTAATTGCCGGCATCGGAACCTACGTTGCTAGCGCCAAGAATGATTCACGAGTACTTGCTGCAACCGCGGCAGGAACGTTGGATACCCCACAGGGAACTTTGCCTCATTACACATTAGACATTCAGGCATACCCAGACAGCATGTTTGGTGGGCACGGCGCTAATGGTGGCGCGCACCCTGATTGGGTTTCCTATGGCGACATCACCAACTTTGAAGTTCCTGCTCACTCAGCAATCACCATAACCGTTACAAATTACGACGGCGGAGAAACGCTTAACAACGATTATTTTGGAAAGGTCCGCGGAACTATTGATGGATCGGCAACGCTCAACGGTGTGCGCATAACTTCAGTTGCGCCAGATCACGTCGGACACACTTTTACCGTTCATGGCATCGCAAGCAAGCAGAGCGAACTTTTCTTTAGTGTTCCTATGCAAGCAGTTGCAGAAGAAGATATGCCTGAAGAGGGATACACCAAAACTCCTAACGTCACTGTCTTTACTGTAATCACTGGTGATGCGGGCGAATATATATGGAACTGCGAATATCCGTGCGGTGATGGCACTGTTGCCAAGTTTGGTAATGCGATGTCAAGCATGGGTTATATGTCCGGTCACTTCAACGTAGTGCAGGGATAAGGGGCCGACACATGAGCGATGTACAAGTATCAAACAAAGCGAAATGGTGGAAGAGCGCCGACGTTAAGAAGACGGCGATTTATTGGGTAATACTCACACCAATTATTGGATATGTGGCTACAGAAGTGCAGCTGCGATCAATCGGAGCGCCTGCATCAGAAGTTATGGCCTCAGTGAAATCCCTTATGGGAATCTTTACATGGGCAGCTTCGCCAGTTGCAGGATTAGTTGCTGCACTTGCTCTGACATCATTGATGGGAAAGCGTCACTATGGCGATAATCCACCACCTGATGCAGATCACGAGATTCGCAATAGTCCAAGAGCAGCGGCAACATGGGTCGTCGTGTCAACACTTCTTTGCCTATTCGCTTTAATTACTGGTCTGATTGTTCTTCAGAAAGATTCTGAGTCAATCCTTGATGCCAAGGCAATCAATATCAATGTCACTGGCCAGCAATGGGTTTGGAACTTTGATTATCCAGAGAGCAACGGCGTACGTAGTGAAGTCTTGTACTTGCCAGTTGATCGACCAGTTGTTTTCCATATAACCAGTAAGGATGTAAAGCACTCATTCTGGGTTGTGCAAATGGGAATCAAGATGGATGCCAACCCAGGTTATGTGACAGAGACCGCTGTTACGCCGAACAAGATTGGCGTCTTTGATGTGAGGTGCGCAGAACTCTGCGGACTCCTTCATGCGTACATGCAAAACAAAGTTCACGTCGTGAGCCAAGCCGATTATGACGCGTGGCTTTCAAATAGAGCAGCACTCGAGGGAGCAGCCTGATGACAACAATGATGGATCGTTCAGCATCTGCGCCAGGTCATGCAGCCGGCAAGAGGCCATTAATCGAAAGATTAAACATTGTCACCGCATTAGTTCTTGGCACCGTGAGCGCAGTTGTCGTGTGGCAACTCGCATTACGTTTCTTGCCAGAAACTCCAGAGACATCTCTCTTCTTTAATCGCGAAGACAAGATTTCACTTCTGTCTTTGATCGGTTGGTTTGTCGGATTTATGACGGGCATCGGCGCACTCATTGGGCCATTCCGTTGGGCACTTGGTAAAGATCTCAACCATGACGAGAACATGTTTCTTGCTGGTAAGGATCAAGGAATCAAGCGTTACTTCCGGTATACAACTGACCACAAGGTCGTTGGTATCCAGTATCTAGTAATCACAATCATTATTTTGTTTGTTGGTGGAACATTGGCAATGCTGATCCGTACAAACTTGGGTCACGCACAAGGCGGATGGATTCAACCTCAGACTTATAACGCAATTGTTGGATGGCACGGAATTATCATGATTGTTGCAACAATCATCATGATTACTGGACCATTCGGTAACTTCATCATGCCGATCATGATCGGTGCTCGCGATATGGCTTTCCCTCGTCTTAACGCACTCAGCTTCTGGTTGATTGTTGCTGCTGTTCCACCTGTATTTATTTCGTTCTTCACTGGCGGAATTACTACCGGTTGGTCGGCATACAACCCGCTTGCATCCCAAGCTGGACTTGGCATGAATGGATACATCGCATTTATTTGTATCTTCGCCATTTCCACAATGGTTGCTGGCGCCAACATCACAACAACTGTTGTGAAGATGCGCGCTAAGGGCATGACATGGAATCGCACACCAATCTTTATTTACGGTGTCGTGGCATCTGTTGCTTTGGCGCTTCCAGCATTCCCAGTCTTCTTCTTGTCCCAGATCATGTCGGGAATGGACCGCGCATTTGCAACGTCCTTCTACAACACAGCTGGCGGCGGTAGTGGTTGGCTGTATGAGAACTTGTTCTGGATCATGGGACACCCTGAGGTTTATGTAATCCTTATTCCATCCGTTGCAGCTCTTATGGAGATGGCGCCAGTATTTACGCGTCGACCTCTCTTTAGCTTCAATTTGGCGGTCATGGGAATTGCAGGAATCTCCGGACTTTCAGTTCTTGTGTGGGCACACCACATGTACATCAGTGGATGGGCGCCATTGTTAAATGCTCCATTTATGTTGACGACTGAATTGATTTCTATTCCAACGGGAATGTTGTTCCTTGTATTAATCGGAACCCTCTGGCGCGGACGTCTATGGATGACCATGCCAACAGCTTCGATCTACGCACTGTTGTGGAACTTCATGATTGGCGGAATCACAGGAATTTATCTTTCTGATGTTCCAGCTGATGCCTTCTTGCATGGCTCAATGTATGTAACCGCGCACTTCCATTACACACTTATGGGTGCAGGACTAACTGGAGCTCTTGCATCACTCGTCTTCTGGTTCCCAAAGATGACAGGCCGCATGTTTAACAAGACTCTTTCATGGGTTTCATTCTGGCTAGTCCAAATTGGATTCAACGTTACCTTCATCGGCATGTTCTTGGTTGGCCTTGCTGGTCAACCACGTCGCGTCGAGTCATACGCTGAAGTTTTCAGCAGGGGCAACCTGATTACGACAATGGGCGCTTACACAATTATGGCTGGCATGTTGGTTCTACTTCATGGAGTTATTTCCTCTTGGCGCAGTGGAGTGAAAGCTCCAATGAATCCATGGCAGTCCAAGACTCTTGAGTGGACGGTACCTAATCCTGTTCCACTAGAGAATTTTGAAACTCTTCCAGTTGTCACATCTGATGCATACGGTTACGGAAAGGCAAAGTCATGAGCGTCGAAACACACGGACATTCCAATCCACACCACGAACATCCCGATGTTGTAGGTAGTCGCAATCGCCTTGGAGTAATACTGATCCTCGTTGCAGATATTGCAATGGCGCTCAGCGTTCTCTTTGTCTACTTCTACCTCAAAGGTCAGAACGTTAATGACATGTGGTTGCCTGCAGCGACGGAAGATTCTCCTGCAATCCTTGCTCTTTCAAGCAAGGGCACTTGGTACATAACTGCTCTTGCTGGACTTGGTGCCGCTGCACATTTCTACGGCCTTAAAGGGGCTCGTGCAAAGAACGCCACTCAATTGGTTTTGGGTGGCGGCGTGGCACTTGTTTTCAGTATCGCCGCACTTGTCTACCAATTCATGCAGATTAGTAGCGCACCATTCACAACAACGTCAGGTGCCTACGCTTCTTGCTACTTCCTTATTGCAGGACTCAATGCGTTGCATTTAGTACTCACGGTCTTTATCGCCCTTGGTAACTGGAACCGCTCTCGCCTTGGCATCTACGCAGCCGATCACTGGCACGTGGATATCGTCAATGTGTGGTGGATTTGGATGACTGTCTCGTCATTGCTGGGAGCATTCGCACTTTCGTTTGCTTAATCTCTAATTCTTGTCGAAGAAGGCACTGCGCTAACCTTGCGTGGTGCCTTCTTCGTTAAATAACAAATCATGGCTACCTGCATATATTGCCTTGGGCATTGTGTGGGGATGTTCCTTTATTTTCATTAAGTTAGGTTTGGAATTTCTCACACCAGTTGGAGTCGCATTCGGAAGAACCTCTCTAGGCGCCCTCGCACTTGTAGCGATAAGTAAATTTCGTAAAATTTCATTACCCACTGATAAAAAGATTTGGGCTCACTTGTGGGTTCTAGCGATGTTGCTCAATGTTGTGCCCGGAGTGTTATTTGCACTAGCTGAAACTCACGTTACCTCTGTTTTGGCAGGAATTATTAATGCAGTAACGCCACTGATGACATTGTCGGTGATGATGACAATTCTTCGAGAAGAAAAACCTAAGACTTATCAGGTTCTGGGATTACTCATCGGATTTCTTGGTGTCCTCACCGTGCTTGGCGCATGGAAAGGTCTGGGTTCAAATCCAATTTCTTCAGTCCTTGCTTTACTTGCAGCAGTAACCTGTTACGGATTTTCTTATCCATATTCTCGCAAGTTCATCTTGCCTCACAACTTACAACCAGAGGCTGCCGCGACAGCTCAAGTTTCATTAGCCGCCGCTACCCTGTTGCCTTTCTATTTAATGGATGGCATTGCTCGGGATTACTACGCTCCTGGGCCAGTTCTTGCGATGATTGCGTTAGGTGTATTTGGAAGTGGCTTTGCATATATATGGAACTTTCAAATTATGGTCGCTGCAGGTGGTGCTATTGCGAGTTCGGTAACGTATGTGACGCCAGTTGTAGCAGTTATTGTGGGTGTGGTTTTCTTAGGTGAAAGTGTTACCTGGAATGAACCGCTGGGTGGAGTAATCGTATTACTTGGTGCTGCGATAAGTCAGGGCAGAATCCGAATTAATCGATCGTAAAAGCGTCTCGGATAGGCCCTAATTCAATTCCAGCTTTTGCGTGGTCAGACTTTTCTCCACGAGTTAATTGAGCAGAGTGCGCCTTGTTATGCCAGCGCTCTTCAATCTTTCCGTATCGCCACAGCGCAAGGGCAACAGACCACACAACAACAAAAAGTCCAACGATGATGTATCCCGCAGAGTTAAGGTTAAATCTGCCAATGTAATTCCATAACCCACCGGTCAGATTGAGTTGTTTGCTTAGTACTTGCAAAAGTTCTAGCCCGCCAACAAAAAGTGCAACAGCTACAGAAAGTCCAGTGATGACAATGTTGTAGTAAACCTTACGCACTGGCTTTGAGAAGGCCCAACCATATGCGAAGTTCATAAATGAACCATCAATAGTGTCGAGCAAGCTCATTCCTCCAGCGAAGAAAAAGGGTAGAGAAAGAATTGCCCACCACGGTAAACCGGCGATAACAGATGAGCCCGCAAGAACAAGCAGACCGATTTCGGTTGCAGTATCAAAACCCAACCCAAAGAGAATCCCAAGTGGATACATTTTCCAACTCGCATCAATGCGACGAGCAATCGGGCCAAAGAAGCGCATTAGGAGTCCGCGCGAATTCAGATGCTTTTCCAACTCTTCTTCGTTGTACATACCTTTACGCATATCGAAAAAGACTCGAAGGATTGAGATGAGAATAATCAGATTGAGGATCGCAATTAGCATCAAGAAAGTGCCACTGACGGTTGTTCCGATAAGCCCTGTGTAATGATGCAGAGACGAGTTTTCATCTTTGAGTTGTGAACCCAGTGCTTTAATTCCAAAGTTAAGCAAGATTGCAAGGGTTGCCACGACTGATGAGTGGCCTAAGGAGAAGAAGAAGCCAACGGCAAGAGGTCGCTTGCCTTCACTCATCAATTTTCGAGTTGTGTTATCAATGGCTGAAATATGATCTGCATCAAATGCGTGGCGCATCCCGAGGGTGTAGGCCAACGCCGCAGTTCCCCAGCCAAAGAGTGAACCATCGGCAAGCTTGTAATGCCCACTTGTTGCAGCGAACATAAGTGCGGCCCCGGCGACGTGAAGGAAGGCTATAAAGCCGAACATGGCATATATACGGCGCCATTCATCGCGTGTGAGGCGCTCTCGCAGGGGCACCCGCTGGGGCTCGGTAACGATGAGATTCACGAAAAGCCCCTTTCCACTGTGATTTCCTAGATGCGAACGGTTTGCAGGTAGAAAGTCTAAAACCTGATCTCCCCCTCGTCCACTCGAAATTCACGCTTAAGAATTTCTAGAGTCCTCTGCAGGGGGGCCTCCTGTTCCGGGTGTGGCGTATAGAGTTCGAAGTGTGACGGGGGTGACATGAGCGACGACGACGATGCAGGTCAGGAAGATCTTGTAACTGAGGAGATGCTCTGGGATCGAATTCCAGAAGTCGACGGTGCCGAACGCGCCAGTACGTATTACGAACTTAGCGCGCGAATCTATGCCCGCGGTCAATATGACGAAGCTTTAGCACTTGCTGAGACGGCATGCGACATTTATTCAGACCTTGGTTCAAGTGCGCCGAGTGAAGGACTTGCTCAGGCTTACTCAGCAATTGGATACAACCTCAATCAACTAAAACGCATGGATGAAGCTGCACATGCAATGAGTAAAGCGGTTGAGATTCTGCGCACGAACAAATCACCTATTGCACTAGAGCTTGCTTGCACACTTGGGGAGTGGTGGTATTCCTCGAAGAATTACGAGAAAGTTATCGACACCATGCGCGAGTGTGCTCAAGAGCATCTCGTTGACGGTGATGAAGTAGGTGCGGCAAATGATCTGCACCTCATTGGTTGTGCGTATAGAGAGATCAAAAATTGGGATGATGCGCTCGCAAGTTTCACCGAAGCAAGAACCCTTTATAAGAAGAATCGCGAAGTAATTCATGTAGGCCGCTGTGATCAAAAGATTGCTGCATGCCTTGTTGAGCTCGGAAATGGTGAATTGGCGCTGGAAACCGCGCGCAAAGCACTAGATGTTTTTGAGACAGCGCACGATCATTCTCGTGAAACTTTTGCGTTACTAGAATTTGGTAAAGCTCAAATTCTCTTAGGCAAATTGGAAGATGGCCTTGCAACGTTGGATCGAGTGCTACAAACATCAACGGATGAAGACCCAAGAGATTTCGAATTTATCATTGATGTTGAAACACGAATGGCTTCTGTCATGCGCACGCTAGGCCGGATTGAAGAAGCTGATGAAATTGTTAGGCGTTTATCTTCAGTATCTGATCTTCTTAACGAGGCAGATGCTGCAGAGCCCAGTGATACATCGCAATAGCTCCAGCAGCTGAAGCATTCATGGATCGTGTAGATCCATATTGATCAATCGCGTACATCACAGAGCAAGCTGCGATTCCTTCATCTGACATTCCCGCGCCCTCTTGGCCAAATAGCAGCAAGCATTCTTGAGGCAGTTGCGCACCTTCTAGACGTAGCGAACCCGGAACATTATCTATACCGATGAGTGGCAGATTATTTTCCTTTGCCCAAAGGGCAAGGTCTTCAACAGTTGGATGATGAAAGACTGTGAGGTATCGGTCGGTGACCATTGCTCCGCGCTTATTCCAGTCGCGCTTTCCGACGATGTGGACGCCGGAAACGTTAAACGCATTAGCTGTTCGAACGATTGATCCAATATTGAGATCGTGCTGCCAATTCTCAATGGCAATTTGCAGACCATGGCGCTTGGTATTTAGGTCGGCGACAATCGCCTCAACGCTCCAGTAGCGATATTTATCCAGAACATTTCGACGGTCTCCTGCAGCTAGAAGCTCAGGGTCAAAATGCGCCTCAGTCGGCCATGGCTCCGCGTGCGGGCCAACGCCAACGACAGGAAAGAATTCGCCGGGGCCAATAGTTGCAGGTGGAAGCATGAAGGCACTCTAAACTGAATACATTGAAAACGCTATCTGCGCGCAAGCGCTAAGGAGAAAACCATGAGTGCACTCAGTTCGATTTTGCTTATCGTCCACGTACTTTCAATTATTGCATTGATGGCTTTACTACTACATCAATTTAAGAAGAATCCTCGAAAGCTCCACCCTGCTGCAATGCACAGCGCGCTCACTGCCCTAGTTGCAGGATTAGCGATGGTTGGACTTCGTACACCTTTGCACACCGAAGATGCCGATAAGTGGCCGCTTTTAAATAATGGCTGGGTCGGGGTTAAGTTTCTTGTTCTCATCGCCATCATCATTATTGGTTTCCGTAATGTTAAGAAACCAGAGCTTAAGAATTCAACATGGCTAACTCTTGTAGGGCTTACTACTTTCAACATCCTTATCGCCCTCTTCTGGAAATAGACTTTATGAAGAAGCTTCTTTGCTCTGCCCTAGTTCTCGTCATTAGCTTTGGAACTAGTGCGTCGTCATCTCATGCTTCTTCGACATTGTCAGCTTCACAGATCTCCTCATATTTCCAACGCACATCTCTCTCGGCGACTTTGGCAGATCCTGCAATCATTGTTATTGACCGGGCAACAGGAGAAGTTATATTCGAAAAGGATTCAACGTCATCGCGCAAGCCTGCTTCGGTAATGAAAGTTCTCGCTGCTACAGCAACACTCGAATTTATAGACCCCGAACTAAGATATGAAACCAGGCTTTATTCAGGACAAGAATCAGCATCATTGGTTCTAGTTGGCTCTTATGATCCTTGGCTGACTAATACATATAAAGAGGCAGTTGCCAACAAGAGGGCCTGGATTGGCAACCTCATAAAGAAAGCAATTCCTGTTCTAAAGAACTCCCAAGGAATACCTTTCAAGAGCGTGTCAATCGGTTATTCAGGTCTATTCACTAAAGATCGTCCGCTCATCGAAACAGCATTTAAGAACGCTGGCTTTAAAGCAACGTTCACGCCTTTATCAAAGAGTGAAGTCATAACTAATTCGAAAGAAGAAATTGCAACCGTTTATTCACCTACCGTGAGAGAAATGGTTAAGTTCGCAATTTTATGGAGCGATAACAATTTAGCCAATAGATTGGTTCTCAATGCTTCGAGTGTTGCTGGATACGGGATGAGCAACCTTGGCGTCTCAATGACTATTAATGATGCAGTGGCTCGTCTTGAAGTGGATCCCACCGGTCTTGAGATTTTTGATGGAAGTGGTCTTTCGAAAGAGAATCGAGTCACAGCAAAATTAGTTGCCGAGCTTTTACAGAAGATCCGAGACGATCCTAAATTCTTACCAATTTATGAGGGGCTTCCAGTTTCTGGGGTTTCTGGCACGTTAGAGAAACGATATTTAACAACGGCGCCTCAGGCAGTGGGTCTCGTACACGCAAAAACAGGAACACTAGATGGAACAGTGAGTTTGGCTGGGTATGTGGACTCAGGTGATCGCCAATACATCGTTGTGGCTATTGCAGACCACATTCATGTGGGATCTGTTCCTACAAATGCCGCTCGAACAACCATCGACAAGCTCTTTGGGAAATTGGCGGCTCCTCTTATTAGCCCAGCCGCTTAAAGGTTATCGAAAACCTTTATTTGTCCTAAATAGCAAGCAACCCACGTTCGATTCATGGTTGCATCATAAGTAACACCGATTGGTTGTGTGCAGACCTTAACTGTTTGAAGAATCTTTAAATTCGAAGCATTGAGCTTAGATACGGTTCCACTTTCAAAATTAACAACAAATAGCGCTGTGCCATCACTTGAGATGGTCAAACTTCGTGCTGCCTTGCCAGTTGTAACCGTGGCGATGGTTTTACGTTTAACTAAGTCGTAGGCAGTCACTTTTCCTGATTGATTGAGTGTTGCGTAAAGCTTGGAGTTATCTGGTGAAAGCACAATTGCCCGTGGATTAACTCCTATAGGAATTAGTTTTTTAGCAAAAGTTCTTAAGTCAATTTGATGAATTGTTGTGCCACCCATCTGTGCAACGTACGCCGTGGTTGAATCCTTAGAAACCACAATGCCCCGCGGGTATGCGCCAATTGAAAGAGACTTTATGACCTTCTGGGTTTCGATTGAAATTACCGTTAGATCATAGGAGCACCAGTTAGTAACAAGTAAATACTTATTATCTGGAGTGACTTCTACAACCTTAGGCACAACTCCAACTTGGTAGACGGCATCAATTTCGTAATTACTAAGGTTGATTCTGTACAGAAAACTTCGATCAAACTTAGAAGCTGGGCTGCAAGTGTCGTGCCCTTCTCGATTGAACCCTTTTCCATACATTGCGTAATTAGTTACATATAGATATTTACCATCAGGTGAATATGAACCCTCGACTGGTGCACCTTGATAATTTCCGGAATATTGCTTGTACCCAAATTTAGAGAGAGTAATCGAATCAGGAATGGTCTTTAGAAGTTCGAGAGTTTTCGCATCATAAATAGTTACGGAGTGGCGGTACATCATGTTGTGCGCGCTTACTAGTCCGGCACCCGATGCTCGAACAGATTTAGGAGTGATATCTCCGGTAATAGTTTTTACGAGAGCCAACCGCGTCTGGGTAGAACTCTTTGCAGGTGAAGATGAAGTTGATGTGACCGTGTCATCGGCAATTGATTGTGGAACTAAATAGCTTACGAATACCAGCGTGCATAAGAGAATGAATGAACGTTGGCGCATTCGGTAAGAATATAGGGCTTAGTCGTCGTCGCCTTCATCGTCGTCGCCTTCATCGTCATCACCATCGTCGTCGCCTTCATCGTCATCACCATCGTCGTCGCCTTCATCGTCGTCGCCCATTGACGCTGCCGACACTGTTGGCTTAGGCAATGAGTTAGTTAGTGAAGTAACTGTGGCTTGTTGAGGTGCCACTTGCTTTGGAGCCGAAGAAGTAGAAAGTGATTGGCTAGAAGCAGGAGCGCTCTGGTTGACGGCAGGTGAACCTTGATCCACGGCAGGTGAACCTTGATCCACGGCAGGAGCGCTCTGGTTAAGGGAGCTGGCGCTTGCAACCTCTGAGGCCGATGCAGGACCCTGGTCGGAAGCCTGGGCGTACATGAATCCAGTCGCCACTAGAAGCAGTGGAGCTGAGAGGGCCACAAGACGTCCGCGTCGGGTTATCCCAGCACGAGCAGAGCGATGAGCGCCAAAGGCCACATTGTCAGCATCGGCCATCTCGAACCATTCTGGCTTTGGAGTGTTTGTAGTCATGTTTTCTCCCTTTCGTTAGGAGGAAAATAACCCTTAAGCCTGAGAGCACCCTGGGAAGCGCGTTCAACGTTGCTGAGTAAACTCCACTAATGACCATCGCCGCTCAATCTTCCACGCGTGAAAAGGTCCGTGGCTACATCGACTTAATGAAATTAAGGGTCGTAGAGCTACTTCTGATTTCGACATTGCCAGCAATGGTCTTGGCCAATAAATCCTTACCTCCACTTGGCGTCACTCTTGCAGCGATTATCGGTGGAACATTGGCCGCGGGTTCTGCAAACGCCTTTAACATGATTATCGAAAGTGATTTAGATCGGCTTATGGCGCGCACATCTAAGCGCCCATTAGTCACCGGAGTTTTAAATAATAAGGAAGCTGCAATTTTTGCAACTCTAATCGGGGTACTCTCCTTAATAATTTTTTGGGTATTTACTACTCCATTAGCAACACTTCTTACCTTCATTGCAATTGCTTATTACGTTCTCATTTACACAATGGGACTTAAGCGACGTACGGCACAAAATATTGTGTGGGGAGGTGCTGCAGGTTGTATGCCTGTTTTCATCGGATGGGCAGCAATTACTAACTCACTTTCGATGTCGGCTCTTGCTTTCTTTTTAGTAATTTTCTTTTGGACTCCACCACATTTTTGGGCGCTCGCAATTAAATATAAAGACGACTACGCAGCCGCTGGAGTTCCAATGCTTCCAGTTGTAGCAACGCGCGAAAGAGTTCGAATAGAAATGTGGTTTCACACTATTGCGATGATTATTTCTTCAGTCGTCCTAATTAGAACTGCAGAGTTACCTTTATGGGCCTTGGTCGTGACTGTTGGCCTAGGTTTGGTCTTTGCTTATCAACTTTTGCAGTTGCGGGATAATTCTGAATCCTATGCAAAGACTGCAGGAAAGATTTTCCATTGGTCTATAACGTATCTAAGTTTGTATTCAGGGCTGCTTGTAGTTGCCCAGCTACTTAATTAAAGAGCTTCCTCGATATCGCGCAACAAATCTTCAGGATGTTCTAGCCCCACCGATAAACGCAATACAGATCCCGTAATTCCCATCTCCGCCTGGACTTCAGGGGATAAACGTCTATGAGTACTAGAGGCTGGATGAGTTATTAAAGATTTGCTGTCGCCTAAGTTATTTGAGATATCAATGATCCTGAGTGCATTCATGAATTTGAAAGTGTCGCTTTGTTTTCCAGCAAATTCAATACCAATAGTTGAGCCGCCGCCATCCATTTGTTTTTGAGCTGTCTCATAACCAGGGTGAGATTTTAATCCTGGATATCGAACACTCTTAATCTCAGCGCGTGATTCGAGGAATTCAGCGATTAACTGAGCGCTGTTATTCATACGCTTGACTCGCATGCTCATAGTTTCAAGAGATTTCACTAGAACCCAGGCATTAAATGGACTCAGCGATGGTCCGGTGTGGCGAATAAATGGATTGAGTTGTTCTTTAATGTATGACTCGCTACCCAATATTGCACCAGCAAGAACGCGACCCTGTCCATCAATATGTTTAGTGGCTGAGTACATAACAACGTCGGCGCCGTGCTCCAGAGGTTTTTGTAAAACAGGTGATGCCATTACGTTATCAACTATGACGGTGGCTCCAACTTTATGTGCCAAGTCGCTGACCATTCGGATGTCAACAACTTCTAGCATTGGATTGCTTGGAGTTTCTAAGAAAACTGCCTTAGTTGGAAGAGAAAGAGC
>WLMD01000027.1 GCA_009700405.1 Actinomycetota bacterium | reverse complement strand
CTTATTTTTATTGGAGCAGTTGGTCAACAGACTGCATTTGCAGGAGCAACACAAGGGGGGTTAACCCTTAACCCAAAACCACCAGTTGTTGCACCAAAACCACCAACGTTGATTACTAATCCGACTCCACCAGCACCGGTAGCTGGAGATCCAATTGTTCCACCAACGATTACTCAAACTCACTCTGTTGTTGCTGTTGCACCAGTACCTGTGATTGCAGATTCAGGATCGGCCCTGAAAGCAACTGTTGTTGTTGATGCGTGTACCAAAGCGGGAGCAACAAAAATTGATGCAGAAACTGCGGAGACACTTACTTGCGTTCTCTACACAAAATTAGGTGCTCTCAAAGGATCAAAAATAGAAACTCGCTGGGCCCATGTTTATGCAAACAGCAAAGTGATTCATAAAATACTTACCGATGCCCTTGTTGCCTACCACCGTTCTTTCCCGACCGAGGATCAACAGTTGGCTTATGAAAAACTAGTTGTGAACAATTTAGAGTTCGGTGCTTTCGTCGACTTACTAGTTGTTATGGATAAGAAAACATTCCCTGGTTTCGCCGATTATCTTTCACGCGATACTTCACTCGCTGATGCGATAACACCATGGGCACAAATGCTTGCACAACAACGCGAACTCCCATTAGATACTTTTAATACCAATGGTGACGCCTTTCTTACCGCTCTAGGCAATAGTTCAGTCACTGTTACCCAGGAAGTATTCGACAAGTTGTTCTTGAAATCAGAAACACTACGTGTTTACGCCGATGCCATAGATGAGGCTTACTGGCTGAACTTCCCAAATCCAACTCTTGCTCAGATTGCACTGCGTTTTGGCTATATCGACTCACTACTAACCCTTTCTACAGAGCAAGCCAAGAGCACGTACCTAAAGAAGATCCAAACCAACGCCAATAACCTGTATCCAAAGTTTGCTTCAGTAATGGCTCGAGGAAGCACAATGGCCACAATCATGACTCCATGGGTTTCATATTTCGCAGCGAAACTCGAGCTCTATCAGTCTGAGATTGTTCCAATCGGAGAAAGAACTTTGCTTAAGGTTGCAATGTCACCTCCATCAACAATGGCTGAATTTGATGCGATAATTGCCCTAGATGCGCGTTGGCCGCTCACAACAACAGCCAAAGCGCTCGCCGCCGGAAAACCTTCCTTCTAGTTTTTTCAATTAAGGCTTCGATCTTCAGTCACAAATCCTGACTGTGCGAACAAATTACTAAGTCCGTCTACATTCAATTGATAATCAGCGTTTTAACGAGGTCTTTCCTAGGTCAAAACCCCTGATAGGATTCAGTTTCTCAAAGAACGCGCCCGTAGCTCAACGGATAGAGCATCTGACTACGGATCAGAAGGTTAGGGGTTCGAATCCCTTCGGGCGCACTGTTCGACCTCTCTCGCCTTTCACTTGAGGGGTCGAACTTTTTCTTTTCCTAAGCCTTTAGACGCGGCAGACTCTCAATAAGTTTCTTTGTATATGGGTGAGAGGGCGCTCCCAAAACTTGCGAAGTCAGCCCTTGCTCAACTACAACGCCTCTCTCCAAGACGATTGTCTCTTTACATAGAGAGGCAACCACCGCCAAATCGTGTGACACGGTAACGATTGTCAGATTGTGCATGAGCCCTAAATCTCGAAGTAATTCAATAATATGAACACGGGTCGTAACATCTAGTGCGCTAACAGGTTCATCGGCTAGAAGTACTCGTGGCTTACAAACAATTGCTCGTGCAATGGCAATTCTCTGACGTTGGCCACCAGAAAACTCATCCGGATAGCGTTTAGCCGAATCGGCGGAAAGTCCTACCGCCTCAAGGGCGCTCACTACTTGCTCGGTGACCCATGTATTTTGAGCTTTTTTATCTGAGCCATTCTTCTCGTTTAATCCCAACGAGATCAAAGGCTCTGCGATTAATCGATCGATACGCTGGCGTGGATCAAGTGAAGAGTAAGGATCTTGAAAGACCACCTGAACCTGACTTCTAAAGATTTTCGCTTGGGATTTATCATCGAGAGAAAGCTTCTCCTCTTCAAAAAGAATCTCGCCAGTTGTTGGCTTCAGGATCCCTAGTAAAAGTCGAAGTAGTGTGCTTTTTCCTGAACCTGATTCCCCCACCAAGCCAACATTCACGCCCTCGGTGATAGCTACATTGATATTCTTGAGAATCGGCGTAGCGGTGCGATATGAGAAATTGAGGTCTTTAGTTTGCAAGAGGGTAGTCATTTCACTTCCCATCCTTGGCAATGTCGAGAGCGTCATCTAGAACGCGAGCATTCTTAACTAAATCTTGTGTGTATGGATGTTTCGGATTCGCCATTATTTCTTGAAGAGAGCCAGATTCAACAACGAATCCATCTTTCAAAACAACAACAGTGTCAGTAATTTGCCCAACGACAGCCAAATCATGGCTTATGAAAAGCAAGGCCATATTGCGCTCAGAAACAATGGAATCCAATAAAGCTAAAACTTCAGATTGGACGGTGACATCAAGTGCCGTCGTTGGTTCATCGGCAATTAGCAACGATGGCTGGCAAGCTAGGGCCATTGCGATTGCTGCACGTTGGCGTTCGCCACCTGAGATCTGGTGAGGAAATGATTGAGCAATTCTTGCTGGATTGGTAATACGGACCTCGGTTAGCGCTTCAATAATTGCACTTTCAAGTGCATCTCCGGAGATAGCTTGATGACGACGCAGTGGCTCTGCCAATTGCCGACCTATCTTCATTAGTGGATCAAGGGCGGTAAGTGGTTCCTGAAAAATAATGCTTGCGACTTTGCCACGGATTGTGTTGAGCATCCGTTCAGGTGCACCAAGGATTTCCTGGGGGTTTAAATCTCCGAGAAGAACACTCCCTGATGCTTTCAATTGGCTGGAAAGGAGTCCAATTACAGCTAAGGCTGTTAAAGATTTACCTGAGCCAGATTCACCGATAAGTCCAAGTCGTGCACCAGGAGCGATTGAAAAAGAAACCCCAGAGACTACTTTTACCCCAGCAGGTGTAGTGACATCGAGATTCTTAATCTCTAGTACATTCATCGCGAACGCCTAAGTGTTGGGTCTGCAATTTCACGCAAACCATCGGCAATGAGATTGACGCCAATTACCAATGCAACAAGGAATAGTCCAGGAGCAATTGCAGCAATTGGCGAAGTCATTACCGTTGCCTGGGCTTCTTGTAACAAACTTCCCCACGATGCATTCGGTGGCGGTGCCCCGAGTCCAAGATAGGACAAACTCGCTTCGGCCAATCCTGCTAATCCAAATTGTAAAGCGAAACTCACGATGAGGGTCGGCCAAATATTAGGCAATACGTGCAGAACAATTATTCTTGGCCATGAAGTGCCAGAGGCGCGAGATGCAGTAATAAAGTCTTTTGCCAAAACTCGTTTTACAAGGAGACGAGTGAGCCTTGCGATAATTGCTGACATTCCAAGACCAATAGCAAATATTGCGGAAGTTAAAGATGATCCACGTGCAGCGACAATGAGCATTGCAAGCAAGAGTGTTGGGAAAGCAATCAAAATATCTAGCAGTGCGGACAATGATTCATCGAGCCAACGCTGAGCAAAACCTGCAGCCATCCCAAGTGTCAGTCCAACAATCCCAGCAATCAATACCGCAGAAAAACCAACAGATAGGGCAATGCGGGCACCGACCATTAAACGAGCCACTAAATCGCGACCTAGTTTGTCTGTTCCGAGTAAATGAGACCAACTTGGTGGCGATAGTCGCCCACCATCAGTGTTATCAATTGGATAAGGCAACCAAACAAGAGAAATAAGTGTTACGAGTGTGATTGTTGAAATAATAACTAAGCCGACAATAAGCGACCAAGAGCGGCGAGATTTCACTTGATTCATCGCAGATCACCAGCGGAACTACTAATTAGTCGCGGATCTACAATGCGCTGGATTAAGTCAGCGAGAAAACCGATCATTAACACCGCAAAAGTGCTTACAAAAAGTACTCCTTGGATAACTGGGTAATCATGTTGAGCAATGGATCGAACCAAGAGACTTCCCAGGCCAGGCAGTGCGAATACGCTCTCTACTACAACCGCGCCAACGAAGGTGGTGGCAAGTTCGATTCCTATGATTGAAATAACTGGCGCAGCGGCATTACGTAAGCCATGACGAGTCATTGCCTGCGTGAAAGTCGACCCCATAGAGCGGGCGGTTCGAAGGTAATCGCTACCAAGAACATCAAGTGTTGCCGAACGTACATAACGAGTTAGGGATGAAGACATAACGAGGGCAATCGTCGCAATCGGTAGCAGTAGATATTTCAGTGTTCCTGGAATATTGGCCCAACCTTCAGGTGGCACGCCTCCAGAAGGCAAAATCATGAATTTGAGCGCAAAAATGTAGATAAAAATGACTCCGACCCAAAAAACCGGAATTGCAATTCCCAGTTGTGAAAAGCCATTGAGTAAGGTTCCATACCAAGTTTTCGCTTTAAATGCGGCAATAAAACCAAGTGGCAGAGCAATCGCAACGGCGACCACAAAAGCAATAAGGGTAAGTGGAACAGTTAACGAAAGCCGAGATGTTATCTCTGGGCCAACCGGGTAGCTGCTAATAATTGACTCACCAAATTGAAAAGTAGAAAGATCACGGACCCAATTAAGAAACTGAACAATCAAAGGGAGATCCGAACCTACTTCATGTTGTGCCGCGGCTATTTGTTCTGGAGTTGCACCGACCGAAAGCAAAGCATTAGCCGGGTCGCCGGGGATGATGCGAAGTAAAACAAAAAGTGCGATGCTGGCAAGTACGAGAGAAAGTAATAAGAAGGCGAAACGGCGAACTAGGTACTTAGCCATTTCTTCTCCTCTTCATTACATCAGAGTAACGAGAATCCGGCCCAGAAGCCCATTGAGGCATCTGAGCCGGATTCTGCGTATTAGTAGATACTAGTTATTTTGGACTAGTTTTTTACGATGTTATACGCGTAGAACTGTGAGTTCAGACCATTAATTGGATATCCCGAAAGTGTTGATGATGCAACAACAATCTGTGGATATAAGTAAATCCAATCACTAGCTGCCTCGGTTGCGATGATTCTGTTTGCACGCTTTAGCAGTGATGCCTGAATACGTGCATTAGCTGCTTGTTCAGCCTGATTAATTAGGCTTGTAACTGTTGTGTTGTTATAGCCCCAGTAGAAATCTGGATTGCCGTACCAAACAACATCGCGGTCATTAACATGCTCCTGCATGGTTGCAGCGAAATCATGCTTCTTGTATACATTGTTGTACCACTGGTCATCTGTTACTGAGTTGATGTTTACAGTGATGCCAACCTTTGCAAGTTCAGATTTAATGAATGCTGCAGCGGCTGGGTGTGGATCATATTGAGGTGTATCTAGGCGGAAGGTGAATCCCTTTGCATAACCAGCAGCAGCAAGAAGCTTCTTTGCCAATGTGACATTGTAAGGATTCACACCAGTCAAGTCCTCATACCAAGGATCTGTTGGAGGAACCATTGAACCGATCAGTGTGCCGTAATCTCCCCAGATTGATGCAAGAAGCTTCTTGTTATCAATGGCCGAAGTGATTGCTTTACGGACCTTCACGTTATTAAATGGAGCAACACGGTCATTGAATACAAGAATCAACTTAGTTGTTGACTGACCATTGCTGATTTTGTAAGAACTACTCTTGAATTGAGCCAAAGCATCTGGGCTTTGCGCACTTGTTATGACGTCGACTGCACCGGTAAGTAGAGCATTATTTAGAGCAGTAGCGTTAGTAAAGTAGTGATAAACAACGGTCTTATTCTTTGGCGCTGTGCCCCAGTATGCATCGTTGCGGACTAGAGAAAGTGTGGATCCGCGCTTCCAAGCAGAGAGCTTGTAAGGGCCAGTTCCGTCTTCTTCGGTAGCGAAATCTTTAGCTGCCGAGTTCATAATCCAGATATATGTCAGGTTATAAATGAAGGAAATTGAACGGCTGGAAAGAGTGACAACTACTGTCTTTGCATCAGGTGTTGCGATTGACTTAACAACCTTGAAGCTGCTCTTGCGAGCTGACTTAGAATCAGTAGCAGAAACCTTTTCTAAGCTGAACTTTACGTCAGCTGAAGTCATGGTCTTGCCGGAGTGGAATTTCACACCGCTACGTAATGTAAAGGTGTAAGTCAAACCATCTTTACTGACCTTACTTGCAGTTGCAAGTAAGTTCTCAACTACTCCAGCGTCAGTAAGACGATATAAGCCTTCATAAGAGTTTCCATTGAGTGCTTCGACGACGCCTTGTCCGCCTCCGCCTGTGTTATCGAGGTTCTGTGGCTCATAGAGTGAACCGATGTCGATAGTTGCGTCAGCTGATGCTGCATTTGCGGGCGCACTTGTGGCGAATAGAGTCAGAGCTACCGCGAAGGCAACGCCTACTACTCCGAACTTCTTTCCTGGCTTCATATCTTTCCTCCTGTTGTAGTTTGCCTTCTTGGTTGAACTGTTTTAGTGAACTTCATACCCATCTTTGAAAACGGGAATTTTCTCTCCAGCTCTTACGGGCAGGTGTAGACGATTTTGTGGTGGTGGCATCGGACAGTTGTAATGAATCGAAAAACCACAAGGTGGCACAAAGGCCTGATTGAAATTGAGAATGATTTTATTTGATCCTTCTTCTTTATCAACAAAAAGAAAGCGCCCTGCAGGATAAGTCTCCGAACCATTTGTCTTATCTCCGAAAACTAGTAACAAGACACCATCGTCATCAAATGCGTTGAGTGTGTAGTCAACTCCATCTATTTTCGCTGAAATATCACCTGGAACAACAAGGTCACGCGTACCACCGTTATCGCGAATATATTCAAATGCAACCGCACGATCTGCCGGATGCGGCGTAAAAATTGCTTCAATTACCCAAGCAGCGTCAAAGGGATAAGTATCAATAGTTTGAAATGCTTGGATGCTTTCAGAATTTGAATCCCATAAACGCAGACCTTGCGCAACAACAGTGCCATCAAAATCTTTACGCTCAAGTTCTGTCGCAAGAACAGTCTGGGGTTTCCCTTTAGTCGCTTCTTCTAAAGTGCTTGATTCGCCCTGCCCAAACCAGCGAGTTTCAATTAACGCAAGATTTCCAAGAGGGTCAACTACCGCTTTGAGGCGATCTTGGCGCCATTGATTCCAACTGGTTTCGTAAGACATGTCGCGACCGTATCAGTTAGAGCCTCACAAAACATGCCTACAACTGCTAAATGAGAACTTGTTGCACAATCGTTGTATTAGGCAATTGGTGGAGTAATTTGCGGAGTGTTAATGCACTCAACAGGCAGTTCAAACCAGCGTAATGATTCAAATTCATCACCCATAAGTTGCGAGAGGGTGATGTTTTCATGGGTTATAGAGTTTGCCACTCTTGTAGCTGCTAATTCATGTGCCTCTTTTATATATTCCTTCAAAGAACTCTCAGGAGTGCGATCATGCTTAATTGGATAAGTCATATCACCATCATTGTTATAGGAAATCGAACTCAATCGCATTGGAGGTTCTACTGGTCCTTTTCGATGGCGCCATAACCCTGTATCTGTATTGAAATGATAGTCAACAAGAAATAGATGACCATGCTCGGCAATAAATAAAACGGAATCAATAACGTGATCTACAACTGCATCGGAAACGAAATAGTTTAAGTTAACTCGCACCCAACCAGGCTTAATTCCCTCACATCCACTAAGAATTTGGCTCTCGAACTCGTGACTCTTCTCTTCTCCAATACCTAACAAACGATGTCCGTAAGGACCCGCGCAAGAACAACCACCACGTGATTGAATTCCGAAAAGATCATTGAGCAAAGCCACTACAAAATTGTGGTGAAGATATTTGCCCGAGGGTCCACGTAAAATGAATGAGAGAATAGAGAGGCGTTCAGCTTGCAGGTTTCCTAGCAATTCAACCCGAGAATCCTTACTAAATGCTGTTATTGCTTTATTTAAATACTTCGCTTCATGTTGGTGAATTGTTGAAATTCCGACCGCGTCTTTCAATTGGAATACAAGCCCGGCTCTAATCGATTCAATAATCGCAGGCGTACCGCCTTCTTCGCGGTGTTCAATATCGGAGAGGTAGCGGTGGTCATTTGTATTTACATAAGCAACCGTGCCTCCACCAGGAACAGCAGGAACAGAATTTTCGACGATTTCTCTATTAATAACAAGGATTCCCGGCGTTCCTGGCCCACCAATAAATTTATGAGGACTCAAGAAAATGGCGTCTTTGCGCGCTAATGGGTCTACGGGATGCATATTAATCTCTACATAAGGAGCCGCCGCTGCGTAGTCCCAAAAAGCAAGAGCACCATGCTCATGGAGGAGCCGGGAAACTGCGTTTGTGTCAGTGATAATTCCCGTCACGTTACTTGCCGCAGAAAATGACCCGATCTTCAAGGTACGAGATTGATACTTCACCAATTCTTGTTCCAGGTGCTTCACATCGATATGTCCATCAATATCCTCGTGGATAGTGACAACATCGGCAATTGATTCGCGCCATGGAAGCTCGTTGCTGTGATGCTCGAAGGGGCCAATAAATACAACAGGGCGGCCCTCAACGGGAATATGGTCAGAAAGATGCCATTTCTTATCCAAATCAAATGGAATTCGAATATTGAGTATGCCGATTAATTTATCAACCGCGCCAGTTGTTCCTGATCCAGCAAAGATCAACGCATCATCACCGGTTGCTCCCACGGCTGCACGAATAATAGTGCGTGCATCTTCGCGCAATCGCGTGGTTTGCAGGCCTGTTCCACTGGATTCAGTATGTGTATTGGCATATCTCGGCATTACTTCATCGCGAATGAAATCCTCAATAAAAGATAGCGAGCGACCACTCGCCGTGTAATCGGCGTATGTGACTCGGCGTTGTCCATACGGACCATGCATGACTTGGTCGTCGCCAATAACACTGTTTCGAATCTTTTTAAGAAGCGCCGAATCATCCATGACTGCATGCTATCAACAAGAACGAGAACCAAGGGGGCTAACTCTCACCTAACCCCTATTCTCCCTAAGGGCAGCACCGTATATTCTCAAATGAACGCTGACAATTGCAGTATGGAAGAAGTCATCATGATCTCAAAAGGTGCGAAACAAGGCAGAGGCTTTGGAGTGTTGGCAGCATCGATTATTGGGTCCACACTTCTTGTTGTTTTAACGATAGGCAATTCAGCCGAAGGTGCTTCGCCTTCGGTTGCATCACAAATTTCGACATTACAAAAACATGTTGCAACACTCCAACAACAAGTGACTGACCTGGCCTCAGTAAATTCTGAACTGCTGGGGCGGGTAATCAATTTGAATTCGACTCCAAGTTCAACAAGCAGAGATGGTGTAGATATCTATTACTACACGCTATCTAACGGTTGTAAGTCACCAGCAGATGAGGTGACAACTGTCCCTATTGCAAGCCCCGTTACCATTGTTTGCCATCTAAAGGTTTTAGTTCCTATGGCGGACCAGAACCAGGCATTTCTTAAAGGGAGCAAATAATTCATCGGAAAATGGAGATAAGGGAATACGATAAGCATTGCTTACTAACGAAAACCTCATCAATGGAGATATTTGGTGCAAGAGTTCACAGATTTCTTAGCCAAACAACCCCCGTTTAGCGCACTCTCCAATCAAGATCTGGAAAAGATTTCCGCACAGGTTGATGTGGAATATTTTACCCGCGGGGCTGTAATTGTTTCTACTGGTTCTGAACCTCTAGACCATATATACATTGTTCGAACTGGCTCCGTTGAAGTCTTGGATAAAGGCAATGTCATTGATTTACTTAGCACTGGAGATGCTTTCGGGCATATCTCGGTACTGACAGGTCTGCCTCCGCAGTATTCAGTGAGAGCGGCAGAGGATTCATTGTGTTACCGAATTCCAGATCCTAGGAAACTTGTTGACGAACCATCGGTATTGAAATTTGGCCATTTTGGAACTCTCATTACTCGTCACCGCTTAACGGCTAGCGCTTTGATGTCGGATTCTCAATCAAATGTCACCCGATATATGCGCAACATCCTCTGGGTTAATGCCGATGAATCCATTCGAACAACAGCAAAGAAAATGACGGACTTCGAACAGTCCTTTGCGCTGGTTGAATCAAGAGATGGAGTTGGACTGGTAACTGATCGAGATTATCGAAGCAAAGTTGGCCGAGGGGAGATTTCTATCGATTCTCCAGTTGGTTCGATGATGAGTTATCCATTAATTACCGTCTCGCATACCTCAACCCTAGCTTCGGCTTTCTTGCAAATGGTTGAACGAGGTGTACATCATTTAGTTGTAGTTGATGAATTTGGAAAACCACTCGGCGTCGTCCGAGCAATGGACTTGTCCTCCGTGCAACTCAGAAATCCGCTACTTATCCGTGCGGCAATAGAGTCCTCGCAAAATATGAATGAACTATCTACCGCTTCTCTCTTACTCAAGCCCTCGTTAGTTGAACTTCACGAGAATGCAATACCTTCGCTGCACATTGCTGGCATCATGTCTGCAATTGTTGGCGCAATCTTGACTCGTATTCTCACTCTTTCTAGTTCTGTTAATGAACCCGTGCCACATTCTTGGCTAATTTTGGGCTCTATGGCAAGAGGAGAACCGTTACCAGCATCGGATGTCGACACAGCAATCGTTTGGGCAGATCAGATAGGCAACAACGATCCCTCAGAAAAAATCTGGAGCAACGCTAAACACATTCTCGAACTTATGGAGAAATGTGGGTTGGAGCGTTGTTCAAATGGAGCAAACGCGGATAACGGACTATTTAGCAGGTCGCGTGCTGCATGGATAGAAGTATCAAGCGGATGGTTAACCGACCCAACACGTGCTGGGGCGCTCCTACTCTCATCAATTGCGGCTGATAATCAACCTATAACGCAACCAATTCTTGGAAGAACCATTATGGAAAATATTCGTGAAACCACAAGGAGTCATGAATACCTTGCAGACTCATTACGTTTCGCACTGGCCAAGAAACCACCCATCGGATTTGTTAGAGATTTCGTTGTAGATCAAACCGGCGAAAATCGTGGCGGTTTAAATTTGAAAGAAGGCGGACTTGCGCCCATTGCATCATTGGCTCGTTGGTTGGCAATTGCGCAAGGGGATGTTCGCGGAGGAACAATAGAAAGAATAAAGAGAGCTGCAGAAGCGGGTTTATTGCAGGGCGAGGAGTCTGAGATCCTTACCTCATCATTTACAGATATACATCAACTTGTTTTTGATGAAGAGATAGCATCCATAAAAGAAGGGACTGCCGTAACAACATGGATTTCTCCCGAATCATTGGATTCATTAACACGCAGGCACCTGCGGGAGACCTTTCGAGCGATTTCAAGCATTCAGAATACTTTGAACAGTGACTGGGCGAATCGCTTGCCATGAATTGGATGAAACCCAGATTTGATGGTTATTGGCGCGATTATGAATACTGTTCCCTCGATATTGAAACAACTGGACTTAACTTGCAAAACGACGAAGTTATATCGGTAGGCGCTGTGCATATTACCGATGGGCGTTTTAAGAGCGAGGATAATTTCTATCAAGAAATTCTTCCCGCGATTGCCCCATCCGTATCATCAATTCAGATTCATGGATTGCGGGGAGTGGATTTAGAAAATGCGCGCTCTGTGTCAGAAGTTATTCCTGAACTGATTACGCATATTGGTGGGCGAGTTCTCATTACTCACGCAGCCTGGGTTGAAAGGGGATTCCTTTCACAACATATGAAGAAATATGGGTATAAGTTTCCCAAGAGAGTCATTGATACTGCGGCGCTTGCTAGGGCTTGCGCATTAGTGAAAGAAAGCGCAACACATGAACCTTCTTTAGAAGCCCTGGCTCGTAAACTAAAACTCCCTGTATATGCTCCCCATCATGCTTTGGGAGACGCGATGACTACGTCGGTAGTCTTTCTAGCCCTGACAGCAGAACTTGAACGACTAAACCAATATAAGAGTCGGCAACCACTCTCGCTTCAAGATTTACTAGATTTGTCTCAGTAGTTAGGCACGTTCTTCTGGGAGTGCATTACCGCCATCAATAACTATGCATTGACCTGTGATGTATGAAGCACCAGGGCTAGCAAGCCAGATAATCGCAGAGGCAACTTCGTCGGCGGTTCCACGACGTTTCATGGGGACTGCAGTACCTTGAAGAATTTCGTGTTCTGAATCGTGTGAAGTGGCAATCCAGCCAGGTGCAACAGCGTTTACAGTTATTGGCAAGTGCGCATAATCAAGGGCGACTGCGCGAGTGAAACCAACAAGTGCGGTTTTGGAGGTTGCATATCCGACATTATTGCGCATCACAAGAAATGGCCCAGTGATACTTGAAACGATAACTACACGTCCAGCTGAACTTGATTTGATAAATGGCATCGCAGCCTTAGTTACCAACAAAGTTGTATCAACATTTCGAGTCATTACCTCATGCCAATTCTCCAAAGAGTAATTCTCTAGAGGCCCCTCGTTTGGATCTGAGGGCGAAGAAACACTTGTCATACCTGCGTTATTTACGAGTACATCCAATGTATTAAATTTGGTAATGAATCCGCTAACTAAAGCTTCGGCCTGTTTTTCAACAGTGAGATCAGCGACAAAACCGAATGCCTCAATTCCTAGCGCCTCCAATTCTTTTACGCGTTCCCAAATACGATCAGTTGTTGATGTAATTCCAACTCGGTAACCCAATAATCCAAGACCTTTAGCGCTAGCGAAACCAATTCCTTCGGGGTTGCCTGCACCAGTAATCAGAGCAGTTCTTGTTTGTAACGCATGGGATGTCATTGCATCAGCCTATATCCACCTTTACTGCGTGCCAACCTTCTGAACCATTTGGAACTGTTCCGACTGATTTATTGCTTTGAACTTCACCTGAACTATCGGTAGCGCGCACAGTGATTTCTGTAGTGCCTTTGACGGCATTCCAGTCCAACCACCACTGTCTCCAAGTTGTCGCGGCCAGTTCTGGTCCTAGAGTTGCATCGACCCATGGCTCATTGTTAATTCGCACCTCTACGCGCGAAATGCTTTTCATTGATGACCAAGCAACACCTGCAATAACATTTGGCCCCACCTCAATTGGTTTTCCAACCGAGAAAAAACCAGAATCTTCGGGAGTATCTATACGTGATGCGAGTTTGATTGGTCCTTGCGCGGACCACCCTCGTGGCATCCAATACCCTTCGCGCTGATCAAAGCGAGTAACTTCTAATTGTGTTATCCATTTTGTTGCAGAAACATAACCGAATAGTCCGGGAACAATTATTCGCGCGGGATATCCATTCTCTAAAGGAAGCACCTCACCATTCATGCCGAATGCGAGCATCGCTCCTCTGCCATCGAGTGCGGCGATTGGAAAACCTGCGCTAAAACCATCGTCAGAAAATCCCATTACTTGATCTGCGTTCTTGGAAGGTCCAGCTTCATGAATCAAGTCATCTAAACTTATGCCAGTCCAACGGGCATTACCGGCTAACTTTCCTCCAACTTCGTTTGAAACGCATGCAATAGTTGCATCGAGTTCAAATATCGGGCGACTAATAAGTTCTTCGTATGTGAATTCTTTAGGGTGATCCACCATTCCACCAAGGGTTAATCGCCATGAATCGAGTGAAATAGTTGGGATTCCATTACCAATATCTATGCGGAAGAAATCCTTGTTCGGCGTAAAAAGTGGAGTAAGACCTGGAGTCGAAAGGGCTGGATCTGCCGGTGGGCTAGGCAAGAATTTCAAAGCCTTCGGAAGTACGTTATTGAGTTTCTTTATAGGTGTTCCTGCGGGAGAAATCAAAATTTTCTTTGCGCCAGTGGCGAGAGCGGCAGTTACTGCAGCAACACCTGCAATTTTGAAAATATCTCGTCGGCTCACGTGAATTGCCACGGTTAATCTCCTCCTTGGGCTCTCCTCCTTCGGGATTCTTAACTATAGTCTGCAAGTATGTTGAGCGCCTCTGGAAAAGTCCTATCGATTAACGTCACTGCCATAGTTCATGAAGGTGAATGGACAGGAAGTGAAGGCCGTACGGGAATTGATAAGCGTCCAGTGTCTGGTCCAGTCTTACTCGCTAATGAAGGCGTGCAAGGTGATGTCATAATCGATCGCAAAGTTCACGGGGGATATCACGCGGCTGTATATGCCTATGCTCGCGAAGACTCTGATTGGTGGGAAAAGGAAATTGGCCAGGAAATTAGTAACGGCAAATTTGGCGAAAACATCACAACATCCGGAATGGATCTCACCCACGCTGTAATTGGTGAGCGTTGGGGAATCGGTTCAACAATTCTTGAAGTATCAGAACCTCGCATACCTTGTCGAGTATTCGCAGGATTCTGGGAGAGACCATCACTTATCAAAGACTTCACAAACGCTGCTAGGCCAGGAACATATCTACGCATTATTCAAGAAGGCAGCATTACAGCAGGAGATGTAATTTCCTTGATATCGCGTCCATCTCACGGCATAACAATTCAAGATATCTTTAACGCTAAAAGCGGTGAGCGTTCTAAGATTTCAGAGATTGCAAAAGTTCAACAACTATCTGACGAATATCGAGAATGGGCAATGAAGATTGCTTCAACGCATTTGTAATTATGGATTAATCCCACCCGCGATAGCTTTACGCGTTTTAAGATCACGCTTTTCAGAGTCAGAGAATATTTTCAGCATGTATGGGTTTTGCCACATTACCGCTGCGCCAATTCTCATCATTTCGCCAGATGTGGCTGTTACGTTCCTGATTTCGGCCGTACCAATGAATCGATCATCAACTGAGATCGG
>WLMD01000026.1 GCA_009700405.1 Actinomycetota bacterium | reverse complement strand
GGTGATGAAGGTCTCTGGGAAGGCTCCCTCTTTATTTTCGATGATCGCATGAAAGTGGATTTCAGCAAGAAAGCAAAAGTTATTGGAGAGTGCGAAAAGTGCTCATCCCCCACAAACCAGTTCTACAACTGCGCCAACAAGGCTTGCCACAAATTGGTCCTGCTCTGTGACGCATGCGCGCAATTAGATGTCAGCAAAGGCTGTGGTCATACACGTACTCGCTACAACAATGCAGAGCTGATCGGTTGATTAAAGAGACGCTAGCCGAACTCGACGTATCAGCAAGTGACTTGGGAACATTTGACGGAGCAAAAGCTATTTAATGAATTTGGATATTGCATAAGAGTAGTAATCGACTCCTCTTTCATTTTCAACGAAGAGATCGTGCAAAACTCCTTCGAAGGTCCATCCTGCTTTTTCAAATGACTTACGCATTGCTAGATTGTCTTCTGAAGTAGATCCCTCAAGTCGGTGATGTCCTTCGCTAAATGCATACTCGGCAACAGCCTTAAGCGCTTGAGTACCAATTCCCTTGCCACGAGATTCTGGTGCGAGCTCTAGTCCCATGTGTAGTGCACCTGTTGGCATAGTAAAGTCGCAATGCCTCAGCTGCATATCCCCCACCAAAACTCCATCGGATTCAATCGCCAAATGCAGATAGTGATTGATCCACTGCCCCGAACCCTCAAAACGTTCCCGGAAGCGCTCTTTCTTCTCGGGAGTTTCTAATTCACGTATCTCGCACGCTAATTCAAATTCATCAGCGCGGTAAGGGCGAATAACTACGTGATTGATTGTGTCGGACATTTACAATGCAAACTTTCTTAGCGCGTCACCACTAAGTCTAAATACAGTCCACTCATCCATAGGTTCAGCACCTATTTGTTTATACAGATCAATCGATGGCTGATTCCAATCCAATACCCACCACTGAAATCTTTCGTAATCGCGCTCGATGGCTATGGCTGCCAACTTCTTCAAAAGTGCCATTCCATAGCCTTTTCCACGATGCTCTTGTAAAACAAAGAGATCTTCAAGATAGAGACCTGGTTTGCCAAGCCACGTTGAATAATTAAGAAACCAGAGGGCAATGCCGACAACTTTTCCATCTACTTCGGCAACATGACAGAAAGCGACTGGGTTCTCCTGGAAAAGTGAGGCACCAATTTCTGTCGATGTCGCAAAGACTTCCTCTGGGGCCTTTTCATAAATTGCCAACTCGTTAATGAGATGCATGATCGCATCTTCATCGCCAGGAATTGCTTCACGGATAATCATTATTTACCTCTCATCGAAAGCGCAGATGCAATAAAACTAGACTTCAAGGGTAACAAGGGCATGATGCATGCATTAAATGAATGGTAAATATCGGGTTTTCCTGGCCACATACTTTCACTTGGTTGGTTATTTGTATCCAATTCATGATGCCACGAACCCAATTGCTTGTCCAAAACATGCTCATCTATATAAGCCCACCACATGTCGTAATCCTTGAGATATTTGCTTTCACCAGTGATTTTCCACAGAGTGTATGCAGCCATGACGGCCTCTGCTGCTACCCATTGCATGCGAGAGCGGACAACTGGAACTCCTTGCCAATCTATTGTGTAAACAAAACCAGGTGCGCCATCAACGTTCCAGCCATGAGTTTTACCAGTCTGATAGAGACCCTTAGCACTTTCAATTACCCATTCAAGAGATGGATCATGAGGTTGCTTTTGGAGTTGAAGTTGAAGAATCAGCCGTGACCACTCAAAGAGATGCCCAATTGTTACTCCATAAGGTTTAAATTGATCGGCAGGATTATCTGCGTTGAACTCTGTAAGAATTTCCCAATTTTCGGAGAAATGTTCCGGTAAAAACCAATTATTCGAACGAGCAAATTGATTGATAGCACGAGTAGCGATTGATACCGCTCTATCGTGAAATCTCATATCCCCCGTGACATCGAATGCAGCAGTGAAAGATTCCACGGCATGCATGCTTGCGTTTATGCCTCGGTAAGAATCTAAGTGCTTGAAAGAGAGATCCCATTGGTCTCGCACCATATTGAATTCTTCATCCCAATAATACTTATCCATAATCCCAGTTGCTTCAGAGAAGATCTCTTGAGCAAGGGGGTCTTTCATTGCAAGCCCAGTGGCAGAAGCAAGAATCACAAAGTCATGGTCATAAGCCAATTTGTTTTCGCCGATTGGTACACCCTGCAATGTGATGGCGCTAAAGAAGCCACCGTGTTCCTTATCGTGAAAATTGTTCTTCAGCGCCCTTAAACCATGGGTCACAAGATGCTTGGTGTCAGAAAGTTTAAGAATGTCCGCAAGGCCAAATATTTCAATCATTCGCGCTTGGATATAGACCTGTCTTGGCATTGAAAGATCAACAACTCCATGCAGGTCCATGTACCCGAAACCAGCACCTGGCATTACAGAGCCTTCGCCAAATTCAAGTAGAGCGTTGGCTTGGGCTAGTAGAAACTTTTCGCCGTAGGAAGTGAGCCCTGAAGAATCAAGTTCGTTACTAGTCAGCATGTGCTTTAGCTCCTAAGCGGGTCAGGGAAAGTCTATGTGCAAAGCATTCTTTTGACTCATAAGATGTGACATGCAAGAAACCTTGGGCTCGATAGATGATGCATTACATCGAATCCAATCCCTTCTTGCCTCATCAAAAAGCCGCACAGTAATAGGCATTTCCGGTAAGCCTGGATGCGGCAAGTCCACTTTCTCCCATTACTTAAGTGAAAACCTTCCCTCTGAATTAGTAGCCATTGTTCCAATGGATGGGTTTCACTTGAGCAATAAAGTCCTCGCCGAACTTGGTCGATCCGAGTACAAAGGAGCTCCCGATACCTTTGATGTTATGAGTTTTGCGGCGCTGTTGCGGAGAATTCGAAGTGAAAATGATTCTGTGATTTATTATCCAGTTTTCGACCGCGCTATTGAGGAATCTATTGCTGCCCAAGGAAAGGTATCTGCCTCGATAAAGGTTGTCATCGTTGAGGGTAATTATTTACTTCATGACGAAGGCCCTTGGAGTGAAATCGCTTCATTGCTGGATGAATCCTGGTATTTAGATTTACCAGATGAAGTACGCGTTGAAAGACTTATTCAACGACATATTCGCTATGGAAAGAGTCCAGCCGATGCAGATGCCTGGGTGCAACGAACCGACGAGAAGAATGCAGAGCTCATAGGCAAGTCAGCGAGTCGAGCAGATTTCGTTCTTAATCTGAATTAGTGGTCTGGCAAAAATCCAGAATTATGTTTTTTAGAGTGTTGGTAACAATCTCCAACGAATCCAAAGTTACCCACTCAGATGCCGCATGTGCCCCATCTCCATCGACACCAAATAATAGGCATGGGATTCCGGCTTGATCAAGAAGGGCGCAATCGGTCCAAAATGGTTCGGCCCGAACATGCGGAACATGTCCGAGGGCATCGCCAAGATGTCGCATGGTTAACTGCGCAATCTCTGAATGTGGGTCAGCCTTAAATGAATTACGAGCTAGGCCCGGAATAAGCGTGTACGAGAAATCCTCCACTGAATTTGCTAACCCATCGAGAATTGCTCGTAATTCTTTCTCAACGCTCTCTGAACTCTCACCAGGAATTGTTCTGCGCTCTAAAGTGATTCGGCATTGGGCTGGATAACTTGATGCCTCTTCCCCGCCACTAATTACAGAGGCATGAACTGTGCCTGGACCAAGGATTGGATCAGGTTTTGTAATCAGCTCTTTTGCATAAGCTTCAAGAGCAACTAAGAAATATCCAGCCTTTGCAATCGCATCAATTCCCAATTCCGGGCGACTTCCGTGCGCTGCACGACCATGTATTTCAACATCAAACCAGACAAAACCTTTGTGCGACATTGTTACTTGAAGATAAGAAGGTTCGATAACTAAGCCGGCATCAGTCCTAAAGTATTCAAGAACTTCTTCGGTTCCAAAGCTGGCTGCTTCCTCATCGGCAACGCATGCCACATAAATATCTCCACTATGACCACTTAGTTTGGCTTCTTTGGCGGCAATCATCATTGCTGCGATTCCGCCTTTCATATCAAAACTCCCGCGGCCAAACATCTTGCCATCTCTAATAACCGGGTCTAATCCATTGCCGTCATAACTTCCAAGGGAAACAGTGTCTATATGTCCATTGAGCATCAGGCTCTTTCCGGAGCCAGTACCTCGAGATATGCCAACAATTGATGGTCTGCCTGAGTGCTTTTCCAAGCGGTGCACTTCAAACTCATTAGTGGTAAACCACTGCTCAATGAAATCCCCAATAGCCGCTTCTCCTGCTGCCCCCACTACAAGGTCGGGATTCGATGAATCAATGCGTATTAACTGTGCAAGAAGATCGGCTGCTTCGCTCATGATTGTTCCTTAGAAAGTACTCGGTAGTGGGTTTGCCTGGAAACCTTCGGTGTTAATAAGTACAACATGTGAGCCACTCGTGATTCCTAATTCTTTTCGAGCGCTTTCATTACTAAGAAGTGCACGCAATCCCGCCAATGTTGCACCCCCGCAAGGTCCTGAATCCACGCCATGTGCATTGAGGTCCTTAACTGCTACGGCGCATTCCTGATCACCGATTGAAACTGCGGCACTGAGCCCGTTTCGTAGTAATGGCCACGCTGCCTCCGAAGGAGTTCCACAATTTAATCCCGCCATAATCGTTGGAGATGTTTCAACACTTGTTCGCTCATCACGGTGCAGGGACTCAAGAACGCAAGCCGCCACGGTAGGTTCTACGCAAACTAACGCGGGATAAAACTTTGATGCGCCTCTGTAATGTGCAACAACGGCGTGAGCTAGTGAACCAACCCCAACTGGAATAACTACAACGTCGATTCCTGATGCACCAATTTGTTCATCTATCTCTGAACATAACGTTTGATAGCCCTCCACAATCCAGGCAGGAATATCTTCATATCCTTCCCACGAAGTGTCTTGGATTAGAACCGCACCTGAGACTGAATCGGAAAATACTTTTGCCTTATCAACAGCAAAGTCGTAAGACTCCTCAGTCCTATGAACAATCGCTCCTTCACTTTCAATCGCTGCAATCGCCTCAGGGCTTACTCCATAAGGAATAAAGATTTCCGCTTTACAACCCAGGTATTTTCCCATTCGAGCAACTGCACGTCCGTGATTTCCATCGGTTGCTGCTACCAACAAAGTTATTCCACTCTTACTAGCGTTCTCTTTAATTGCAGAAAAAGTAAGATCAGCTTCTGCAATGCCTAAGCGCTCTCCGTAAACTCGTGCAACTGCCCACGATGCTCCAAGTATTTTAAAGGCAGGTAAATCAAGGCGTGATGATTCATTCTTCACATGCAAACTTCCTATGCCCAATTCATGCGCCAATTCAGGCAGGGAGATCAGCGAGCTCTCTGAAAACCCAGGGATTGACGCATGAAATTTCGGCGCCCAATTCTTTGTAGATTCATGGCGCCACGATTTGGCTTCTGGATGCAAGAAAGTAGGGAAGGAACTCATAAGGCGATATTAACCTGGGAAAGGCCTTCGGTAGAATCACACCATGGCAACGTTTAAGAGCTCAGTCCTTAGTCAGCTACAGGCCGAACTTCCCGCCATGGGTCAAGCAAAGCGGGCCGCAGGTGCTCATGCATATATGAAAGGTATCGCTCCATTCTTGGGAGGGGCCACACCTGAGCGACGCTCTTTCGTTCGTGAAATGTGCAAAGAACTCAGCCCACCTAGTTCTGACGAGTTAGGCAAGACAGCTCGAGCCCTCTGGAAACTTGAACACCGCGAATATCAATACGCCACTAATGATGTGATCTCAATCTTCGCTAAGCAATGCGACAAGTCATTCTTGGCCGACCATGTCGAACACCTGATTACGCATAAATCTTGGTGGGACACTGTTGATGGCTTGGGCGGGGTTGCGGTCTCTCCTCTCACCGTTAAATATCCGCTCATTTCACTCATGCGAAAATGGAATAAGAGCGACAACATGTGGCTCAATCGTGCAGCTATCCAGCACCAACGCGGTCGCAAATTCGATACAGATATCCCGCTGCTTTTTGAGTTCTGCGATTATCACAGCGATAGAAATGAATTCTTTATCGCCAAAGCTATCGGCTGGGCTCTGCGTGATCTATCTCGAATAGATAATTCAGCCGTGAAGAGGTTCCTTAAAGATCACCCCAACCTCAATTGGGTAGCAGTGCGTGAAGCCAAGAAATTAGGCTTTAAGTAATTACTTCCTGAAAGGGTGCGGCGTTGCAGATGTCTTAGGAACTCGCATCTTTGCAATCACACTTCCGGGAGAAGGATGGCAATACTGTGCAATCCCCAAATCTCCTGCAACGGATAAGAAGATGAAGGCATCCTCCATAGTGAATCCCCACTCATCGACTAACAACTTGGCCGCTTCCTCGCAGGCGTTCTGAAGTGCCTGGTCGATGCTGTCGGCAGTTGTGCCGTGTGTAATCCAAGAATCTGCCGTCTCGGTAATTGGCCATCCACCTGATTTACCTTTTATGAGATCCACTTTAATGATTGCGGTTCCACCAATTTCGACACCGGTACCAGAAATCTCACCATCACCCATCGAGGCGTGCATATCACCAATTGCTAATTGTCCACCGGGCTGGAAAACAGGAAGGTGAATCGTCGCTCCGATTCCATTCATGTTGTCATCCATATTTCCGCCGTGGCGGTTAGCCTCAAATGTAGGAATTGATCCGCTGGCTGGTGCAACACCAATAACGCCAAACATTGGACGCATCGGCCACGACACTTTGTCGTTCATATGAATGATTCCATCTTCGACTCTAAAGATTCGAGTCGTTGGTGACTTCACTGTATGAATGAGTTGACCCCATTCTGGAATACACATTCCTGCACCTTGGCGATTTGGACGAATATCAATCAGAGTTACAGAGAGTGAATCCCCTGGCTGAGCACCTTTAACAGCAATTGGACCCGTTGCGCTATTGATGCGAGAAAGATCTAACTTCTCAACAGTGTCGCTTTCACTTTGCACTTGGCCCGTAAAGCAATCCCATGTTTCGATTTCGATAACGGTGCCTGGATCAACGCTAACTACCGGAGCCATCTCTGCGCTATACGCCCAAATATGCTGCTCTTTGCTGATTTTAACGGTTGGTTGGACCATGAGATGGCTCCTTAGTTTTGGTTAGTTCTCCGGAAAATGACAAGCAACTTGTCGGTTGCCCACTTGCAGAAGTGCGGGACTTTCGGTTTTACATTTCTCTTGGACTTTTGGACAACGCGGATTGAAGACGCATCCATCAGGGCGGTTGATTGGATTAGGAATATCTCCCTTAAGAATAATTCGTTCCCTGGTATCACCTTCGCCCATTCGAGGATTAGCCGAAAGAAGAGCCTTTGTATAAGGGTGCGCAGGCGAATCGTAGAGCGCATCCGCTGGTGCCAGTTCAACGAGTTTGCCTAAATACATCACAGCAATTCGGTCAGAAACGTGGCGCACTACACCGAGATCGTGAGCGATAAAGACGTAGGTTAAGTTAAATTCCTTTTGAAGGTCTTTAAAGAGATTTAAAACTTGAGCTTGAATTGATACATCCAAGGCTGAGACAGGTTCATCGGCAACAACAAGGCGAGGGTTAAGTGCAAGAGCGCGCGCAATAACTACACGTTGGCGTTGTCCACCAGAGAACTCGTGTGGATACTTCTCGTAGGCATCCAAATCCAAACCAACTCGGCGAAGTAAATCTTTAGCAATCTTTTCGCGCTCATCTTTACCCATGCCATGGATGCGCAATGGTTCTTCCACAATCTTGCCGATTTGGCGGCGAGGGTTGAGAGAAGCGTAAGGGTCTTGGAAAATCATCTGGAAGCGCTTGCGTCTTTCACGTAACTCTTTAGTGGAAAGCTTAGAAAGGTCATCACCTTCAAAAATGATTTCACCAGTAGTTGGTTCTTCAAGCCTGACAATCATTCTGCCAAGGGTTGATTTGCCACAGCCAGACTCTCCTACTATTCCAAGAGTCTCGCCTTCAAGGATTTCAAGATTAATATCTTCAACCGCATGGACAACATCTTTGCCGCGGGAAAAGGCAGATCCCAACTCATAATTTTTGGACAGTGAGCTGACCGAAAGAATCACTTCGCGAGAAGTCATGATCGATCACCCACTAAGAAGCATGCACTTCCGTGACCAGTTGAATTCGCCATGAAGACAGGCACTTCAGAGCATGCGCTATGTACCTTTGAGCATCTATTAGAGAAGGCACACCCGACAGGTAAATTCAATAAAGAAGCGGGTTGTCCGGGAATGGCATCCAAATGGGCAGAACGTGGGCGATCAACGCGTGGCACTGAATTCATTAATCCTTGGGTGTAAGGGTGTTGAGGATTAGCGAAAAGAGATTGCTTAGTGGCTCTCTCAACTGGACGTCCTGCATACATAACAAGAACTTCATCGGCAATCTCTGAAACAACTCCCATGTCGTGAGTAATAATAATGATTGAAGAATTATGTTGTTTCTGCAGTTGCTTGAGGAGATCCAAGATTTGCGCCTGAATTGTTACATCTAACGCAGTCGTTGGTTCATCAGCAATCAACAGTGCTGGGTTTAGTGCTAGCGCCATAGCAATAATCGCGCGCTGACGCATGCCTCCGGAGAACTCATGAGGAAATTGATTGACTCGCCTTGCAGCATCTGGAATTCCAACTTCATCAAGAATTTCAATGGCGCGCTTATGTGCTTCTTTCTTTGTGAGCTGCGTGTGAAGACGAATCTGTTCAACAATATGCCATCCAACCGAATAGACAGGAGTTAGTGCTGTCATTGGATCTTGAAAAACCATTGCAATCTCTTTGCCACGTATTGATCGCATCGTCTCATCATTTTGCTTCAACAGATCTTGGCCGTTAAAGAAAACTTCACCTGAAATCTTTACATTGGAATCTCTTAATAGCCCCATTACGGCATTCATGGAAACAGATTTTCCAGAACCAGATTCGCCTACGATCCCTAACGTTTCACCTTTGCCCAGTGAGAAAGAAAGGTCATTGACGGCGCGGACATCACCTCTGCGAGTTTCAAAAGTGACGTGAAGATTCTTAACATCTAATAATTTCTCAGACACGACGCACCCGCGGATCCAGAACTGCATAGAGCACATCAACTAAGGCGTTCATGAAGACAACAAAGAATGATGAATACATAACCGTGGCCATAATTACTGGAAGGTCAAAGTTTTGCAGGGAATCAAAAGTAAGTTTTCCAACCCCTTGAATGCCAAAGACAACCTCGGTTAAGAGCGCATATCCACCAACCAGCGCACCAAAATCTAAGCCAAATAAGGACACGATGGTCATCAAGCTCATCCTCGTAGCGTGCTTATAAAGGATGCGTTTTTCACTAGCGCCTTTAGCGCGCTCAGTCTTTATGTAATCCTCGCCCATTACGACCATGATTTCGTTTCGCAGGACTCGAACATAAATACCTGCGTAAAGAACTGCGAGAGTCAACCAAGGGAAAAATAGGTGCAAGAACCATTGCCAAGGGCTTTCAGAGATACCGACATACCCCAGAGGCGGAACCCAGCGAAAGACTGAGTTGTGAAGTTTGGACTGTGTGATGAGGTTTACAACTTCACCGAGCCAATAAACAGGCAGAGAAATGCCCACGATGCCTAAGAATGAGATTGTTGGATCTATCCACTTTCTTCGCGAACTTGCCGCCATGATTCCAAAGAAGATTCCAGCAAAGAGCCAGAGGATAGCGGCGCCAATAACCAATGAAAACGTTGCGGGAATTGCTTGCGATAGTTGTGGAATAACTTTCGCACCGCGATTGACGTATGAAGTCAGGTCGCGATCTATAAAGAGATGGCGCATCATAGAGATGTACCGAAAGGGCATTGGTTTATCTAGTTCGAATGAATGCCGCACCTGCATAAGAGTTTGTTGATCGGCGTTGCGACCTGCAATACGCGCTGCAGGGTCAACTCCTGGAGTCGCGAAGAAGATAAAGAATACAAGAATGGAAATTGAGACAAGCACAAAGACCATTGCGGAGAGACGACGAAGAATGAAAGCAAACATTAATCGCCCCTCGCTCTTGTCTTAGGGTCGAGCGCATCGCGAACTGCGTCACCGTAAAGATTTAGTGCGGCAGCCGTAAAAACAATCATGAGCCCCGGAGCCAAGCCAACTATTGGCCGCGTATAAAGCAGAGCCAATCCATCGTTAATAATCGTTCCCCATGATGCCGCTGGTGGTTGGACTCCAATAGATAAGAATGAAAGCGCCGATTCAGTGAGCATTGAAAGTGAAACGATGATTGGGATAAAGACAATCACACTGGGCATCACATTTGGCAAAATCTCACGGAAAATAATCGTTGAGTGCTTCGCACCTGTTCCAACGGCGGCGCGTACGAATTCGCGCTCACGCAGAGCAAGAACCTGTGCACGAATCGGGCGTGCAACGTAGGGAATATAAACAACTCCAATAATCACAATTGGCAGCGCAAAAGAGCCCGGACCTAAGTGAATGAACCCGATCGACAATCCTGAGGTGAGAAGTACAACCGAGAGGCTGATAGCTAAGAGGTAGACCGGGAATGCCCAAATGATGTCCAGGATTCGGGAAAGAACAGCGTCAATCCACCCTCTGCGATAGCCGGCGATGATTCCGATAAGTAATGAAAAGAAGATGCATAAGAGCCCCGCTGTTGTACCGATGATGAGCGTGCTTCGGCCCCCATAGAGCAAGCGCGCCATCACATCACGACCTTGGCCGTCGGCACCTAAGAAGTAACTTCTAATATTCCACGTTGGCCCAATTGGGGTCACGCCTAGTCCAAGTCCGGTGGTGGATGCTTCCAAAACCGGCTTCTCAGCGCCATGAATAATTATTGTGGCATTCAGACTTGATTCAAAGGGATTGGTATTGGCTACGTAATGTGAAAAAACAGGAGCCATAAAGGACAAGAAAATAATCACTCCAAGAATTGAAAGTGAAATTATCGAACGTTTATCTTTGGCAAGGATGCGCAAAGCGATCTTCCCCGGTGATTCGGAGAAGATCGCTTCGCTACTATCTTTTAAGCCCACGTACTTATTTACCTGATTTCTATTGCGTTATTTAACCTGAAGTTGTGAGACGAACATCTTGTACTGAAGAGAGAAGATATAATTCTTCGTTCCAGAAGAGATGAAGTCAAGTTGCTTAGGTGTGAAGACTACGGCCACTGGAGCATCGGCCATAACTTCTTGGTCAATCTGACCCCACAACTTGTTTGCTGCTACAGGATCGGTAAGGCCCAAAGTCTTTGCCTTAGCCATTTTGGCATCTAGTGCCTTGTTGCAGTAACCAGACATATTGATTGATGAATCAGAATTTGGCGTAAATGATGCGCACCCAAGAAGAACATCTAAGAAGTCAGAGGCTGCAGGATAATCCTGATACCACTGAGAAACTGAGATCTGAACCTTGTTGCTGGTGTTCTGGATATATGTAAATTGAATATTTCCAGAGATTGGCTTCACTGTTGCCTTATACCCGATCGAAGTTAGAACAGATTGAAGATAAACGCCCATCTGCTTATTAACATCATCATCAGAGACAACGATTCCAACTTCTTGTCCGGCTGTACCTGAATCTTTAACAAGTTGCTTTGCAAGTTCTAAGTCCGGTGCAGTCCATGCCTTTGCTGGCTTGGCTGGAGTTGCGCCCTTGGTATAACCGCAGTAATCAACGTGGCCAGGGAAGTTAGGTGGCAAGAACGAACAAACAGGACCAGCTAATTGAGTGCCACCAAAGATTTTTACCATGGCTGCACGGTCAATTGCGTAGTTCACTGCTTGACGAGCTTTAACATTATTAAATGGTGCAATGTTGACGTTCATTGGCAAATACCACATAGCTGTCAATGGGTTCACGTGTACCTGGGATGCGTACTTCGTGCCGATTTCATTGAGGCGATCTGCCGGAATTGGATCGTATGCCCAGTTAGCTTGGTTATTTTCAACTGCTGTAACTTGGGCAGTAGGTGTGATTCCAAACTTGAATAAAATCTGATCTGGGTACCCCTGAGGCTGAGCAGCATGTGACCATTCCTTGTAGTAAGGGTTGCGAACCATTACTAGGGATTTATTTGGGTTATATGACTTAAACATATAAGCACCAGTTGTAGGAATAATCGTTGTGCCGGCATCCTTGGAAGGAGATGATGCTGGGTTGATAACTGCGTGTGGAACAGCGAGCTTTGAAAGGATTGTTTCGTCAGCTGCAACAAGATTCATGACAATGGTGTTCTTTGCAGCATTTACAACAATTCCTTTATCTAACTTGCACGTTGCTGGAGTCTTGAGGCACGCAGCCGCTCCAACGATTCCGTTATAGAAAGAACCTGCAGTTGGGGATGAAACTTTAAAGATTCGCTCAAATGAAGCCTTAACATCGGCAACAGTTACTGGCTTGCCGTTTGAAAACTTTATTCCGCTGCGAAGCTTGAAAGTTAAAGTTTTTCCACCATTGCTGGAAACTGGAAGTGCTTCTGCTAAGTCAGGGACAACAACAAATGTTGTCGCTCCACTTCCGTAGCTAAATGTAAGCAATCCATCGTATGTAGCCTGGTATAGCTGCCAAAATTGAGCGGTGTAGTTAACTTTGGGATCAAGCGTTCCTGCTGCTGCTTGAGCCACCAATGTAACCGTGCCACCTGCATGCTTGGCATCGTATGGAGCGAGCGCTCCTGCCGCTGCTGCAGATGCCGATGAAGTTCCGACAACTGCCGAAACAATAAGAGCTGCGATTCCTGCGAATGAACTAAGAACCTTAATGTGACGATGCACTGAACACCTCCGAATGGTGATTATTTTGGCTAGCAATACCTACTGAGATTGCTGATTAATGGCTTATGCTCTCACCATAATCAAGTTTTAGCACTAGGAAGCCAGGGTGAATTAGTGATCAAGCTCGGACGCAATAAAGCCTCATTCAAAGATGCTGACCACTACCTGTCACGAGATCATCACTTTTTCTCATTTAACTCTGAACATGCACCCGCTCTGACTGTCTCACCTGGTGACCTCATCCACGTTCAAACCTGGGATTGCTACATGGGTGCAATTACCAATGCAGAGAACGCGCTCTTGCCGATTCCAGATTCACTGATTAATCCCGCGACTGGGCCAATTTTCGTTACTGGGGCGCAACCGGGCGACACCTTGTCGGTAACCATTCTTGATATTCAACCAGGACCGCGTGGAGTTGCACGCACATATCCAGGAAATGGCCAACTGCAGCACCTTATTAAAGAACAATATGCGCGGTTTTTCGATGTAAAAGATGGCATCGTGACGATGAACGACAATGTCTCATTTCCTGCATCACCAATGCTTGGAGTCATAGGTCTCGCGCCTGAGTCAGGGGATATCTCTACGCTTCCCGCTGGCAAGCACGGAGGGAACCTTGATAACAATATGAACAAAATAGGTTCGACTATTCATTTGCCTGTGAAGCATCCAGGTGGGCTACTTTCCATGGGAGATATGCATGCATCCATGGGAGATGGCGAAATTTGCGGCACGGGAATTGAAATTGCAGGTGATGTTCTCATTCGAGTTAATCTGATTAAAGGAATTGGTACTGAATATCCAGTGACCGAAACTGAGACTTCGTGGATTACCCATGGAGTTGCCATCGAAGATATTCCAGGCGCTATGCAGATTGCGTGCGAGGAAGCAGCCAATCTCTTGGTCAAACATTGGGGATTCACCATTGAAGATGCATTTATATTTCTCTCAGTTCAGGGAAATCTTGGGATTGCTCAAGCAGTGCATCCCAGCACCGGAACAGTCATAGCAAAAATGAGCGTTCCAAAGATTGCGGCTTGTCCAAAACCTTTTAAGATTGAATAACTGAACAACTTTGAAATGGGGATACCGATGAAAGAGTCTGTAATGAAATGGCAGCATGGGCAGACTTGGTATCGAGTATTAGGAGATCTGAATTCAGGCAAGACGCCTGTTGTCCTCCTCCATGGCGGACCTGGCGTTGGCCACAACTATTTGGAGGCAGCTGCCGATCTGATTCTCATGAGCGGGCGCCCTTGTGTGCTTTACGATCAATTGGGTTGCGGAAATTCAACGCTTATCCCAAATGCGCCAAAAGAATTCTGGACTCCAGAACTTTTTATGGAAGAACTTTCTCTATTAACGAAAGAACTCGGAATAGATAAGAACTACGCCATTCTTGGTCAATCATGGGGTGGAATGTTGGGAATGCAGTACGCAATTGGCAGACCATCGGGCTTAGCGGCTCTAGTCATTGCTGATTCCCCATCAAGTATGGCTGTATGGGTAAGCGAAGCAAATAAACTTCGCGCGCAATTGCCGCCAGAGAATCAAGCAATACTGCTTAAGCACGAAGAAGCAGGAACAACGGACGACCCTGCCTATGAAGAAGCCATGCAAATCTTCTACTCCCGCCACGTATGTCGCGTACCGATGCCACCAAGTGTTGTCGCCTCGTTTGATTTACTTAAGGTTGATCCCACTGTGTATTACACGATGAATGGGCCGAGCGAATTTCACACAATCGGTTCTTTGAAAACTTGGGACATCACAGATCGACTTGCAGAGATAAATGTTCCTACTCTCCTGGTTTCTGGACAATACGATGAGGCCACGCCTTATATGGTGGGGGAAATACATAAACGTATCCCTGGGGCTCAATGGCACCTATTCCCTGAGTCATCACATATGCCTCACATTGAAGAGCCTGCACTATTTAAGCGCGTAGTCTGCGATTTCTTGGATGCTGCAACGGCTTAATTAAAAAAGCCCTGCAGGTGCTTCGTTAGACTCAGCAAATGCTTCTGAAATGGACGAGGGTTGTTGTACGCAATCGAATCCCTGTGGTGGGGATCTGGGTTGTTGTCTCGTTATTTGGTCTAGCCGCTGGACTCAATCTCAATAGCCACCTGACTACGTCAGTAACAATTCCTGGAAGCGCATCCCAAGAAGCTGACCAGCTACTAGCTAAACACTTCAACGAAAACACCGAAGGCACATTTACCGTTCTCATGAAATTTAAGAAAACCACTGACGCTCAAGTTCAAATCTACAAAGAGAAAGTGGTAGCCGCCTCACTCGTTATACCTACTTCGCACATATTTCAGCAACGGGCATTAGCTGGCGTTCTCTTCACAAGTATTGGCACATCATTCTCACTCATTGATGCGGCGCAATATACCGAGCGCTTTCGGCAAGCACTCGATGATCAAGGTTTACCGGATGCGCTTGTAACAGGCCCTCCCGCCATCGAGCACGATGTCGCTCCTGTATTGGATTCTGATTTGCGATGGGGACAGATTCTGGCGATTGTGCTTGCGCTGCTTTTACTGCTCTTAGTGCTTGGCGCCTGTTTGGCAATGTTTGTTCCATTGGTTTTTGCCGCAGCGACAATCTCGCTGGCACTTGGGATTATCTACATCATGGCCCATAAAATGTTGATGGTTCTCTATATTCCAAACATCATCGAACTTATTGGGCTTGGCTTAGCAATTGATTACTCCTTACTTATTGTGCACCGATTCCGCAGAGAACTCATGGATGATGAGGTTATTTCGGTAGATGAAGCTATAGCTAAGACAATGACGACTGCTGGACGCACTGTAATTCTCTCCGGACTAAGTGTCTCCATTGGTATTGCGACTCTCCTATTAGTTCCGGTTCCCTTTGTGCATTCCTTGGGCGCCGCTGGAATCGTAATTCCAATCGTCTCAGTACTGGCCGCACTAACACTTCAACCAGCAATGCTTTCAATTCTTGGTCGTCGCGGTGTAACACCATATAAATTCCAAGGACTGATGGCACGTAAAGACTTGATGTCTGGGATGTGGGCGCGAATAGGAAGATTCGTTATTCGCAGGCCAATTTCAGTACTTCTGGCAGCTCTCGCTGCACTTGCACTGATGGCATCTTCGGTCTTGTGGCTCCACGTAACTCCAAGTTCTCTTACTGCAATACCGCAAAACCTCGAATCAGCACAGGCTCTGAAGATAGTTACTGAGAGAGCTGGACACGGAATAATCACGCCTAATGAGATAGTCATTGATCT
>WLMD01000025.1 GCA_009700405.1 Actinomycetota bacterium | reverse complement strand
GGTAGGAAATCTGCTACCTGCATTAGCAGTAGCCCCACTACTTGCATGGGGACTACACAGCTTCGTTGCCTAAGATTAGATAGTTGTTGCATCAATCACGAAGCGATATTTAACATCACTTGCAACAGTGCGTTCGTAAGCGGTATTTACGTAATCAGCTGAAATGATTTCTACGTCACTCGTAATATTGTGCTCGCCACAGAAATCCAACATCTCTTGCATCTCAGGAATGCCACCGATCATCGATCCCGACATCGAACGTCGAGCTCCTAGCAGTGTCCCAACTTCTACGGAATATGGCTTTCCAGGAAGTCCGATAACGACAAGGGTGCCATCGAGTTTCAAGAGTTCGAGGTAGGTATTGATATCAAGTTCTGCTGAAACAGTATTGAGAATTAGGTCAAAAGTTGACGCAAGTGCCTTCAAGTTCTTCGGATCTTTTGTGACGACAAATTCATGAGCTCCCATAGCTTTGGCATCTGCTTCTTTACCGGGTGAATGCGAAAGGACGGTTACGTGAGCGCCAAGGGCTGCGGCAAATTTAACGCCCATGTGACCAAGGCCGCCCAATCCCATTACGCCGACTTTCATACCTGGTTTGGCGCCCCAATGTTTCAATGGGGAGTACAGAGTGATGCCAGCGCAAAGTAGCGGTGCAACCCCTGCCATATCTAGATTGTTTGGTACGTGCACTGCGTAATCTTGATTAATAACGAAAAGGTTTGAATAGCCACCTTGAGCGATTGTTGTGCCATCGCGTTCCATTGTGTTGTAGGTACCTGTCATTCCTTGCGTGCAATACTGCTGTAACCCACGAACGCAGTTTTCACAGGTGCGGCACGAATCAATAAATACTCCAACGCCTATACGATCACCAACAGCAAATTTAGTGACAGAGGGTCCGACTTCGCGCACAGTTCCAACGATTTCGTGTCCTGGAACCATGGGAAATATTGCAGGACCCCACTCTTCTCGTGCTTGGTGAATATCTGAATGGCAAATACCTGCGTAGGCGATATCCAACGCGACATCATCTGGCCCAAGGTCTCTGCGATCAAACTCCCATGGAACAAGGGGAGCGCTAGCATGGTTAACGACAAGACCGCGTGTTTTCATGAGGAACCTTTCAGAGGATGTATTTAAGAATTGAAGGGTAGTGGGTCATAGGAGGAATGTGCAGCGCGAGATGCTCTAGCCGTTACTCGACGCATGTGATGTCTGCGGCATAAGACCTCGTAAGAGATCTCCTGACCCGGGACAACGTCTCCCACGACAACTTGTTCTCCCTCAGTGATCATCACTCCACCTGAGGTGCGGGCATTATGTGTTGCTCGATTCCCACACCAACATAACGCCTCTACTTGGAGAGTATTAACGCGATCAGCTAATTCCACTAAACGCGCAGAACCTGGGAATAGCGATGTTCGAAAATCGGTCAGAATCCCGAATGCGAAAACGTCTATGCCTAATCCATCGACAATCTTGGCCAGCTGCTCAATCTGCTCTGGTTGATAGAACTGTGCTTCATCGCAGATTACATAATCAATACGTTCACCCACTGATAATTGATCAACAACGAATCGATGCAAATCTAACGATGAATCGACTTCCAGGGCCTCTCGTTGGAGTCCTAAGCGAGATGAAATCAAACCACTTCCGGCTCGATCCTTACTTGTGAAAATCACGCCTGTACGTCCGCGGCTCTGATGATTATGCGCTGTTTGTAGGGCGAGGGTGGATTTACCGCTATCCATCGTTCCGCAATAATAAATTAACTCGGCCACGGGCTAATCCTGCCAGGTTGTGAGTGAGGTTTAGACCAGAAACAACGAATCAAAACCAATATTTGGGTGTTTTTCTTGGAAGCGTTCGCGTCCGCCAAGTCCAGAAATCTCCAATACTGCTGCTGCGCCAACTATTGATCCGCCAAGTCGTGAAATAAGTGTAGATGCGGCGACTACTGTGCCACCGGTTGCCAAAACATCATCAAGTAGAAGCACCCTAGACCCCTGTGTAAATGCATCAGTATGAATTTGCAAGACATCGCTCCCGTATTCAAGGCCGTAACTCTCTTCAATTGTTACATGTGGGAGTTTGCCTGCTTTGCGAATTGGGACAAAACCCAAATTCAATGATTTAGCTAGCGCCGCTGCAAAAATGAAACCGCGCGCTTCAATTCCTGCAATAAGTGTTGCATCTTTCACTAGAGGCTCTAACGCTTGCACTACGCAGGCGAATCCTTCCCCATGACCTAACAGGGGAGTGAGATCCTGAAACCTAATACCCGGCAACGGGTAATCAGGAATCTCCCGGATAAGTTCGCGAGATTCCGCGAGGGTAATCATGTAACGAATTCTATGCGTCTAGCAGCACCGATGTAGCAAGAACACGAACATCAACGAGCGAACCTGCTACAAATTCCAACGCCGCCGAGCTTGGCATAGAGACAAACAAAGTACGTGCATCTCCTGTCATTCGTACTGAAATGCGAGTCAAAGGCCCAAGGAAGGTGAGATTAAAAACCGTTGCAGAGGCTCGGCCTTGGGTCTTTGCCAAGGCGAGGGAGAGTTGTTCAGGACGCACCAAGGCCATCGTTCCAGCCACGTTTCCGCCTTCTCGCAAAGCAACACTCTGCCCATAAATACTGACCGATGAAGACGAAAGAATCTCTACTGGCATCAAGTTCATCGCTCCCACAAATTTGGCAACTTTTACAGTTGCAGGGTTGAGGTAAACCTCTTGGGGTGGTGCGCATTGCTCTAGGACGCCATGCCGCATCACTCCTACGCGATCAGCAATAGCCATTGCTTCTTCTTGATCGTGGGTTACAAACAAGGTTGTGGTTCCTACCTCGATTTGGATGCGTTTAATTTCATCTCGCAATTGGGTCCGTACTTGTGCATCCAATGCTGAAAGTGGTTCATCGAGTAAAAGAACGTTGGGTTGAATTGCTAGTGCTCGCGCTAGAGCCACACGCTGTTGTTGGCCGCCTGAAAGCTGATGGCCCAATCGGGCGCCCATTTCTCCAAGGCCAACCAGGTCTAACAATTCTTGAGCTTTCTTGTTTCTCTTTTCTCGATCAACTTTTCTCACACGCAATCCGTATGCAACATTTTCCAAAACGGTCATAGTTGGAAAGAGCGAATACGCTTGAAAGACCATGCCCATATTTCGTTTATTGGCCGGGATACTCGCAATGTCTTTGCCATTGATAATAATTTGACCTTCATGATCGGTATCTAATCCAGCAAGAATGCGTAATGCGGTGGTCTTTCCGCACCCTGATGGACCAAGCAATGCGACAAGTTCGCCAGGAGCAATGTCAAGGCTGAAATTATCTAGAGCAACGGCAGTTCCGTAAACTTTTCGAAGTCCTTTGAGTTCAACTGAGACTCTGTTTTCGGATATCACTTTGTTGCCTCCTGTATTTTGTTCGAGCGAAGAGATTTGGGAGCAAGGGCAAAGATCATGACAACTACCCACGCACCGAAGAGGGAGAGTACCGAGAGAGCGATTGCGTTTAAGACATGTCCTTGCGAAACATTCGCAATCCAGGTTGGGAATGTGTCCCAATGCAATAAGACAGCTAGCGTGAATTCACCTAAAGAGAGAGCAATTGCCAAGAAGATTGCTCCGTTCACGGCGGTTCGAATTGTTGGAATGATCACGTACATCAATGTTTGTCGCATGGATGCACCAGAAGCACGCGATGCCTCCACTAAGGTCAACAAAGGAATAGAAGATAGTCCTACATCTAGAGCTCGATACGTGTAAGGAAGCGAAACTATCACGTACAAGAAAGAGAGCTCATAGACAGTGGATTGCAGGAAGATTGGGAAAGCTGTTCCAACTCCTAATGCGAAAGAAATTACCGGGACCACCAAAGGTACGAGACAAATGAATTCAACGAGACGTTTCCAGCGGGCACCTCCTAGATGGAGGTAAACAACAGTGGGGACCATCAACACTAGAACACAAATAGCGGTGACAAGTGCCAACCGAAAGGAAACGCTCAGGTTTGACTTAAAGCCATCCTGTTCAAAAATCCATCGGAAATTGTCGAAGCCATATGACTTACTTTCATTAGTCCGCAAAGAAAACTCAAATGCAGCAAGCATCGGAAAGATAAAGAAGGCGCCGCCAGCGAGCAAAACGATACGGTTACTCAGATTGAGTTTTTGTTTCATCTTTTAACCTTTGAAAAACGCAGAACTAAGACATAGATGCTCATAACAATAATGGAAACCCCAATCATGCACACCGCCATTGCTTGACCAAGGTGCTGCTGGTTGGCGATTACATTGCCATCGACCAAGTTCCCTATGAGTAAAGGCATGAGCGGGAGAGTGCCCGCGGTCATCGCTCGCGCTGTTGCGTAAGCAGAAAAAGAATTAGCAAACAACAACAATGCAGTGGATATAAAGGCCGGGAATAGTAGAGGCACCATTACTCGTCGGAAATATGTCAAACGAGTGCCACCTAGTGAATCACTTGCTTCACGCCATTCCGGTCTGACATTTTCTAAAGCCGGGGAAAAAATGAGAACCATTAAAGGTATCTGGAAGAATGAATAGACCAAGATGATGCCGGCTGAGGAAAAAAGCGTGAAGGTTCCACCATAGATATTCCAGCCCAGAAATTTGAGCGCCCTGGTTACTAATCCTTCAGTGCCAAAGCCTGCAAGAAACATAAAGGCGAGGGGAACTCCACCTGTATTTGCGAGAACTGAAGCTGATGCGGCCGTAGCTTTCCTGAATCTACTTCCGGTTTTAACGATCGCACTCGCAATCAGGGCGCCTACGACGGCGCCGATAGCGGCTGAAATGAAGGAGAGTTGAATCGATACGAAGAATGAATGCCCATATACACCCTTAAAGCATTCGGCAAAATTTTCGAAAGTGAATTTTCCGTCGTTATCTAAGAATGCATCTCGGACTATGAAAGTTAAAGGAAACACTAAGAAATATGCGATGAAAGCGAAGAAAGGCAATAGGGGAAGTGCGGATTTATAGGAGTTACCCTTGTTTGCGAAATGAAGCGGACCGACTCCTGTTTTAAGGGAGCCGGCCCGCTTCGTTGTCGTTAAGGACACGTAGTTAGATTTTCGACCAAGCAGTTTTTAGCTTCGTGATTGCCACTGTCTGTTGAGCCAAAGTAGGCAGAACCGACTTAGGCATCCCGCTAGGAACTATCAAAGAAGTCGGAGGTGCGACCTTGTCTTTCATTGCAGCATCTGTAATTGGCGTAGCTCCACTACTCACAAATACATTCTGGCCACCCATTACGAGAGCAAAGAGTTCAGCTGGTGGAAGAGCAAGATCCGCTGCGGTTAGGTCCTCAGCCAATTTACCGTTGGTCTTAGAGAACATGAGTTCTTCCCAAAGGCGTGCGGCAGCTGGATGAGGAGCTGTCTTGTTGATTGCAAGAACATAAGGAGTTCCAGCAACAAGTGCATCTTTCGGATAGGTGCACTTTACGGTTTTACCTAATGCACTCTTTGCGGTGGCAATAAAGCCAGGCGCGTTGTAGTCCCACGTCAAGAAAATCTTGAATGATCCGGCAGCGAAGGCTGCTGGATCTGCAACCACTGGAACGTAGATGCCTTGTGACTTCAATTTATGGAAGAAATCGATGCCTGGTTGAATGTTCTTCACGCTTCCACCCATGGCAACAGAGACAGCAAACACTGAAATCAAAGCCTGCTGTGCGGCTGTTGGATCGCCTTGAATAGCAAACATATTCTTGTATGCGATGTTGTCTAGGCTCGCTATCGAGGTTGGAGCAGGGGATACTGACGTGTCGTAACACATAGCGATTGAACCTGTGTATGCACCGTACCAATTACCTACTGGGCTCTTCCAAATTTTAGGGATGTCATTCCATGTTTGTACTCGGTAATTGGCGAAGAGACCGCCTGCGTCAGCAACATATGAAAGACCGATATCAACGACATCAGGCATCTTTTCCATGTTCTTAGTCGTACGAATCGCAGCGAGTTCTTGAGCCGAAGATCCATTGGGATTGTCGCTAACTATTTTTATTCCGAAGGCTTTTGTCATGATGTCCATGGCCGCGCCATAGTTTGCCCAATCGCGTGGAGTTGCAATGAGATTGAGTGTTCCTTCTTTTTTAGCGGCCTTAATCAGGTTTCCGATACCGCCAAAACTTGCGGCCGATGTGGCCTTTGATGCGTTAACGCCAGCAGTTGCTGGCATAACTGCAAGTGCAGTAGATGCTAAAACAATTCCTGCGGCTGCAGAAATAACTTTGAGTTTCTTAGACACGTATGTACCTTTCTTTATTTATTGCAAGGGGTAAATCGTTTCTTTATCATTGCCTAGATTGGGTACGCTGTCCAAGAAGTGAAGGTAAATTGCGAGGGTAAATTAGATTAATTTTTGTTATCAAATTTTGTCGATTTTAGTATTTCTAACTTGTGTCCGAACGGGGACTTGAACCCCGAACCCCTTGCGAGGACTAGCACCTCAAGCTAGCGCGTCTGCCAATTCCGCCACCCGGACGAGTGAGGTGCAAGGGTATCAACGCACAGCGAAAGGCACAAAACCTCTCGATAAACCTCTCGATAAACCCGAGGAAGTCCCCAACAATCTCTTCACAAAGGTGAGAACATACGCCATGACTACTAGCCACCTTGCATCAACAGCGACCCAAACAGAGCGGGAAGCACTTGAATCAGATGTCATCACTTTATGCCAAGAGATGATCCGTATTCCCAGCGTTAATTATGGTGATGGTAAAGGCGACGAGAAGGCAATATCGGATTACGTAGTTTCTAAATTGGCAGAGGTTGGCATCGCTTCCACGGTCTATGAATCAGCTCCAGGACGATGCAATGTTGTCGCAAGAATTAGTGGATCAGATATGGAAAGACCAGGACTGGTTCTTCATGGTCATTTAGATGTTGTTCCTGCAAATGCCGATGATTGGTCGATGGATCCCTTTGGTGGAGAGATTCGCGATGGAATGATTTGGGGACGTGGCGCGCTAGATATGAAGAATATGGATGCGATGATTTTGGCTGTTGCCAGAAAATGGGCGAGATCTGGATACAAACCCCCTCGGACAATTGTTCTTGTTTTCTTTGCCGATGAGGAGGCTGGCAGCCTCTATGGTTCTCGATGGATGGTCAAAGAGCATCCGGAAGTTTTTGCGGGGTGCAATGAAGCCATCTCTGAGGTTGGGGGATTCTCTGTAACTGTAGAGAACGGCAAAAGGCTTTACTTTGTAGAAGCGGCACAAAAAGGAATTCACTGGATGAGGCTCACCGCTCGAGGCCGTGCAGGGCATGGTTCGATGATTAATGACGAGAACGCTATTACTGCCCTTTCTCAAGCAGTTACGACTATCGGAAATCATGAATGGCCCCAGAGGTATACCAAGACTGTTCGGATTCTCTTTGAAAAAGTGGCACGAGTAACTGGAAAGCCATATAACGCTGAGGATTTACGACCACTCTTGCCTGAAATTGGATCTATGGCTCGAATGATTGGGGCGACTCTTCAAAACACTGCTAACCCAACGCTGCTCGAGGCAGGCTATAAAGCAAATGTCATACCTCAAAGCGCATCAGCGGTTATCGATGGTCGTTTTTTGCCGGGTTACGAAGATGAGATGAATGCCACCATTCGCCAACTTGTAGGACCCGATATCGAGGTTGAAACCATTACTCGCGATATCTCCCTCGAAGTTGATTTTGAAGGCGCACTCGTAGATGCAATGTGCAATTCAATACTTAGCGAAGATCCTGATGGAATTCCCGTTCCATATTTAATGAGCGGAGGCACAGATAATAAGGCGCTTTCGGATTTGGGAATTATAGGTTTTGGCTTCTCGCCATTGAAGCTTCCACCAGAGCTTGATTTTGCATCGCTCTTTCATGGCGTCGATGAGCGAGTACCTGTTGATGGTTTGAAATTTGGTGTCCACGTCTTGGAGAATTTCTTGGAGAATTGCTAAATCGCAGAAATCTCATTCAGAACATCACGAACAATTGCAGGAAGTGATATTTCCTCGGAAGTGAGAATTCCACGCAGTTGAGCACCAGTGCGAGCTCCTACGATCGCACTGGTTACGCCAGGTGCATCTCGTACCCAAGCTAGTGAAACCTCCAAAGGAGAGAAGCCAAGTCCTTCGGCGGCAACGCAGACCGCTTCAACAATCCGACTGCTTCGGTCATCCAGATATGGGGAAACGAATGCTGCGAAGTGAGAACTTGCTGCGCGTGAATCACTGGGAGTTCCATTTCGGTACTTTCCCGTTAGTACTCCTCGACCTAGTGGCGACCATGCCAACAATCCAACGTTAAGTTCTGTGACGCACGGGATTATTTCGGTCTCAATCTGGCGATTGAGAAGAGAGTATTCATTTTGAATTGTGGCGATGGGTGCCTTGCTCGGGAAATCTTCTTGACGTGTAATTGCTCGCGCACTTTGCCATCCAGAATAATTCGAAATTCCAACGTAACGTGCTTTGCCTGATGCATAGGCATAATCAAGGGCCGATAATGTGTCATCGAGTGGATTTGTTGGATCCCACACGTGTATCTGCCAAAGATCGACAAAATCTGTTCCAAGACGAAGAAGGGATTTATCTAATTCGGCAATGAGGGAGTGACGGGAAGCGTTCTTAATGCGTTCTCCATCTACAGAAGTAATTCCCGCTTTCGTGGCAATTACGACATCGTCTCTCTTGAAGAGAGTGCCAATGAGACCGCCAATAACTCTTTCGGAATCGCCCTCTCCATATGTCGCGGCGGTATCGAGAAAGTTTCCACCTGCATCTAGATAGGCGCGGCATTGATCAGCTGCTTCATGTTCATCGGTGTCACGACCCCAGGTCCAGGTTCCCAGACCTAAACGGGAGACCGATAGACCGCTATTGCCAGCGCGACGTATTTCCATATGAAAAGACTAGTCGAGAGTTGAAGGGCGGGAGTCAAAAAAGACCGATAACCTTCACCTTATGGAATTAGATTTGTGGTTTCTTAGATGACATTGGTTGTCCTTGTTCGTCATGCCCACTCAACTGCTAATGCAGCAGGGATTCTTTCGGGTCGAATTGATGACATACATCTGAGCACTCAAGGCAAGAAACAAGCGAAGAAATTGGCAACTCGTCTCGGAGATCTTGAAGTCAAGAGCGTGCGCATTAGTCCCATGATTCGCTGCGCCGAAACGATTGAACCGTGGGCTACGAGTAATGGCTCCAAGGTTGTAATTGACCAAGGGATAAACGAGATGGACTATGGCACCTGGTCTGGTCGCACGTTGAAGACCTTATCTAAGGAGCCTCTATGGAAAACCATTCAAGAGAAGCCTTCGAAAGTAACTTTCCCCAAGGGCGAATCTATGCGAGCGATGCAAGTTCGAGCCATGAAATCTGTGACCGAATCTGCAGCGAAACGGGGCAAAGGTCATGTTGTTATCGTTTCTCACGGAGATGTCATCAAAGCCATCATCGCCTCATGCTTAGGTATGGCGCTAGATGATTTTCAAAGAATTGTTATAGATCCTGCCTCAATCTCAATAGTGGATCTATCTAACGCCCGACCTAGATTACTCGTTATGAATAATTCATCACATTCCATCAATGAAATTCTCGCAAGCAAACACTCAAAGAGATTGCTCGTAGGTGGCGGCGAAGGATTGAAGAAAGTTAATGGTCGTAAGTAGATGCGGACCATTTTTACTTTTGATCCCGTTGAACGATTCATAGCAGGCACTGTTGGCGGTCCGGGGGAGCGTACTTTTTTTCTGCAAGCAAGAAATGGCGCAAGAGTGACTTCCGTAGTCGCGGAGAAAGCCCAAGTCCTAGCCATTGCCGAACGTATTGCGTTGCTATTGCGCGAACTTAAACGACTTGATCCCAGTTTTAGAATTCACAGTGGACCCCAAGAACCAGTAGACGAGTTGCCTTTGGAACAACCTATCCTCGAGGAATTTCGTGTTGGCGTTATAGCTCTGACATGGGTTTCAGATCGTCAATTGATTTCCATTGAGCTCCAAGGAGTCACACCGGGCGACGTCGATAACGATGAATTATTGGATGATGATGATGAGAACGCTCCAGATATTCTCCGAGTAGTTTTAACGCCAGCTCAAGCCGATGCATTTGCTAAAAGGTCCTTGGCTGTTGTCAATGCTGGTCGCTTGCCTTGTCCCTTCTGTGGATTGCCATTAGATCCACGTGGTCATCTTTGCCCGAGGGCTAATGGCTATAGAAGATAAAGAAAAGGTTCTGAAATTCGGGGAAATGTCAGTTACGGGACGCCTTATCGATGCTTCGAATGCAACGCTCTTCGCGAGCGTTTCTGCTGAAGGTCATGAGATTGAATGCATCTATAAACCTGTGGCTGGTGAGCGACCATTGTGGGATTTCCCGGACGGCACTCTTGCCCAACGTGAATTTGCGGCTTATGCCATCAGTTCCTTCGGTGGCTTTAACGTTGTGCCATACACACTTTTGAGGGAAGGACCATTTGGACTTGGAATGGTTCAAGAATGGATTGATATTGACGAGTCCATTGATTTGATGAATTTCTTTTCACTAGATCACCCGCAATTAAGGAAGATGGCGTTATTTGATGCCGTCATCAATAATACAGATCGCAAGATTGGTCACCTGCTTCCAACCCACTCTGGGGAAGTTCTTGGATGTGACCACGGTGTTACTTTCCATACAGAAGATAAACTTCGCACCGTTTTGTGGCAATGGGCTGGCAATCCTTTGACCGAGACCGAAATAGCGCAGTTAGAGAACCTTCTGCTTCTTATAGATGGGGAGTTGAAACCCATTTTGGAGGAATTGATCACCGCCGCTGAGATTGATGCCACGATTACACGCATTAATCGTTTGATTGATTCAAAAGTGTTTCCTCTACCCTCTCAAGAATGGCCCCCTGTGCCATGGCCCGCTTTCTAATTTCCCTTAGGATGGTGACATGAAATCTTGGTCTGATGTTTATTTGCCGCCTATTGATTCTAGATTCGTCTTCCCGATGCTTTCTTTGCATAACGCTGCATCAAATTCGGCCGTTACCTTGCCCAACAAAGCAGAGTATTCAATGTATGTATGTGGAATTACTCCGTACGATGCAACGCATTTGGGCCATGCCGCAACGTATATAACTTTCGATTTAGTCAATCGTTATCTCACCGCGATGGGAAAGACAGTGAATTTCGTAGAAAATGTCACGGATATCGATGATCCGCTTCTAGAACGTGCACATCGAGATGGGGTTGATTGGGAGGATTTGGCGCATTCACAGATTGATCTTTTCCGTGGAGACATGGCTAATCTGCATGTGATTCCACCTCAAAGCTATATCGGCGCGGTTGAAGCGATTCCTCTTATTATTGATTCGATTCAATCTCTTCAAGAAGCCGATACTGTCTATTCCGTCGATGGTGATCTGTATTTCACTGTTGACTCGGATGAAAAATTTGGCAGCCGTTCGCACTTGTCGCAAGAGAAGATGGTTGAAATCTTCTCTGAGCGTGGGGGAGATCCCAAGAGAGTCGGAAAGAAGCAACCTTTGGATGCTTTGGTTTGGCAGTTACAACGTCCAGGTGAACCAGCGTGGCCTTCACCATTTGGAGCGGGTCGCCCAGGATGGCACATTGAGTGTTGCGCAATCGCTCTTGCATACTTACCTTTGAATGATTCCTCTGAATTTATGATTGACATTCAAGGGGGAGGAAGCGACCTTCTCTTTCCTCATCACGAAATGGGCGCTGCACAGTCACGAATCCTCGGCAAGCGCGATTATGCGCGTATCTATATGTATGCCGGCATGATCGGTTTAGATGGCGAAAAGATGAGCAAGAGTAAAGGTAATCTCCTTTTTGTTTCCAGAATGATTATGCAAGGGTGCGACCCGATGGCAATTCGCTTGGCGCTCTTGTCAGATCGATACGCCGAAGACCGTATGTGGCAGGTGGAGTTGCTCACGCAAGCCAATGATTTATTAGCCAGACTTCGTTTACTTCTATCTCGTCCTGAAGTTGCCCCAACTGATCCAGTTATTCAGAAGATGATCAATGCGCTCAGCGATAATCTCGATACGCCCAGTGTATTTCGCGCGCTTGAAGAATGGTGTTCTGCTACAGAAATGGTTACAACTGGTGATGAATTAGGCTCTCCAGGAGAGTTAGCTCGAGCACTGGATTTACTGTTAGGAATCGCAGTCTAGTTATTTTTCTTCTTGTCGGCGAAGGTAGCGCTCGAATTCCTTAGCAATCGCCTCTCCGGTAGCTTGAGGCAGTTGCGTTTCGTCTTTGGAAGCTTCTAGTTGTTTAACGTAATCTGAAATCTCACTATCTTCACTAACTAATTCATCGACACTGTTTTGCCAGTTCGTAGCTTCCTCCGGTAGATCTCCACTGGGAATAGTTATTGAGAGAGAATCTTCTAGCGCTCCGAGAAGAGCCAGCGTTGCTTTCGGTGATGGAGAAGCCGAAGCGTAATGAGGGACCGGAGCCCATAGCGAAATAGCATCGATGCCGCGTCTCATTGCTCCGCTTTGCAGAACGCCAATGATTCCTGTCGGACCTTCATAACGACTTAATTCAATATTGAGACGGTTTGAAATTTCTTGATTAGCTCCAGTGATGCTGATATCTATCGGACGGCTATGAGGAGTATCTGCCAACAGTCCTCCTAGCGTGACGACTAAAGCGACATCTAGGTCATCAGCAAGGTCCATGATCTCGTGAGAGAAGGATTTCCATCGCATGGAAGGCTCAATGCCTTCAACAACAACTAAATCAAATGGTAGGTGAGGCGTTGGAATAGCGAAAATCTTTGTTGTTGGCCATGTGAGTATGCGATGAGATGTCTCATCCAAACTCACCATGGGACGATTGACTTGATAGTCGTAATAATCTTCTGAATCCACTTCAGCGATAAGGGAGGAGGGCCAGATATGCATCAAATGAGTAATCGCATCTGTTGCGCATTCTCCGGCATCGTTCCAGCCTCCAAAGGCAATAACCATCCTCGGATTCCGCAATGCGGGTATTTGAAATATCTCCACGAGAGCACTTTACGGTACCGTTACGCCAGTGACGACATCCTCCTTTAAACCTCGCACTACCTTGCGAGAAGCCCTTGCCCAGGGCGTGGTCGTCACTGACGGCGCAATGGGAACGATGTTGCAGGCCGCAAATCCAACCTTGGATGACTATCAAAATCATGAGGGTTGCAATGAAATCCTCAATGTCAGTAGACCCGAACTCGTACGCTCTGTCCATGATGAGTATCTCCACGTTGGCGTCGATGCAATTGAAACTAATACCTTCGGAGCAAACTGGGCTAATTTAGCTGAATACGGAATTGAAGATCGCATTTACGAATTAGCCTTCGCGGGTGGACGTTTAGCACGTGAGAGCGCTGATGCTTCTAGCACGGATTCAAAACCCCGTTATGTTTTAGGGTCTCTCGGGCCTGGTACAAAATTGCCGTCCTTAGGACACACAACTTATGAAAAACTTCGTGATTCCTACTATCAGGCATCCAAGGGATTAACCGACGCTCTTGTTGATGGACTTTTGATCGAGACAACACAGGATTTACTCCAAGCAAAGGCCGCCGTAAATGGCGCACGGCTGGCAATAAAGGAATCTGGGCGCGATGTAGTTTTGATTGCACAAGTTACGGTCGAAACTACCGGAACGATGCTCTTGGGTTCTGAAATCGGTGCAGCGCTCAACGCGCTGGAACCTCTAGGTATTGATCTCATCGGTTTGAATTGCGCAACGGGACCTGCGGAAATGTCCGAGCACCTGAGATATTTGAGTCAGTCAGCGCGTATTGGTATCTCTGTTATGCCTAACGCTGGATTACCAGTTCTTGGACCTAACGGTGCTACATATCCGCTCACGCCGTCTCAATTGGCAACGGCGCTGGAATCCTTTGTTCGAGAATATGGCGTTTCATTGGTGGGCGGATGTTGTGGAACGACTCCTGAACACATGAGTGCTGTAGTCAAAGCTTTAGATGGGGTCAAACCTAAAGAGCGCACACCAAGTATCGCCGCCGGCGCTTCATCTATCTATCAGTACGTGCCCTTTAGACAAGAGCTCACCTACATGGCCATTGGTGAACGTACAAACGCAAACGGGTCGCGTGCGTTTCGTGACGCGTTAATAGCCCAAGACTGGCAATCTTGTGTAGAAATCGCTCGAGATCAAATCCGCGATGGCGCGCATATGCTCGATCTCTCCGTCGACTACGTTGGTCGCGATGGTGTTGCAGATATGCAAGAACTTGCAAGTAGATTCGCAACCACATCAACTCTTCCTATTGTTTTGGATTCAACCGAACCCGCGGTCATCAAAGCTGGCTTGGAGTGCCTTGGGGGACGTAGCGTCATTAACTCTGTTAATTACGAAGACGGAGATGGCCCTAATTCGAGGTTCGCCAAGATCATGCCACTTGTACAAGAACACGGCGCCTGCGTGGTGGCTTTAACCATTGATGAAGATGGTCAAGCACGAGACTGTGAATGGAAATTGAAAGTAGCCCGTCGTCTAATAACCGACCTCACTGAAAATTGGGGGATAAATACAGGTGACATCCTCATCGACTGCTTAACCTTTCCAGTGGCAACTGGGCAAGAGGAGACCCGTCGAGATGGAATTGAAACAATCGAGGCTATCCGCAGATTAAAGGAAGAGTTTCCAGAGGTTCAAACAACCTTGGGCGTCAGCAATGTTTCTTTTGGGCTTAATCCAGCTGCGCGAATTGTTTTGAACTCGGTTTTCCTTCATGAATGCGTAAACGCGGGTTTGGATTCCGCAATTGTTCACCCTTCGAAAATAACACCCATGAACCGTATTGAGGATCGCCAGCGCGAAGTTGCGCTTGATCTTATCTATGACAGGCGCCAGTATGCGGGCGAGGAATGCATTTATGACCCACTCACATTGTTCCTACAACTTTTCGAAGGCGTTGAAGTTACATCCTCTCGTTTGACTAGAGCCGCCGAGTTAGCCTCTCTTCCATTGACCCAACGACTTGCCCGCAGAATTATTGATGGAGAAAAAGTTGGTCTAGAAGCTGATCTCCAAACCGCGATGGACGAGGGGATGGAACCTCTAGCCATCATCAACGAACATCTACTTGAAGGAATGAAGGTTGTTGGCGAACTCTTTGGCAAAGGAGAGATGCAACTTCCCTTCGTATTACAGAGCGCCGAAGTTATGAAAACAGCCGTTGCCTATCTGGAAGCATTCATGGAAAAGACGAGCGCTGACGGCAGGGGAGTAATGGTCCTTGCCACCGTGCGAGGCGATGTCCACGATATTGGCAAAAACTTAGTAGATATTATTTTATCCAACAATGGTTACCGAGTTGTCAACATAGGTATCAAGCAGACCATCAATCAGATTATTGATGCCGCTACAGAATCAAATGCCGATGCCATTGGCATGAGCGGATTGCTCGTTAAATCTACTGTGATTATGAAAGAGAATCTTGAAGAACTTACTTCACGCGGACTGGATCAGCGCTGGCCGATCGTTCTCGGTGGCGCTGCATTGACTAGGGCCTATGTAGAACAAGATCTTGCAAGTAATTTTCCAGGTGAAGTCCGCTATGCACGAGATGCATTTGAAGGATTACGTCTTATGGACACAATAATGGCAATCAAGCGTGGAGAAGAAGGCGCGCAGCTTCCTCCTCTTAGGGAAAGACGAGTGCGCGCAGTAATTCGCGATACCGATCTTGCTGAGATAGATACAACTCGTAGCGACGTTGACCAAAACGTAGATATTCCTGAACCTCCATTTTGGGGGAGTCGGATTGTCAAAGGCATTCCACTAGCTCATTACTCGGGAATGTTGGATGAGAGAGCTCTCTTCATGGGCCAATGGGGACTTAAAGGCAATCGTGGCGAGTATGAAACGATGGCAGAGAATGAAGGACGCCCAAGGCTACGTTCGCTAATTAACGAAACACTTTCAAAAGGATGGCTTAACGCTGCTGTCGTCTATGGCTATTTTCCATGCTACAGCGAAGGTAATGATCTGGTCATTTTGCACCATGAAGGCGAGTTAAAGGGTAAAGAAAGAACTCGATTTACCTTTCCACGCCAATCACGTGATCGACGATTGT
>WLMD01000024.1 GCA_009700405.1 Actinomycetota bacterium | reverse complement strand
CTTAACGATTGTTGAAAGAACTGCTGGGTTTGGCTCAATGCCGCCAGGAATAACGAATTCAATGGCTTGCATTGCACCGCGTCCGCGTACTTCACCAATAATTGGATATTTTGCGGCCATTGCATGAAGGGCGTCAGAAATAATTACGCCCATCTCAAGAGCGCGTGCACATAAGTTATCTTCTTCAATTGTTGCAATTGCACCGAGTGCTGCAGCACATGCAACAGGGGAGCCACCGTATGTTCCGCCTAATCCACCTGCGTGGATCGCGTCCATGATGTCGGCGCGGCCAGTAACGGCTGCAAGAGGTAGACCACCAGCGATTCCCTTTGCCGTAGCGATCAAATCGGGAACAACGCCTTCATCTTCGCTGGCAAACATCACTCCAGTACGTGCAAAACCAGTTTGGACTTCGTCAGCGATAAAGACGATGCCATTCTCAGTTGCAAATTTGGATAGTCCTGGCAAGAAACCTTTAGGCGGAACAATAAATCCACCTTCACCTTGGATGGGTTCGATAACGATGGCAGCAATATTCTTTGCGCCGAGTTCCTTCTCCATCTTATGAATAATTACATCAAGTGCTTCTTTTTCACATGCCTCAGCACCGCCTTTCCATCTAAATGGATAAGCCATTGGCATGCGATAAATTTCTGGAGCAAAGGGACCGAAGCCCTCTTTGTAGGGCATGCTCTTTGCGGTCATGCTCATCGTGAGATTTGTGCGGCCGTGATAAGCATGTTCGAAAACGACAATTGCCTGGCGCTTTGTGTAATGACGAGCAATCTTTACTGCATTCTCTAGAGCCTCCGCGCCAGTGTTGAGCAGAATCGACTTCTTCTTATGAGTGCCGGGAGTTAAACGATTAAGGGCTTCGCAGACTTCGATATATCCCAAGTAAGGAGCGACCATAAAACATGTATGGGTGAATGCAGCTACCTGAGTCTTGACATTTGCGACTACGCGATCGGCGCTGTTACCAACGCTCACTACTGCGATACCCGAACCCATATCGATGATGGAGTTGCCATCGATATCTACAAGAATTCCTCCGCCGCCACTCTCAACTATTACAGGGAAAGCCATTCCGAGTGCCGAAGAGACTGCATCTGAACGGCGCTTGAGGATTTCTTGTGAACGTGGGCCTGGAATTGATGTAACAAGTTTGCGAACCTGCGGAATCGATGTCATGGAGTGATGCTACTACGAAGGCTAAGGCTTGCAATATGACAGCAATATGTAAGCCATATGTCAGCAATTGTCTGCGCAACCTGAGAGGATGTGCCCGTGCAAATACTTGGAATATTGGCCTTTATCGTGGCTCTATTGCTCTCCATCATGATTCATGAATTTGGGCACTTCATCACGGCTAAAGGCTTTGGAATGAAAGTTTCCGAGTTTTTCTTAGGTTTCGGCAAAAGCATCTGGTCGATCCAGCGTGGCGAGACTGAATTTGGCATTAAGGCAATTCCAGCCGGCGGCTACTGTCGTATCGAGGGTATGTCTCCTAAAGATGTGATGGTTGAGGGCGAAGAGGGTCGTGCTTTTTATACAGCTAGTGGCGGGCGCAAACTCATCGTTCTTGGTGCTGGCTCTTTTTTACATTTTGTTTTGGGGTTCGTTCTTCTGGTTGCGCTCTTTATGGGAGTTGGCACAACGCAGGTTACGTCAACGATTGAACGAGTCAGCGATTGCATCCCACCAGCAACAGGTGACCAAGCATGTACCTCGTCATCGCTGATCTCACCTGCCAAGAAAGCCGGATTGCTGCCGGGGGACAAGATTGTTTCTATCAATGGAGTTCGCACTAAAGAGTGGTCAAAAGATGTTCAGCTCATCCGCTCCTCAGCGGGAAAGCGATTAGAGATTGGTATTGATCGCGGCACATCTAAAGTGCAAAGTGCCAATGCCGATGGAGCTCCAGATTTGATTGTCAGCGTTGTTCCGGCTGAAAGAATTATTAACGGGAAGAGTTATGGCCTCATTGGAATCGTAAATACCATTGCAACGGTCCGAAGTGATCCAGTTGGGGCGATTAAGCAGTCCACCACCATGACGCGAACATTCCTCACCTCATCGGTTACATCTATTGGTGCTTTGCCAGGCAAAGTGCCTCAACTTTGGAGTCAGACAATAGGTGGGGCAACACGAGATCCTGAAGGTCTAGTTGGTGTCGTTGGTGTGGCTCGAGTTTCAGGGCAAGCGGTTGGCAGCACCAAATTAACTAATTCAGAACGCCTTGCGACATTTATCATGATTATTGCAAGCCTTAATATCTTTGTAGGCGTCTTCAACCTACTGCCCATCTTGCCGATGGATGGCGGCCATATGGCTGTTGCTATCGCGGATGAAATTCGCGCCTTCTTCGCTCGATTACGAGGACGTCCAAGGCCTGCGGCTATTGATGTTGCTGTACTGACGCCTCTGACAATGGTCGTATTTGTGATCTTGGCTGGCTTAACACTTCTGCTTCTTGTGGCCGATATCGTGAATCCAGTCAACCTCAATCTCTAAAACATGAAGGTTTGCCAGCATTAGGGCAGAATGCACTCATGGTTGATTTAGGTATGCCCGCAACGCCACCACCCACTCTTTCGCCTCGACGCAAGACTCGTCAGATGCAGGTTGGATCAGTGGGCGTTGGAAGTGATTCACCAGTGAGTGTTCAATCAATGTGCACAACTGTTACATCAGATGTCAACGCAACCCTTCAACAGATTGCTGAATTAACCGCCTCAGGTTGCCAGATTGTGCGAGTTGCAGTTCCAAGTCAAGATGATGCTGATGCGCTCGCGCAAATTGCGAAGAAGTCACAAATTCCTGTCATTGCAGATATTCACTTTCAACCAAAATATATCTTTGCTGCAATTGATGCAGGCTGTGCCGCCGTTCGCGTTAATCCTGGAAATATCAAGCAATTTGATGACAAGGTAAAAGAAGTTGCTAAGGCGGCAGGGGATGCTGGCATTCCAATTCGTATCGGCGTAAATGCTGGTTCGCTTGATCCACGGTTGCTGGCCAAATATGGAAAGGCGACTCCAGAGGCGCTTGTTGAATCAGCACTCTGGGAGTGCTCATTATTTGAAGAGCACGGCTTTAGCAATATTAAAATTTCAGTAAAACATCACGACCCAGTCACGATGGTTAAGGCATACCGCTTACTAGCCCAACAATGTGAGTATCCATTGCACTTGGGAGTGACTGAGGCTGGTCCGATTTTTCAAGGCACCATTAAATCATCGACTGCTTTTGCAATTTTATTGGCCGAAGGAATTGGCGACACGATTCGAGTTTCACTCTCTGCTCCACCGGTGGAGGAAGTGAAGGTTGGTATTTCAATTCTTGAGTCGCTCAATTTGCGCCAACGTAAACTTGAAATAGTTTCTTGCCCATCATGTGGCCGTGCCCAAGTTGACGTTTATTCTTTGGCTGAAAAAGTACAAGCAGGACTTCAGGGTATGACAGTGCCATTGCGAGTGGCCGTTATGGGTTGCGTCGTGAATGGTCCTGGAGAAGCACGCGAAGCCGATTTGGGTGTTGCATCAGGAAATGGGAAAGGTCAGATTTTCGTAAAAGGCGAAGTCATCAAGACCGTTCCTGAATCAATGATCGTTGAGACTCTTATCGAAGAGGCTATGCGCCTTGCCGATGAGATGGAAGCTGCAGGAGTGGAATCGGGCTCACCAACGGTCGGCGTTCACTAGTCTGACCTGACGCACCGCGAGGAATTACTCGGGTAGGCTGGCGCGCATGTTGCGAATGTCCACTCTCTTTTTGCGTACTTTGCGCGATGACCCGGCCGATGCTGAAGTAGCTAGTCACCGCCTCCTTGTTCGAGCTGGGTATGTGCGCCGAATAGCGGCAGGCATATATTCATGGTTGCCCCTTGGATACATCACTTTTCGCAACATTGAGCGCATTGTCCGTGAAGAAATGGATGCTGCTGGTTTTCAAGAAGTACATTTTCCTTCTCTCTTGCCACGCGATCCCTATGAGAAGACCAATCGCTGGAAGGAATATGGTCCTGACCTTTTCCGTTTGCACGATAGAAAAGGCGGAGATTATCTTCTAGGACCTACACACGAAGAGATGTTCACCTTGATGGTTAAGGGCGAGTACTCCTCCTATAAGGATTTACCACTTTCTTTATATCAAATTCAAACGAAGTACCGCGATGAGCCTCGACCACGAAGTGGAATCATCCGCGGCCGCGAATTTGTTATGAAAGATTCGTATTCATTTGACCTCACGGATGAAGGATTATCCGAGTCTTACATGAATCACCGTGCGGCTTATGTGAAAACTTTTGATCGCTTGGGCCTGAAGTACAACATTGTTAGCGCAATGTCGGGTGCTATGGGTGGCTCACGTTCTGAAGAATTCTTGGCTCCGTGCGAAACCGGCGAAGACACTTATGTTCTTTGTGAAAAATGTGGCTATGCAGCAAATGTTGAGGCAATGAAAACAACTGTTTCAGAAGTTGACGCTTCCGGAGTACCTCCATTAGAAGTTGTTGATACTCCAAACACCCCAACAATTGATTCACTCGTAGAGATTCTCAATGAACGATACGGCGGTGGATTCACTGGTGCTGACACACTAAAGAACATTTTGCTTGTAGCGGATGGGAAAACAATTTCCGTTCTAGTTCCTGGTGATAGAGAAGTAGATATGAAGCGCCTCGAGGCAAACTTACCTGGCGTGAGCGAGATTCGTTTGTTCGAAGACGAAGATTTCGCAAAGAATCCAAATTTTGTTAAAGGCTACGTTGGCCCTCAGGATGCTCAGAAACTTGGCATTACCGTTTATGCCGATCCACGTATTGCACCCGGAACTTCATGGGTAACTGGCGCGAACAAGAATGGTTGTCACGCACTAAACGTAGTGAATGGCAGAGATTTTACTGTTGAAAAATATATTGACGCAGCAGAGGTTCGACAAGGCGATGCCTGTCCAGAGTGTGAGGCACCTGTTGTTATAGATCGCGCTATCGAAATCGGTCATATTTTTCAGTTGGGTCGCAAATATGCGCAGGCACTGGATCTCACCGTTCTTGATAAAGATGGCAAGGCACGTGTTGTGACTATGGGCTCTTATGGCATTGGCGTATCCCGCGCAGTCGCAGCGATTGCCGAACAAACACATGACGAGCTTGGATTGAATTGGCCCGCTGAAGTTGCCCCAGCTAAGGTGCACATTGTCGCCACTGGTAAAGAGGATTTGCCTTTTGACACTGCAGAAACCATGGCTGTATCACTTGAGAAACTAGGCATCTCTGTGATGTTGGATGATCGCCGCGATGCTAGCCCTGGTGTGAAATTTAAAGATGCAGAGCTCATCGGTAATCCAATCATCGTCATAGTCGGTAAATCCTTGGCGCAGGGAAATGTAGAAATTCGAGTTCGCCGAAGCGGTGAGCGCTCTGAGATTGCGCTAGATGCAGCGGTCGATGAAATAGTAAAACTCCTCGCTTAATGCATTTCTTTGGTGACATCTCCAACATCTCCATGGGTTTTATGGCGATCGCGGCGCTATGTGCTGGGTTTGTTGATGCAGTAGCTGGTGGTGGTGGATTAATTCAACTACCAGCGCTACTACTCGGACTCACATCATCTCCAACGGTTCAGGTTCTGGGAACCAATAAGTTATCTTCAGTATTCGGAACAACAGCTGCAGCAGTGATGTATCGACGACGAGTCACTCCAGATTTTAGATTCACATGTGCAATGGCGATCCCGGCTTTTCTTGGATCAATGGGAGGAGCCCTTCTTGCCTCTCATTTGCCTACGCACGCACTTCGTCCAATTGTTTTTGTCTTACTCGTTCTTGTTGTCATTTACACATGGAAAAAGCCAGAACTTGGACATGTAGAGAATTTACGTCACACACAAAGACGTAGGAATGTTATTGCAGTTGGTTCGGGCGCTGTGATTGGGTTTTACGATGGGATTTTCGGCCCTGGAACAGGGACTTTCCTTATGGTGGTTCTCGTTGCTCTCCTTGGTTTTGCATTTCTGACCGCTTCTTCGATGGCCAAAGTAGTTAATGTTGCAACAAATTTAGGCGCACTAGTCATTTTCGGAATCCACGGCGTGATTTTATGGAAAGTGGGCTTAGCGCTGGGATTGGCCAATATTGCAGGTGGAATCTTGGGCGCACGGATGGCAATTCGAGGAGGTTCTGCATTAGTGCGCAAATTCTTCCTTGTCGTTACGGTAATTCTCATTTTCAAAGTTGGGATTGACACAATTACTCATTGGTAACGAAGCTCTTTCTCGGTTATGATTGCGCTACAACTTAATAGAAAGTAGAAAGATATGTCACTCGTAGAGCAAGTTACTGATGCTATTTCGCCGGCGATTGCGGCCGCAGGATTTTACCTTGAAGAGGTGCAAATCCTTTCTCCTGGTAGGCGCCGGACTATTACCTGCATCGTGGATGGCGAAAAAAGCCTCAATCTTGATGAAGTAACTGTCGCCTCAAAGTTAATCGCTGAAATTTTGGATGCAGCCGCATTTCTTGATGAAACCCCATTTACGCTAGAGGTAACTTCTCCCGGTGTTGATCGTCCACTTACGCACCCACGCCACTGGCGCAAGAATCTCACTCGATTAGTTCGCGTGGTCATGACTGATGGCGATGTTGTTGAAGGTCGAATTATTAGTTGCGATGACACTGGTGTGAATTTACTTGTAGGCGAGAAAGTTCAAAAGGAAGAGACCTTTCAATTTGCAGATATGAAGAAAGCGCTTATTGAAATCGAATTTAATCGCAAGGACAGTGACATCTGATGCATGTTGATATGAAGGCTCTTGCCTCCCTAACCATTGAACGCGAAATCCCACTTGATCGACTCATTCTTGCTATTGAGGCCGCAGTTTTGACGGCTTATATGCACACGCCAGAGGCCCGCTCTAACGCTCGTGCCCACCTGGATCCAGAAACAGGTGAAATCCGAATCCTGATTTCTGTCTTTGGTGATGATGGAGAAAAGATTGATGAGATTGTCGATGACCCTGCAGGATTTAGCCGTATTGCGACTTCAACTGCGCGCCAAACTATTAAGGCAAAAATGCGCGAAGCAAATGACGCCAATATCGTGGGGGAGTTCACCGCATCGGTGGGCGATGTTGTCTCAGGAGTTGTGCAACAGGGTCGTGACCCAAGAATGGTGTACGTCAATCTTGGACGCGTTGAAGGAAAAGTGCCTGCGCAAGAGCAAGTACCAGGTGAAGTATTTGCTCATGGTGAGCGCATCAAATGTTTCGTTGTCGAAGTAAAGCAAGGTATGCGTGGTCCTGAAGTCACTCTTTCTCGAAGCCACCCTGCACTTGTGAAGCAATTATTTGCGCTAGAAGTACCTGAAATAGCTGATCGAATTGTTGAAATCATGGCTGTTGCACGTGAAGCCGGTCATCGCACAAAAATTGCAGTCCGAACTCACCGTGCTGGAGTTAGCCCAAAGGGTTCACTCATTGGCCCAATGGGCGCGAGAGCACGTGCGGTGATGGATGAACTTCATGGTGAAAAGATTGACATCGTTGATTGGTCTGAGGATCCAGCAGTTTTTGTAGGACACGCATTAGCGCCGGCGCGAGTGGAGAAAGTTGAAATCGTTGACCTCTTCACGCGCTCAGCCAAGGTCACAGTGCCTGATTATCAACTCTCATTAGCCATCGGAAAAGATGGTCAAAATGCTCGTTTAGCTGCCAGGCTCACGGGCTGGAGAATTGATATTCACTCCGATGCTGAGGGAAAAACGGGCGAGTAAGGCCCTTTAGGGGTTTAGACCCTAAGGCAGGTACGATTGCCCTTGTTGAATTTGAGCGAAACGGTTGAGATGAACCCCATACGGAGTTGCATTAACTGCCGAAAACGTGAAAATCCATCGATGTTACTTCGTGTGGTCTGTGTTGATGGAAAGTTACTTCCTGATCCAGGTCGCCGTGCTCCAGGTCGGGGCGCGTGGGTACATCGCGAATGTGCACTAACTGCAATTGAACGTGGAACTTTTCGTCGGGCCTTCCGACATGAAGGCACGTACGATGGCAGCGAATTACTTCATTACATCAACGAAACGGATGCGAAAGATATGACACTCACATGAGTTCCAACCGATCATGAGGTCAGGCAACTAAGGCTCGCATCTAGAAAATTGCGGGCCAAGACAGGAGAACTGTGGCAAAGGTCCGCGTACATGAGTTAGCAAAACAACTCGGTATGGAGAGCAAGGTCGTCCTTGCGAAACTCCAAGAGATGGGCGAATTCGTCCGCTCGGCATCATCAACTGTTGAAGCACCAGTGGTGCGAAAACTTATTGAGTTATATCCCGATGCCAAACCAGCAGAAGAGAAGAAGCCTGTAAAGAAGGCGGCTGCGAAAAAAGCTGCAGCCAAACCTGCCCAAGGTTTAACACCAGAAGCAGCTGTTGAACTTCTTGCAGAGATTTCTCCAGAATTAGCACAACAAGCAAGCGAGCAAAAAGCCGCTGCAGATGCACGTGCAAGTGCACCAGTACCGCAGCCAACGGCTCCCGTAGCTGAGGCGACACCTGCACCTGAAACTCATGCACCGCGTCCAGGAAATAATCCTTTTGGAACACCACGTCCTCCTGCACCGCGTCCTGCTGCACCTGCGGCACCGCGTCCAGGAAATAATCCATTCTCTGCTGGTGGCGCAATGCCGCGACCACCACAACGTCCCGTTGGTGCAAGTGGTCCTCGACCAGGAATGTCTGGTCCTCGACCAGGTTCAGTGCGTCCAGGTTTTGCTGCACGTCCCGCATCTGCCAGACCACCAGGTTCAACGGGTGGAAATTTTCCTCCACGTTCTGGTGGACCTGCTGGAGCATCAACTGGTGCACCAGCTAGTCCTTATCGCACACCAACTGCTGGCGCACCTGCCGCAGGTGGACCTGCGCGTCCCGGTGGTGCAGGAAGACCACAACGTGGAAGCACTGGCGGTGCATTTGGTAAGAATGCAAGCAAGTCAAGCAAGAGAAAACCAAAGAGCAGAAAAGCTCTTCGCGATGAATTCGATAATATGCAAGCGCCACAATTGGGTGGCGCTGTTGTTCCGCACGGCGATGGTAAAACACCAATTCGCATGCGTCGCGGTGCATCACTTGCAGATTTCGCAGACAAGATTAATGCCGACCCAGCAGCACTTGTAGCAGCGCTCTTTCACTTAGGCGAAATGGTTACTGCGACTCAATCTGTTGATGAAGATACCTTCGCATTGCTTGGCGCCGAACTTGGCTACATGATTCAAATCGTTAGCCCAGAAGATGAAGATCGTGAGCTATTGCAGACCTTCGACATCAACCTTGATGACGAGCTAGCAGGCCTTGATCCTTCTATGTTGGTAACACGTCCACCAGTTGTCACTGTCATGGGTCACGTTGACCACGGTAAGACTCGTATGTTGGATGCGATTCGCCAGACTGAAGTTGTTAAATCAGAAGCTGGTGGAATCACACAGCACATCGGTGCATACCAAATTCATCACACACATGATGGAGTGGACCGAGCGATTACTTTCATTGATACACCAGGTCACGAAGCGTTTACCGCTATGCGTGCACGTGGTGCAAAGGTGACAGATATTGCAGTCCTTGTTGTCGCAGCTGATGACGGCGTGATGCCACAAACTATCGAAGCTCTCAACCATGCACAGGCTGCAGATGTTCCTATTGTTGTAGCGGTCAACAAGGTTGATAAAGAAGGCGCTAATCCAGACAAGGTGCGCCAGCAATTAACCGAATACAACTTGGTTGCAGAAGAGTACGGCGGAGACACAATCTTCGTAAACGTCTCTGCCAAGACTGGCGAAGGCATTAAGGAATTGATTGATTCGATTCTCTTAACTGCTGATGCTGTCATTGATTTGCAAGCTGTTGCTGATGACGATGCTCGTGGTGTTGCTATTGAAGCCCACCTCGATCGTGGTCGTGGCCCAGTTGCTACCGTTCTTGTTCAACGCGGAACCTTGAAAGTTGGAGATGCAATTGTCGCCGGCGGATCATTTGGTCGTGTTCGTGCAATGCTGGACGAGCATGGTGAGAATTTGACCGAAGCTGGTCCTTCTCGCCCTGTCCAGGTTCTTGGATTTACATCGGTTCCAAGTGCTGGCGATACATTCCTAGTCGCAAGTGATGATCGAACTGCTCGCCAAATTGCTGAGAAGCGCCAGGCAGCAGAACGAAATGCTCAACTTGCTAAGGCACGTAAGAAGGTTTCGCTGGAAGACTTCATGGAGCAATCCAAGATTTCTACACTTAACCTCATCCTCAAGGGCGACGTCAGCGGTTCTGTTGAAGCTCTCGAAGATGCACTCTTGCAATTGGATGTCGGAGCAGAAGTTGATCTTCGTGTTATCCACCGCGGTGTTGGTGCAATTACCAAGAGCGATATCACCCTTGCATCTGCATCTACTGCAGTTGTTATCGGTTACAACGTCAAGCCTGAGCCACAGACAGCAATCTTTGCTGATCAAGAGGGAGTCGAAGTTCGCTTCTATTCCGTTATTTATCAAGCAATCGATGAGATTGAACTTTCACTTAAGGGTCTCCTTAAGCCAGAGTACGAAGAAGTTGTCTTGGGTAATGCAGAGATCCGCGAAATCTTTAAATCCAGCAAGTTTGGCAATATCGCTGGATCTATTGTTCTTGATGGAATCATCCGCCGTAACGGTAAGGCTCGCCTGCTTCGCGGTGGTGAACTCGTTGTTGATAATCTCAGTATCGAATCACTGAAGCGATTCAAGGATGATGCCACTGAGGTTCGTGAAGGATTTGAGTGCGGTATCGGTGTAGGAAACTACAAGGATGTTCAAATCGGTGACGTTGTTCAGGTCTTTGAGATGCGCGAGAAGAAGCGGGCATAGCACCATGGGCCAATCACACCGTTCACAAAAAGTTGCAGACCGAATTAAAGTTGTTGTGGCCGGACTCCTTGAGGGGAAGATAAAAGATCCTCGCCTGGGGTTCGTCACAATCACTGATACGCGTGTCACTGGTGACCTTCAACATGCTTCAGTTTTTTACACCGTCCTAGGTGATGAAACCCAACGCGAAGCGACAGCAGCTGCTCTAAAGAGTGCAACTGGCGTAATTCGCTCAGCAGTCGGTAAAGATCTAGGCACTCGAATTACTCCATCCATTGAATTCTTCTTGGATGGGCTTCCAGAGAGCGCCCTAGCATTGGAATCGCTTTTGGAGACAGTTCATCAACGCGATGCAGAAGTAATTGCATTGCGCGCAAATGCTCAATATGCGGGGGAGTCAGATCCATACAAGGCTCCTCGAGTAATTGATCAAGAAGATGAAGAAGAGGAAAACTAAATTTGAGCATCGACGGATTCCTGGTTGTAGATAAAGCTCCAGGTATGACTAGCCATGACGTCGTTGCAATTGCTCGTCGAGCACTTGGAACTCGCAAAGTTGGGCATGCTGGCACGCTAGATCCGATGGCCACTGGAGTTCTTGTATTGGGCTTTGGAATTGGAACTCGGTTGCTTCAATACATAACCGATGGAGATAAGTCTTATTCGGCAACTGTAGTTCTTGGGCAAAGCACTGTAACTGATGATGCCGAAGGCGAAGTTCTTACAACGGCAAGCACCGAGCAATTGGCAGCGATTACGGATGAAATGATTCGCGTTGAGCTATCTGCTATGCAGGGAGTTATTCAGCAACGTCCTAGTTCGGTTTCAGCGGTGAAAGTAGATGGACAGCGAGCTCATGCCCGTGTTCGTGCTGGTGAAGATGTTCAATTGCCGGCGCGAGAAGTCACTATTAGCCAGTTAGATGTGTTGAATATTCGTCGTACCGAGACACGGATTGAAATTGATATCGAAGTAACGTGTAGTGCAGGTACTTTCATTCGAGCTATAGCGCGCGATTGTGGTCAAGCACTTGGCGTCGGTGGCCATCTAAGCGCATTGCGTCGTACGCGAGTCGCAAGTTTTACTCTCAATCCATCGGTAACAATCGAGCAATTGAAATCAGCGCAATTCAAGGCGCTAACAATCGGAGAAGTAGCAGCGCTAACATTCCCAATCCGAGATATTTCGGAGGAAGAAGTCTTGGAGCTTTCATTTGGTCGCTCACTTGCTCTGAGTAAGTCGATGGAAATCACTGCAGCTATGGCACATGGTCAGTTGATTGCCTTGCTATCCAATAATGAAAGTTACGCCAAGCCTATTGCTGTGTTTGCGGCGGCATCATGATGAACCGTATGCAGTGGCGTGGCAAGCAAATTGTTGGCGCAACCGTGGCAATTGGAATTTTTGATGGAGTTCACCTGGGCCATCAAGCAATTATTGCCAAGGCTAAAGAAGTAAGTAACGGTCAAGGAGTCATTGCACTCACTTTTGATCCCCACCCTATGCAGTTTTTTGCTCCAGAGAAGGCGCCGACTATGTTGGTTTCCCTCGAGCGCCGAGTAGAGCTACTGCGTAGTTACGGCGCAGATGCGGTCATTGTTTGCGAGTTCGATCGTGAATTCGCAGCCAAGTCACCAGAGGATTTTGTATCAGAGGTCTTAATCGATTACTTAAAAATTTCCGGCGTTGTTGTTGGTCAGAATTTTTCTTATGGACATAAAGCTGCCGGACGTGTCGCAGACCTGATTTCAGCGGGGGAGAAGTTTGGTTTTGCGGCGCAAGAAGTTGCTTTGCAATCCAATGGTGATGAAGTTGTTTCATCCACCCGAATCCGTAAAGCCATTGCACAAGGTGATGTTGAATTAGCAGCAAAACTTTTAACCAGGCCCCACCGTATGGAGGGAATTGTGATTCACGGAGAAAAACGTGGACGCGAAATTGGGTACCCAACAGCAAATCTTGGATATTCCGCTTCAACGAACACTGTTCCAAGTGATGGTATTTATGCCGGCTGGCTTGAAGTTGAGAATGATCGTTGGCCAGCTGCGATTTCTATTGGTACGAATCCAACCTTTGAAGGACGGCGTTCTCGCCAGGTAGAGGCATATGCCTTAGATCAGAGCGGGCTCGATCTCTATGACAAGAATGCAAAGATTGATTTTGGGTGGAGATTACGAGAAACCGTGAAATTTGATGGATTAGAGCCCTTGCTCGACCAGATGAAGATTGATTGCGATCAAGCGCGGAAACTGACCCAAATCTGATCATTACGCTCTCGATTTCACTTGTATGAGCGTGCGCTGGTATCCTACGACGTCCACCGAGAAAGCGAGTTTCCGTGAGGCAAACCGGAAGCCCTCGTGACCAGTAGAAGGAGTACCAAGAAATGGCACTATCACCAGAAGTAAAGAAAGAAATTATCGCTAAGTACGGTTCTTCACCTACTGACACGGGAAGTCCTGAAGCACAGGTCGCTTTGCTCTCCAAGCGCATTGAAGAAATCACAGAACACCTTAAGACGAATAAGCATGACCACCACAACCGTCGTGGCTTGCTGCTATTAGTAGGTCAACGTCGTCGAATTCTTCAGTACCTCGCAAAGACAAATATCGAACGTTACAGAGCGATCATCGAAAAACTCGGTATTCGCCGTTAATTAGAACGATCAACCGGGAGCAATGGTCCTCGGTAGTGGTTTACGGAACTAACTATGCAACACAGTAGCCGTCCGTGGGCTTCGATCGAAGATTCATGCTCCTCGAGTTGATCGAGAACAGGAGCGACCCATGGAGGGTCAAGAAATCTCATCAGCCGTTGCAGTAATTGATAACGGAAAATTCGGAAAAAGAGAAATACGTTTTGAAACAGGACGCCTAGCGCGCCAAGCCGGTGGAAGCACCGTTGTTTACCTAGATGACGAAACCATGTTGCTTTCCGCAACAACAGTTTCAAAACATCCTAAGGATCAATTCGACTTTTTCCCACTCACAGTAGATGTTGAAGAGCGCATGTATGCACTTGGTCGTATCCCAGGATCATTCTTCCGTCGTGAAGGACGTCCATCGGAGGATGCAATTCTTACCTGCCGTTTAATCGATCGTCCATTGCGCCCATCCTTCGTTAAGGGTTTACGTAATGAGGTCCAAGTTGTCGTCACAGTTATGGCACTTAACCCAGACCACATGTATGACGTCGTTGCAATCAACGCTGCGTCCATGTCGACACAACTTGCTGGATTGCCATTCTCTGGCCCAATTGGTGGCGTTCGCGTTGCACTAATTTCAGGTCAATGGGTCGCATTCCCAAACCACTCACAACTTGAAGATGCTGTCTTTGACATGGTTGTTGCTGGTCGTATCAGTGGCGACGATGTTGCCATCATGATGGTTGAAGCCGAAGCAACTGTGCGCACTATTGAACTCATCAAGGGTGGAGCACCAACTCCTACAGAGGAAGTTGTTTCACAAGGCCTCGATGCAGCAAAGCCATTTATTCGCGCATTGTGCGAAGCACAATCCAAGGTCGCTAAGGCCGCAGCAAAGCCAACTGGCGAATTTCCTATCTTCTTGGATTACCAAGATGATGCGTTCGCAGCTGTCTCAAAGGCAGTCTCTGCTGACCTTGCGAAGGCTCTTACTATTGCTGGAAAACAAGAACGCGAAACTGAAACAGATCGCCTCAGCGCATCTGTTAAGGAATCACTTGCCGAGGCTTTTGTTGGCCGCGAAAAAGAAATTCCAGCAGCATTTCGTTCATTGACGAAGAGCTTAGTTCGCCAGCGTGTATTGCGTGACAAGGTTCGTATTGATGGACGTGGGTTGCGCGATATTCGTGCGCTTTCAGCCGAGGTTGAAGTTGTGCCTCGCGTTCATGGATCAGCAATCTTCGAACGTGGAGAGACTCAGATTCTTGGAATCACAACGCTGAACATGCTCAAGATGGAGCAACAGCTTGACACGTTGAATCCAGAAAACCATAAGCGCTACATGCACAATTACAACTTCCCACCATATTCAACAGGTGAGACTGGTCGTGTTGGCACACCTAAGCGTCGCGAAATTGGACACGGAGCACTTGCAGAACGCGCACTATTGCCAGTTCTTCCAAGCCGTGAAGAATTCCCTTATGCGATTCGTCAAGTATCTGAAGCACTTGGTTCCAATGGATCAACTTCCATGGGATCAGTGTGTGCATCAACCCTCGCACTACTTAATGCTGGTGTGCCACTTCGTGCGCCAGTAGCAGGTATCGCAATGGGTCTGATTTCAGACGATGTTGATGGAAAAATTGAATACGTAGCGCTTACGGACATTCTTGGTGCAGAAGATGCATTTGGAGATATGGACTTTAAAGTTGCTGGTACTCGTGATTTCGTAACAGCGCTACAGCTTGATACAAAGCTCGATGGAATTCCTGCATCAGTTCTTGCTGGTGCACTTCTACAGGCAAAAGAAGCTCGCTTAGCAATCTTGGATGTCATGGCTGAAGCCATTGATGCTCCAGATGAAATGAGCCCATTTGCTCCACGTATTATCTCGATCAAGATTCCAGTGGATCAGATCGGTGCAGTTATCGGACCTAAGGGAAAGATCATCAACCAGATTCAAGATGAAACTGGCGCTGAGATTTCCATTGAAGATGACGGCACGATCTACATTGGCGCAACTGATGGACCAAAGGCAGAAGCTGCCCGCGCGCAAATCAACGCCATTGCTAACCCACAGATGCCAGAAGTTGGAGAGCGCTACCTCGGTACCGTTGTAAAACTTGCTGCATTTGGTGCCTTTATCTCACTTCTTCCAGGAAAAGATGGATTGCTTCACGTCTCGCAAATCCGCAAGATGCATGGTGGCAAGCGCATTGAAAATCTTGAAGAAGTAATGAAGGTTGGCGACAAGATTCAGGTGGAAATCGGCGAGATCGACCCTAAGGGCAAGTTGTCACTTGTTCCCGTTCTCGAAGACGGCGCAACAGAGTCTGCTGAGTAAGTAAGACTTTGAGCGTTCGACGCACAGTTCTATCTAGCGGCCTGCGTATCGTCACGGAGGAAGTCTCCTCGGTACGCAGCGCTGCGATAGGAATTTGGGTCAATGTTGGTTCACGTGATGAAACCCCGAGCGTTGCCGGGGCTTCTCATTTTCTAGAACATTTGTTATTCAAAGGAACTACTTCACGTACAGCACTCGAAATCTCTTCATCAATTGAGTCTGTTGGTGGAGAGATGAATGCATTCACCAGCAAGGAATACACCTGCTTTTATGCCCGGGTGATTGATACCGATTTACCTATGGCGGTGGAAGTCATTTCCGACCTCATCACATCATCGCTAGTTACAGCCAATGATGTGGACGCAGAACGCAAAGTTGTTCTTGAAGAAATTGCGATGCGCGATGACGATCCAGGCGACCTCGTTCATGATTTATTCTCAGATACTT
>WLMD01000023.1 GCA_009700405.1 Actinomycetota bacterium | reverse complement strand
GCGAAGCAGGCGTTCGCCCATACCAGGATGAATCACTCATTGAAAAAGAGGAAAGTTACGGTGAAATAATCTGCCATTGTGAGCGGGTATCGCGTGGTGAGATCCGTGATGCACTTGTTAGTGACTTGCCGGCAACAACATTGGGTGGCCTAGGCCGCAGAACGCGCGCAGGTTTAGGAAGATGCCAAGGCTTTTATTGTCATGCGCAGTTGCGCACCTTGTTGGCTGGTGAGAAATGAAGATTACTTCGGTAGATGTTCTGATTATCGGCGGGGGTCCTGCCGGTCTTGCGGCAGCAATCGAACTTAAGAAGTTAGGCATCAAAGATGTAAGAATTATAGAACGTGAAGCTCAAGCAGGGGGAGTGCCACGGCATTCCAACCACCCTGGTTATGGATTGCGTGACCTCTATCGGTTTATGACTGGACCCAATTATGCAAAAGCATATGTTTCACAAGCTTTGAGTGCAGGAGTAGTTATTTCTACATCTACTACTGCAACTCAATGGGGAGATGATTTAGTAGTAGAGCTATCGGGCCCTGATGGCGTTGAAAGAGTGCAAGCCAAAGCAGTTGTTCTTGCAACAGGTGCACGAGAGCGCGCGCGTAACGCTCGCATGATTCCGGGAGCACGACCGGCAGGAATTTACACAACGGGATCTTTGCAACAAGCGGTCTTCCTGAGTCATTTAGACATCGGGACGAAAGCAGTAATAGTTGGGGCCGAGCATGTAAGTTTTTCGGCGCTAATGACTCTGTCACATGCGCATGTTAAAACTATTGCAATGCTCACTCATCAATCTGGTCACCAGAGTGTTCCAGGAGCATTAGCGCTGTCGAAACTTATCTATCGCTACAGATTCTTGGATAAGAGTGAAATTGTAGAAATCATCGGTTCATCACGTGTGTCAGCGATAAAGATCCGAGATGTACACGGAAATCTTTCTACGATTGAATGCGACACTATTATTTTCACGGGCGACTGGATTCCTGATAATGAAATGGCTCGTAGGGGATCACTTGTTATCGATCCAAGAACTAAGAGCCCGATGGTGAATACTTCATTTGTAACCTCTAAGCCAGGGGTCTTCGCACTCGGAAATATTCTCTTGCCGATTAAATCCGCAGACCAATGTGCCGTTGAATCCCGTAGGGCAGCGAAGGCCATTGCTAGCCATGTAGTATCTGTATCTGTAGCTTCGAAAGGATAAAGCGCGATGTGTCGATTGATGGGTTTCGTCTCTAACGAAAAGACCACCTTTGATGAAATAGTTGGCGCAGATTTTCCTGAGTTTGTTTCTCTCTCCTCCGTCCATTGCGATGGCTGGGGAGTGGCCACAATCAACCATGACGAGCACGATGCACATTTAGATCGAGCGCCAGAAACAGCTGTAGAAAGTCCAGATTTTGATAAAGCAATTAATGCAGCAAACGTTGATGGTGCGCTTTTACATCTGCGATGGGCAACCGCGGGTTTGCCCGTAAGCGAAAATAACACCCACCCTTTTATCTATCAGGATTTCACCTTCATCCATAACGGTGCGATTTATCCACCAGCGGTTCTGGATCCTCTTATCTCGTCTAAGTTTTCAGCTCTTGTCAAGGGGGACACTGATAGCGAGCGTTATTTCTATTTCCTCATGACGATGATTGAGGAACTTGGATTCGTAGAGGGTGTTAAGAAAGGTGTTGAAAAAGTAATAGCAACAATGGATTACTCCAGCATTAATGCCATGCTCATGAATGAGAAGACCATGGTCGTTGTTTGCGAACATCACCCTGAGCGCCACCCAGATTGGGCCCCAGATGACTATTACGAACTTAAATACCGCACAGATGAAAATGGAGTTTTGATTGCCTCAACTGGATGGAATCAACCTGGCTGGGAAGTTTTGCCAAATCACCACATCATGGTTGTTGACCGTGACACTTTGAAAATAACAACCATTGCTCTCTAACTAGAGGGGGGTTGAAACGAGATCCCATTCTTCAAATGCAGTTTTCCCAGAAGGTAGTTTCTTGCCGTCGACGGTTTTGTAATAGATATGAGATAGAACTGGTTTCCCATTCTTATGCACTAACTTGCTCAAGCGAACATTCACATCTGCATATGACCATTTACCATCCACGCATGTTGGCTCGCAATGGTTGATTGCGTATTGAGCAGTACCGGTAGCACCTTGCGCATTCCACGTTTCCCATTTGATATCTGAGAGGCCGATTCCAGCATCGGCACAATATTGAGTGAGGCTTGTGGGTTTGTAATCAATTATTCCGCAATTGAATGCATAGACCTGTTCGGTCGCCGCGCGATGTACATATGTGTATGCCCCTAGAGAGACACCAATCACAGTTACTAGTGAGAGCACTATAAGAAGCGGACGCGTGGTCTTCATGTCTACACTCTAATCTAGTTACCTAATTGCGCGTGATACCCTCGTCATGTGCGAGTGATTACACCAGAACAATTAACCTCAATCCTCGCAAACCTGCCTTCAAATCCACGGATAGTTTCTTCAGGTAATTTTGCAACGCCTAAGACTTTATTGGATATCGCTGAAAAAGCGATTCCTGAATTTCGACTCCACATGTTGAATGGGCAACCAGGAATTCCAGATCGCGAAGGCATTACCTACGAGACGGCATTTGTGGGGGCCGGTATGCGTCGCCACCCACGACTCAATTACATTCCTACGCGGCTGAGTTTGCTTCCGGTTCTCTACCGCGACCATTACCGGCCGGATGTTGTTTTCTTGCATGCTTCCACGCCACGCTTTGACACGGTGAGTCTTGGGACGGAAGTGAATATCTTGCCTGCAGCGATTGAAGCAGCCCGTGCAAGAGATGGGATTGTTATTGCGCAATCCAATGCGCAGATGCCATATACCTATGGGGACGCTCAGATTTATGAGAACGAGATTGATTACTTGATTGAAGTGGATGAACCATTAGCCATCAAACCACCGACACCGCTTAATGAAGTTGCTCAGGAAATTGGTGCCCGTATTGCGGCGCACATTGAAGATAATTCGACACTTCAGTTAGGCATTGGGGCTGTACCGGATGCAGTTCTGGCGGGACTAAGTTCTCGCAAAGGTTTACGTATTTGGACTGAAATGTTTAGCGATGGAGTCTTGGATTTGCATAAGGCTGGCATCTTGGATGATGAGATTCTGCTGACGGCATCCTTTGTCTTTGGTTCACAAGAGTTATATGACTGGCTCAATCTCAATCGTAAGGTTCGGATGATGCGCACCGAACGCACCAACGATCCAAGCCAGATTGCCCGCCAAGCAAAGATGACATCAATTAATGGTGCGCTAGAGATCGATCTTTTTGATCAAGCCAATGCAAGTCACGTCCGTGGTGAGATTTATTCTGGATTTGGCGGATCTACTGACTTTATTGTGGGCTCACTTCACTCTCGTGGTGGTAAATCCTTTATGGCTCTTCCTTCGTGGCACGCGAAGGCAAATGTTTCAACGATTGTTCCGCGTCTGACATCGAATGTGACTAGTTTTCAACATAGCTTTGTGGCAACCGAAAATGGAATTGCCGATTGTTTTGGTCATTCACAGAGTGAGCAAGCGCAAAACATCATCGAAAAAGCGGCGCACCCAAGTGTTCGAGAATCTCTACGTGAAAAAGCACGAGAATTTGGATTGCTAAGGTAGTCACATGAGCGCACTCGATGGAATCAGGGTTGCCGATTTTTCACGCGTCCTGGCAGGTCCTTACGCAACTATGTTGTTGGGGGATATGGGCGCTGAGGTAATTAAAGTTGAACGGCCAGGGTTAGGAGATGACACACGTACGTGGGGTCCTCCGTATGACGCAAATGGCATGGCTACCTATTACCAATCTGTTAATCGCAACAAGAAAGGTATAACGGCAGATCTCACTACTGCCGAAGGCCGTGAAGCAGCCCTGAAATTAATAGAAAGGTGCGACGTCTTAGTTGAGAATTTTGCTGTGGGATCTATGGAGAAGTTTGGCTTGGGCTATGCCGAACTTTCAGTGAAATTCCCAGACCTTATCTATTGCTCAATATCTGGATTTGGTAGCAGTGAAGAAGCCAAGGCGTTGCCAGGATATGACTTATTAGTTCAAGCAATGAGCGGGTTAATGAGTATTACCGGGCCAGATTCAGATCATCCGACAAAGGTTGGTGTTGCGCTAGTTGATGTAGTTGCCGGCTTGCACGCATCACTGGGAATTGTTGCAGCGCTCCATCATCGCAATCTCAGTGGCGCTGGACAGAAGATTGAGATCAATCTTTTGAGTTCTGCTCTCTCTGCAATGGTCAATCAAAGTGGAGCTTTCGCAGGTGCTGGCGTTGTGCCGGTGGCAATGGGCAATGCGCACCCCAGTATTTCTCCTTACGAATCATATGCAACCAAAGATAAGCAGATAGTTATTGCAGTCGGTAATGATGGACAGTTCGCAAAATTCTGCGCAGTACTTGGAATTGATTTCGCTACTGATTTACGATTTGCGACTAACCCAGATCGCGTTGCTAACCGCGCGTCGCTTAATGCACTTCTTGCGCCGATACTTGCAGGCAAGAGCGCCGAGGAATGGGCAGCGTTGCTCACACAGGCAGGTGTACCTGCTGGGCCAATAAATACTATGGATTCGGCAATTGCTCTTGCTTCACGAATTGGTTTACAGCCGATTATTGAAATTACTGATCCACGAGATGGTTCAGTCAGCAAGAGCATTGCAAACCCAATTACTTTCTCAGCAACACCCGTTGAGTATCGCTTAGGTCCACCGCGTTTGGGTATTGACGACTAACGAAACGCTGCAATACCAGTTAGTGCTTGGCCAATAACAAGAGCATGAATCTCATGAGTTCCTTCGTAGGTTAATACAGACTCAAGATTGTTCATATGTCTAAAGATTGGGTATTCGGTGGTGATGCCCGCCGCTCCAAGAATCGTTCGCGCTTCACGGGCGATTTCGATGGCGCCGTTGACGTTATTGAACTTGCCCATGCTGATTTGCTCGGGCTTAATTTGATGGGCATCTTTAAGTTTTCCTAAGTGCAATGCCAGCAACATTGCTGTATTTAGGCGAGTAGCCATTGACGCAAATTTGTATTGAGTAATCTGGTGGCGAGAGATGGGACCATCAAACTGCTCGCGAGTGGATGCATAAGCGATGGAACTCTCGAGGCAATCTCTTGCCGCACCGACTGCTCCAAAGATAATTCCGTAGCGTGCTTCAGCAAGGCACATAAGCGGCGCGCGCAAACTTGTTGCGAGTGGCAAACGAGCGCTATCTGGAACTCGCATACTTGAGAAAACTAATTCCGAGGTAATAGATGCGCGTAAGGATAACTTGTGTTTGATGACGTTGGCAGAAAATCCTGGAGTTTTAGTATCGATACAGAATCCGCGAATACCTTCCTCGGTGTTAGCCCAGATAATTGCTACATCAGCAACACTTCCATTAGTGATCCACATTTTGTTTCCATCAATGATCCAGTCTCCGCCATCACGCTTTGCATGAGTCAACATTCCAGATGGGTTAGATCCATGATCGGCTTCTGTTAGACCAAAGCAACCGATAGCTTTTCCTGATGCCATTTTCGGCAACCACTCTTGTTTTTGCTCTTCGCTTCCGTAAGCATGGATCGCAAACATTGCCAACGAACCTTGGACCGAAACTAAAGAACGAATTCCAGAATCGCCAGCTTCAAGTTCCATGCAAGCAAGCCCGTAAGAAGTTGCATCGGTGCCTGCGCAGCCGTATCCCTCTAGGTGCATTCCAAGCAATCCAATTTCGCCAAGCTCCTGCGCCAATTCGCGCACCGGAATCTCACTGGTCTCAAACCATTGCCCAATATTGGGCCTGACTCGATCATTCACATATTGGCGAGTGACGGCTTGAATTTCGCGTTGTTCTTGTGTGAGTTCGCGTTGGATATCTAGGAGATCAAAGGGATGCATGGTTGACATGGAGTAAAGGGTATCTAATGCAGAGGGCGAGGACACCTCGAGTAGGTATTACTCTTGCCACATGCGCGCTCTCGTTTTTGATGCTCCAGGCTTAACTCCATACATTACTGAGCGACCCGACCCCGTACCTCTACCAACCAGCGCCGTTATCAAGGTCGAAGCTACTGGTTTATGTCGAAGTGATTGGCATGCATGGATGGGCCACGATCAAGATATTTCTATTTTCCCACACACTCCGGGCCATGAATTTTCTGGAACTATCGCTGCTATTGGTTCAGAGTTAACGAAGTTCAAAGTAGGAGATCGCGTAACCGTCCCTTTTGTTAGTGGATGTGGCACATGCGTCCAATGTTTGAGCAATAACGCCCAGGTATGTCCCAATCAGTGGCAACCAGGTTTTGATGGACCAGGCTCTTTCGCAGAATTTGTTGCAATCCCACATGCTGATTTCAACATCGTCAAGATTCCAGATTCAATGTCGTATGCAGTTGCAGCATCTCTTGGCTGTCGATTTGCAACTTCGTATAGAGGTTTAGTTTTAGTCCACGAAACACAAGCAACGGATACAGTTGCAATCTTTGGATGCGGTGGCATTGGCTTAGCTGCAATCATGATTGCCAAGTCTCGTGGTGCCACGGTTATTGCTGTAGACCTTTCAGATAACGCTCTCACATTTGCACTCAGCATCGGCGCCGATCATGTGATCAATGCAGGGGATACCAATCCTGTAGTTGCGATTCGCGAGTTAACGGGCACAGGCGCATCCGTGACGGTGGATGCTCTCGGAAGTGCAATTACTTCTTCGCAATGCATTCAATCACTTCGCCCCAGAGGGCATCACTTACAAATCGGACTATTGCCCCCGGTAGTAATTCAAGAACGAGCTACCGTCCCAATGCACACCGTCATTGGCCGCGAACTTCACATTCATGGCGTGCACGGAATGTCTGCCGCGGATTACCCCCGCATGTTGGCGGATATTTCGAACGGCCTATTGCATCCAGAAAAACTCATTGCCACCACGATTTCCTTAGAAGAAGCACCAGCTGCACTGATGGCTATGGATAAAGAGCGGGCCCCTGGTATTACGGTGATTAACCTTTAACCGCGCCTTGAGTCAGACCGGCGACGATCTGCTTATTGAACGCAACGTAGAGTGCAATCATCGGTACGGTGACCATTGTGAGCGCAGCAAAGAGCATCCGATAATCAGTGGCATATTTCGATGAGAATGAAAGTAGACCTGTAGGAATTGTCTTGAGGGATTCATCTTGAATATAAAGCAGCGCCAATAGAAACTCATTCCACGCGCCGAGGGCAGTGAAGATTCCCACTGTCACAAGCGCTGGCCTAATTATCGGCAACATCAAGAAACGGAAAGTTTGTAAATCTGTACTGCCATCAATGCGAGCGGCTTCAAATAGTTCTTTTGGAAGAGAATCCACATAAGTTTTGATCAGCCAGATAGCCAGCGGAATTCCCATCGCAGCGTAAGGAATAATTAGAGCCCAACGAGTGTCTTTAAGGTTGAGCCATTCAAATTCTTGATTTTGCATGATGAAGTAAGACTGAATAGGTAACAATAATCCGAGAGTAAACATAAGGATGATTGCCTTAGATCCACGAAAGCGTAAGCGACTTATAGCAAAACCAGCCATCGCTGATGTAAGAAGAACGATGAGCGTTGTTGTGCCAGTGACGATTCCCGAGTTAATCGCGTATTGACCAAGTCCACCAACGGCCCACGCTTCACGGAAAACGGTGAAATCAATATGGGTTGGAAGAGTGAGTGGGTCTTGTGCAATCTGCGCATTTGTTTTAAAGGAGCTGTAGAACATCCAAAAAAGTGGCAAGAGGGACATCAGCGCATAGATTCCCACACATAGGTGTACAAGCCGACGAATAAGCGCGCTCATCAGTACTCCACTTCGATACGAGTGCGTTTTTGCCAAGTGTTAAATAAGTAAGCGGTCAGAAGGCCAACAATGGAGACAATGACAGCAAGTGCGGAGCCGTACCCAAACTCACCATCGCGGAATACCGTTTTCACCATGAAGGTCGTTGGAACTTCGGTGGTGTGATACGGACCGCCATTTGTTAGTACATAGAAGAGATCAAAGCCTTGTAGACCACCAGTTATGCAAATTAATATGGCGATAGATGTTACTTGGCGAATCATCGGCACTTTGATTTTTGTAAATAGCTTGAGCTCGCCGGAGCCGTCCAGACGAGCAGATTCAATGACGTCATTGGGCAAGCGATTAAGTGCCGCCGAGAAGATCGCCATGTAGAAGCCAGAAAAGACCCAACCAGAGACCAGACAAATAGATAGGAGTGCAGTTCTAGTTTCACCTAGCCAAATGTGTTGCCATTGTCCTAAACCTATGGAGCCAAGAATTGCATTGAGGATTCCATAGTCAGAGTTGTAGATTGCTTGCCATAGAACAGCGATGACAACCATAGGAAGCATGACTGGAATAAAGAGAGCGACACGATAAAAGGCCGAGCGACGAAGTGAGGAAACAAACCCTGCAAGCAATAGGCCTAGCAAAACTTCGACAATCAAAGTTGCCACAATGTAAATGCCAACATGAGCAAACGTTGAACGAAAAATTACATCGCTCAAAGCTCGTGTGTAATTTCCAAAGCCAGCCCATGTGGGGGAGGCGTATCCATCCCACCTCAGGAAACTTAAACCGATGGTCCCAAAGAATGGAAGCAATACGGCAAAGCCATAAATTAATGCGGCAGGAGCGACGAGGATAAAGACGCCAAGGCGAGAAGTTGGTTTCATCGCCTGGCGTCTACATCCCTACATGTATAAATGCGTTAGCTCTTGCTTACTTTTGCCTCTGCATCATCGAGTGCTTGCTGAGGCGTCTTTACCCCATCTAGAACTTCTGATGTTGCAGTGTTGAGTGCATCGGCCATCTTCAAGTCATATCCCGTATCTGGTGGAGCAACAACAGTTGCACCAGAGTTAAGGAGATCAATCATGGATTGGCTGAGGGCATCGAGTGAACCAGCAGCAGATGCTTTGGCAACAGGCGTGGTGCCGGACTTAATCCATGCATCTACCATTGTTGGGCTAAATGCCATCTTCAAGAATTCAACGGCCTTTTCCTGCTTCTTGCTCTTGGCATTGACGATGAATCCCGTTGTTACCGCCATGATTGATTTCTGATCGCCTGCTCCGCCTTCAATGGCCGGCAAGTTAAACCATCCCATATTTAGCTTTGGAGCATCTTGGATCTGGCTGGAAATAATCCATGAACCAATAGGCAACATCGCAACCTTGCCCTGGTAGAAGAGTGTGTATCCCTCGTTGTCGCTGATTGAGTTCGCACTTGCATTTACGTAGCCAGCTGTATGTAAGTCAGCTACATATTGCAAAGCCTTTACAAATTCTGGTGAATTCAGCGGCTTGTTCTTGCTCAGGATTTGATCGTAGACAGAATCACCAGCAACGCGTGAATCTACATGTCCAAACCAGTTGCCGGCCACCCAAAGGTCCTTGTTACCAATTCCAAATGGTGTAACACCGGAGGCTTTGATCTTGGCGCAATCGGCAAGCATCTCAGACCATGTTGTTGGAGGTGTGATGCCGAGTTTTGCGAAAATATCTTTGTTATACCAAATGACGTTTGTGACGTCCGCGGTGTAAGGAACCATACGAATCTTGCCATCAATACTTGTTGCGTTGAAGGCGCCGTCGCCAAATTGATCGGCTAGACCGGTGCTCTTTACGAGGTCAGTGATATCGGCAGCAAAGCCATCATTATTCTTATTATTCAAACGCGCGCCAGCCCACTCAAAGTAGACATCAGGAGGATTTCCGCTGGTGAGAAGATTCTTTAAGCCAATTGTTTCGTAGAGATCATCGTTTTGAACCTGAAATTCAACTTTCCATCCTGGGTTCTCAGCTGTGAAAGCTGTAGCGATTGAATCCCAAGTTTTTTGTGCGTCAGATCCACCACTTCCGTATGCAACTTGTAGAACTTTGTCAGCGCCAGAATCTTTGCTGCTGCACGCAGTTGTGAGGGAGAGGGAGGCTATAAGCACTCCAATAAGAATGACGCTTCGCTGTAGATTGCCTTTGAATTGCACAGATGACTCCTCATCAATTAGTCGTAATGCGCCCAATTATGCGGGGGTATCGAGCCTTAATCAAGGGTAAAGTGCTCTCGTGCATCTCATAGATTTCCCAAACGGCGCCTACTTGCGCCAGTCAATTGAGAGCGATCGCGCCGATTTGTACAGAGTCTGCGTTCAGACGGGAATTATCGGGTCAGATGCTTCTCATTTATTTCGAATGCCGCGAATGCTTGGTGAAATATATGTCGGCCCATATTTAACTTTTGAGCCCAATTATTCCTTCACCATCGTTGATGGTGAAATCACCGGCTACTTATTAGCAACGCTAGATACAGCAGCCTTTGAAGAGCGAGAAGAAGTGCAGTGGTGGCCAGCTCTGCGCTCAAAATACCTCAACGTTGGCATCGAGAATTTCACTGATGAAGAGAAGAGTTTATTTGCACATATGCAGAATCCACCCCGGACTCCGAAAGCGATTACCGATGAATTCCCGAGCCAACTTCACATCGACCTTGTCACTAAGTCGCAAAGAAAGGGGTTTGGTAAGCCTTTAATCATGTATTTGCTCAAACAACTGACCGAAGCTAATTCACCTGGCGTGCACTTACACGTGAATCCGATAAATGATAACGCTATTGGTTTCTATGAAAAACTAGGATTCGTTATTGCTCATAAATCAACCGATGAATGGCTGATGACTCGCAAGCTTTAATTCAGTATCGGAATCTGTTTTACATACTTTGCAAAGAGCGCCTTATTGTGCGCATCTCCGCCATCAAGATTCGCACTAAGAAAAAGTTCTGGTTTTCTTCCCGAAGCTAAGACTCGAGCCACAGTTTCTACAACAACGCTCTGTAATAGAAATGCACCGATGATTGTGGAAGTCGCAGCAACGGGAGTGGCTAATCCATCAAAGGAAATGCACGCATCTCCAGGTACGCCACCATTATCTAGAACAACATCTGCAATTTCGTGTAGCCGTACTCCTTGCGGACTGCGGGCCTTCGCACTGCTGGCGTGATTGACACTTGTTAGCGCAATAACTTTAACGCCCAGCTCTTTGGCTTTCTTTGCCAATTCTAAAGTTGCGCCATTGCCACCTGAATTAGAAATAACAAGCAAGCAATCGCCCGAAACCATGGGATGTGATGCAAGGAGGTTGGAGACAGTCGCTGATTCGCGCTCCTTATTGGTGGCAGATACAACTGCCTTGTGCAGCATCAATTCATCATCAACGACGACAGAAACATTTGCTAATCCACCAGCACGATAGAAGATTTCCTCAGCCAAGATATGTGAGTGCCCAGTGCCAAAAGTATGAATGAGTTTGTCGGCGCAGATCGCATCGGCGAAATGGGATGCTGCCGCGTCAATGGAATCTCTTTGCGAATGAGCCTGGGCAGCCAAGAGGTCACTTACCTGTTTGGTGAATTGGTCGAGCGGGTTGTTAGGGCTCATGGACATGTGGCAATGCTACCGCTACGCAATTGTGTATTTCCTAGTTAGAATTCATGTATGCCAAGCATCCGCGTTGCAGTTGATCAAGGTGGCTCGGGCTTTCGAATCGCCCGCATTGCCAGCGATGGGACTTTGACTACGACTGCTCACCCTGGCTTTACCCCTGGGGAGGATTCATTTAGTACATACGCAGTAAAGCAGTTACTGCAGGATATTGATCCCACCCAGAAGATAGATAAATTAGTACTGGCATCTGCGGCTCAACCTGCAAGCGATGCCGAACGTGAAGCGCTTAAAGATGCGCTCTTTGCGACATTCAATCTCACCGAACTCTGGCTCTGTTCAGATGCTATTAGTGCATCCCAAGCAGCAATTCGTGGTGACGGCGTTGTCATCATCATGGGTACAGGAATTGCTGCACTTGCAGTTGGAAATTCGCGAACAACGGTCCATGAATTAAGCGGAGATGGTTACTTGATTGGCGATGAAGGTGGCGCTTATTGGATTGGCCGTTTAGGCCTTAACAGTGCCCTGCGCGAAAAAGATGGACGAGGAGGAAGCGCTGCTTTACTCAAACGCGCATGTGAATTCTTTGATACTGATCCAGATTATTTAGCAGATCGTGTACATAATTTTCCGCGCCCTGTTCATAGCATCGCAACTTTTGCTAAAGAAGTTATAGAGATTGCAGAAGCAGGGGATGAAGTCGCAATCTCGATTGTCGATAAGGCCGTTGATGAATTAATGCAGGTGGCACTTGCGGCAAAGAGACTCTGTGGTGGAAATGAAGATTTCGAAGTAGTAATTGGTGGAGGCGCTTTTCCTCGTGGAGGAATATTGCATACCAAGGTTCTCGAATTAGCTAAGGTAACAAAACTTTATATTTCAGAAAGCTCAGCCACTCCATTAGATGGCGTTCTGGAATTGCTTGATCTTCCAATTCCCGGCGTCTTTGCGCCCGTTATTCATACTTATATAAAATCACCTCATTGAATGGGCAATTCGCCCTTGACTTGACTCTGCTCTAAAGGCACCATGACCACACTCAAGTGCCCAATAAAGACCAATAAAGAATGGAATAAAATGACACAACGGTCACGCATGCGCTTTTCAGCAGTTTCGGTATTTGCAGTGGTGGGAGCTCTTGCCCTTGGCATGATTGCTTCTGGTCCTGCAAATGCAGCAATAAGCAAAACAACCCTTGTTGTTGGAATGTCTGCAGATCTTGATTTCCTAGATCCTGCAGCAACAATGGATAACGCGCAATGGAAGATTACATATCCTTGCTACCAACGCTTAGTTGAATATAACGGCGCAAGCACTGATGTTGTCCCAGGTTTGGCCTCGGCATGGAGAATCTCCCGAGATCACTTGACCTACACATTCACAATTAAATCTGGCCAAAAGTTCTCAGACGGAACAGCTGTTACCGCGAAAGCCGTGCAGTACACCTTTGAGCGCATGCTCAAGGTTGCTAAAGGCCCAGCCGATAACTTCACATCAATCGCATCGGTTAGAGCAAACGGCCTTAAGACTGTGGTCTTTGTACTAAATCAGGTATCACCACAGTTCCTCTACACACTTGCTGGTAACTACGGTGGAATCGTTAACCCAACAACTGCTTCTAAAGCGGTTAGCGGCGACAACGGACAGGCATACTTGGCCGATCACACTGCAGGTTCTGGTGCGTACGTACTGACTGAGTGGAAGAAAGGTCAATACCTTAAGTTAGAACAGAACAAGTTCTATGGCGGAAAGAAGCCAGTTCTTGAGACAGTACTCTTCAAGATTGTTGGCGATGCTTCATCACAGCGTTTGCAATTAGGTAAGGGCGAGATCGATATTGCTGAAGGAATCACTTCAGATCAATATGCTGCCGTTGCTAAAGAAGATGGAAACACCGTCATTAATAAGCCAAGCCTTACAGTTGACATCATGTACATCAACAGTGGCAAGGGCAATGTTGCACTGAAGAACAAGCTTGTTCGTCAGGCAATTAGCTACGCTCTTGACTACGAAGGAATTATGGCTGCCACACAAGCTGGAAATGCGACGCAAATGAATGGTCCAATTCCTGATGGCATGTGGGGACAAGATCCAAAGGGATTCCAATACACAACTAACGTCACAAAGGCTAAGGCGCTCCTTGCTCAAGCCGGAGTTTCTAACTTAAGTCTGGATCTTGTGTATTCGGCTCGTAAGAGCTGGTGGGCTACAGAAGCACAATTGATTCAAGCTAACTTGGCCAAGGCTGGCATCACTGTTAACTTGAAACTGACAGAGTATGCAACTGCTCGTCAGTTGATTGATGCCGGAACCTTCGACCTATGTCTTGGTACTTGGAGTCCTGACTACGCAGATCCTTCAATGTTCATGAATTTCTGGTTTGATTCCGGAAACTTTGGACTTGCCGGAAACCGCTCGTTCTACTCAAACCCTGCTGTCGATAAGTTAATCCGCAGCGCGGCAAGTATCACTGACCAAAAGAAGCGCACAGCGCTTTATATCCAAGCTCAGAAGATTGTTGTAGAAGAAGCCGCATATGGTTACTTGTATCAGATGAACTATCGTCTGGCACTTCGTACCGATGTGAAGGGCTTTGTTTACAATCCAATGATTGAGCAGATCTACAACCTAGAAACTATGTATAAGGCATAGTTTGTAGTTGTTTTGTGAAGTCACTTCGGCCCTATAATCCTAGGATTGGTAGGGCCGAAGTGATTTTTCTGCCAGGTCAGAGAGTTCAATAAACTAGGAAGGCATTTGGTGTTACGACTAATTCGTGCTCGCCTAGCGATGCTTGTTATTGTGCTCTTCGGAGTAAGCATCATTACTTTTTTGATGGCACATGTGTTGCCTGGGGACCCTACTGCAGCGCTTGCAGGACCACACCCAAGCCAAGAGACCTTAAACTCGATAAGAACTCAGTTTGGCTTGGATAAGCCACTACCAGTTCAATATATTAAATACTTATCTAATCTTTTTCATGGAAATCTCGGAACTTCAATCCGTAGCCAACAGCCCATTACGCAAGAGATTTTGGCTTTCTTTCCAGCAACGCTAGAACTAGTAACAGTGGCCTTCCTGCTTGCGATTGGAATTGGAATTCCCCTTGGAGTTATTGCTGCAGTAAAGAAGAACACTTTTTCAGATTATGTCATTCGCCTCTTTGCTGTCGGCGGCGTTTCAATCCCTCTCTTCTGGGGCGGATTAGTAATGATCTTGATTTTCTACGCCAAACTGGGATGGCTACCTGCCTCTGGCCGGTTAGATATCGAATTAAGCTCCCCAGAGACAATCACGGGTTTCTATTTCATCGATGCTCTATTTGGCGGAGATAAAGAGACATTCATTAATGTTTTGAAGCATCTTGTTATGCCATCTCTGGCTCTGGGTTATGTGCAATTGGCCTTCATCGTGCGTCAAGTGCGATCCAGCATGCTCGATGCTCTCTCGCAAGATTATTACCTCACCGGACGGGCAAACGGGTTAAGTCATAGATTCTTAGTAGTCAGATATGCGCTTCGAAATGCTCTCATTCCTTCAATAACAATTATTGGACTTTCCTTTGGGTCACTACTGGGTGGTGCCGTTGTAACGGAAACAGTTTTTGATTGGCCAGGAATGGGCAAGTATGTAACTGATTCAATCCTCGGGCGTGATTTCCCTGCAATCATGGGATTCACGGTAGTCATCGCCCTTGCCTATGTGATTATCAATCTGCTGGTAGATCTATTGGTTTACTCCCTCGACCCACAGACGAGGAAGTAGGAAAATGAAAGCGATTCGCCAACTCATCAGAAACCCATTTACTCGAGGCGCATTCTTTTCTCTCTGCGTGATTGCCTTCGTGGGAATCTTCTCACCGCTTCTCACTCCGTATTCTCCAATTGATGCCAAACCCGAAGATCGTCTTCTACCCCCTGGCCATTTGCATTATTTTGGAACCGATGAACTAGGGCGCGATATTTTCAGTCGCATCATTGCAGGCACGAGAGTCTCTGTCGGTATTGCTCTCTTTGCGATATTGCTTTCCGCCTTAGTGGGCACATTCATTGGCTCTTTCTCGGGATTCATTGGTCGCTGGATAGATCAAGTGATTATGCGCAGCACTGATGTGCTTCTTGCTTTCCCAACACTTGTCTTAGCCCTTGCTCTATCTGCAGCTCTTGGACCCAGCATTGTTAACGCGGCGCTGGCAATTGCGATTGTAAAGTTACCAATTTATACGCGATTGGCTAGAACGCAGGCACTGTCAGTTTCGCACACCTTATTCGTCAAAGCTGCCAAGACTTTTGGAGTCAGCTCACCGTGGATTGTTCGCCGCCACATTGTTCCAAATCTATTAACACCAATCATTGTTCAGATTTCATTGGATATTGGCGATGCCATTTTGTTGATTGCCACGTTGGGCTTCTTGGGCTTGGGGGCGCAGCCGCCCACACCTGAGTGGGGCGCAATGATTAGCACTGGGTGGAATTACCTATTAGATCAATGGTGGTATCCAACATTTACCGGTGCTGCAATCTTTATTGCCGTAATTGTCTTTAACATTATCGGTGACGGAATCCGAGATCTGCTTGACCCCAAGGCAGGTGAGTGATGAGCGAACTCGTGCTTGAGATTAAGAATCTCTCACTCTCATTTGATACCCAAGGCGCTTCGGCCAGCATTCTAAAAAATGTTGAGCTTCACATTGGTCCTGGAGAGATTGTCGGGCTTGTTGGAGAATCTGGCTCAGGTAAATCTGTAACGGCGTTAGCGATTTCAAAGTTGCTACCCACGCAAATTACTAAATTCTCATCCGGAAGTATCGTTTTCAATGGCATTGATATATTGGCTTCATCTGAAACTGAAGTTGCCAAGCTACGCGGTAAAAGGATTGGTTTCGTTTTCCAAGAGCCGATGACAGCGCTTAATCCGACGATGACAATCGGTAAGCAACTCTTCCACGTCATTCGCCGCCATAGCGAGTTAACCAAGACTGAAGCCCTTGCAAAGGTTCGCACTGCGCTAGAAGAGGTTTTAATCTCTAAGCCAGAGGTAGTAGAGAATCAATATCCATTCCAGCTCAGCGGGGGAATGAGACAACGTGTTGTCATTGCGATGGCAATGGCGGCCAACCCAACGCTCTTGATTGCAGATGAGCCAACAACCGCACTCGATGTAACAGTACAAGCTGAGATCTTGAATCTGATTGCAAAATTGGCCAAGGATCACGGAACCGCAGTTTTGCTTATCAGCCACGATTTGGGTGTTATCGCAAATAGTTGTTCACGCGTGACAGTTTTATACGCTGGTGAGGTCGTGGAGTCAGGAATAGTTTCCGAGGTTCTTCGTAAGCCTCAGCATCCTTACACTCAAGCTCTTATCAAGTCGCTGCCAGATATTGCAGACCGAGATAGTTTGTTGGAGACAATCGCAGGCGAGTTTCCTGATCTGCGAAATCGTCCAGAAGGGTGCATCTACGCCCCACGTTGCCCAAAGAAGTTTGAGGCATGTGAAGTCAGACCGATGTTAAGAATTGCCAAGGATCTTCACTCTGTAGCTTGTTGGGCCGTAGAAACGACGGAGAAATAATGACAGAGAACATATTGCAGGTTTCACACCTGAATAAAACTTTCCACTTCAAGACTAAGAACGTTAAGCACGCCAACCATGCAGTGAGTGATGTTTCTTTTGAGATCAAACAGGG
>WLMD01000022.1 GCA_009700405.1 Actinomycetota bacterium | reverse complement strand
GCAGATAAAGCTGGCATCCCGGTAGGTGGAGTTATCGACTCTATCGATGGCATGCGAATTACCGATCAAGTCAGCGCGATTGTTCGCATTAGGTCATACGCTCCAGGTGCAAAAGTATCTATTGTCATTCTTATGCCTGATGGCTCGAAGAAAACATTCGTTGTAACACTTGGCTCAGCGCCTTCTCAGTAGTCCAGTAAAGCTACAGGTCGGGATAGAGTGAGGCATGGCACTTTTTAGATTACACGTCTCCCTACCCGACCGACCAGGATCACTTGGCGCCGTTGCATCAGCGATCGGTTTTGCCGGTGGCGATATCCGTGGGTTGGTAGTTATGAAAAGCGAAGATGGCCGCGGCTATGACGACATAACAGTGGCAATACCCGGAAATGATCCGACTGATTTATTGAATATTCTTGGTGATATCGGGGGAGTTGAAGTTCTTAAAGTTCTGCCTGTTGTATAACGCTAGCTCCCGCACTTGGTAGAGATGTAAAGAAACGTGGTTGAGTAAAATCCGCTTCTGCAAATGCTTTCTTGATCGCGGTCGATATGGCCACTGAATCCTGAGCGCTGATGAGCGCAATAGCACTTCCACCAAATCCGCCACCAATCATGCGTGCACCCAATGCACCTTTACTCAATCCGACGTCAACCGCAAGATTGAGTTCAGGACACGAGACGGTGTAATCATCACGCAAGGATCGGTGTGATTCAGTAATGATTTTTCCTAGATTCTGAAAATCATTTCTCTCGAGTGCTGATACAGCGCTGTGTACTCTTTCCATTTCGCTGATCCCATGACGGGCGCGAATGAATTCCTGTGGAGTAAGTTCTTCCTTTTTTTCGAGTAGTTGACTAAGAGAAATATCCCTCAGCGCAGTAACTGAAAATTTTCTTGCAACCTCTTCACAATCGCCTCGACGCTCGGCATATCCACCATCCACAAGAGCGTGGTGAACCTGAGTATCGATAACAAGTAATTCAAGCCCATGGCTTTCTAGATCGATGGGAATTTGCCGCGTTGAAAGATCTCGACAGTCCAGAAGCAGTGCGAAACCTTCTTGCGCCATCAACGAGACTGACTGATCCATAATTCCGCACGGCATACCTACGTAAATATTCTCGGCCCTTTGAGTTATCTTGGCCAATTCCTTGAGGTTGAGACCGCAAGAGAAAAGTTCATTAATTCCCATGGCAACGCTGCATTCAAGGGCTGCCGATGATGATAATCCGGCACCTAGTGGAACATGACCATCGATAAGTAGGTCAACGCCTTGATCAATCTCCATTGCCCACAAGACTCCCAACGGATAGCGCTCCCACCCTCCAGCGCTTTCTGGGTTTAATTCTTGGATAGAGGTTTGAAAAGTTTCACCATCTCGCTGGAGAGATGCGACTCGAATTTGTGAGTCATCACGCCTTCTGATTGCCGAAACGGTGTAATCATGAATCGCAAATGGAAGGACAAAACCATCGCTGAAGTCAACATGTTCTCCAATGACATTCACGCGGCCCGGTGCTTGTGAAATTACATCAGGTTTCTCTCCAAAGATTCGAGAAAAGTCTTCAGAAATAGTCATAGGAGTTCAAGAGATAACGCAGAATCCAGAACCATTTGGTGAATATCACGAGTAGGTTTCCATTTAAGGACTGAGTATGCCTTCGTTATATCGGCTACAAGTACAGCAGGGTCTCCGTCGCGTCGACCTGTAAAGTTATGAGGTATCTCGCGACCTAATACTTTCGATCCTGCATCTATAACTTCACTCACTGAGTAACCACTTCCGCTACCAATATTGATGATTGAGTGTTTCTCTGGAATGAGTGCTTTTAACGCTTCGATGTGAGCTTGGATTAGGTCTACAACGTGGACGTAATCCCTCACACAAGTCCCGTCTTTTGTTGGCCAGTCAGAACCAAATACCTGCAACGGATTATCCAGAGTGCTCCTTAGCGCATTTGGAATCAAATGTGTTTCAGGGTTATGTCGCTCGGGCATCCAGCCACGTGATGATTGGTGGGCGCCTGCAACATTAAAATATCGCAAGCTGATTGCAGATAAGCCATGGTTGATAGATTCTTCGGTAAGCATTTCATCTATGCGGGCTTTAGTGGCACCGTATGGATTAGTTGGAAGTGTCGGATCACTTTCAAGGATAGGGATTGATTGTGGTTCGCCATAGGTTGCTGCCGATGATGAAAAAACAACTTTCCCGATAGCTGCAGTACGCATTTCCGCCAAGAGGTTGGCCGTTCCTTCTACATTGACTGACCAATACAACTCAGGTTTAAGTACGGATTCGCCAACTAGTGACTTTCCTGCAAAATGCATTACTGCCTCGCACTCGAGGAGAGCTTTTGCAATAGTCGAACGATCCATTATGGAACCTTGGATAAAGCGAGCATTTGCTGGGACTGCGTCAGAATGACCAGTACTGCAATCATCCAGGACCGTTACGTCGAATCCCTGCGAAATAAGAATGTCAGCTGCAGTTGCACCTATATATCCAGCACCACCAGTGACAAGTATGCGCATTACTTCTCCAACACGACGTTTCGAAGTTGTTCTGCAGATTGCTCTGGTCGCATATCCATAATGAATGCGCCCATTGCTGCTTCAGATCCAGCAAGATACTTCAACTTTCCAGGTGCGCGTCGCACGCTGGTTATTTGCCAATGAAGTCGAAGCACGTCGCGACCTTGACGCACAGGTGCTTGATGCCAGGCCGCAATGTATGCCATCTGGATACCGAATACTCCATCTAAACGCTTGAGTACTTCCAGGGCAACGGGAGCAAATGCGTCGCACACAGTTGGTGAAAGTTCGGTCAAATCGGCAACAGGTACCCGCGGTGCAACGTGAATCTCAAATGGGTAACGAGCTGCAAAAGGAGTGAACGCAATCCAATGTTCGTTCTGAGCCACGATGCGTACTTCATCTTTAATTTCACGTAGAACTAGATCATCAAATAGAACGCGGCCCGTTTTTGATTTGTAGTCTCGCGCTGCTGCAAGCATTCTTTCTACACGAGAAGGCAAATAGGAGTATGCATATATTTGACCATGTGGGTGCGAGAGGGTAACTCCCACTTCTTCCCCACGATTCTCAAATGGAAAAATCTGTTCAATGAAATCAACCTGTGATAATTCGCGAGTTCGATCTCTCCAAGCCTCAAGGACTGTTCGCACTTGGCGTTCGGAGAGATCTCCAAGTGAATTACCGTGTTCTGAAGTGAAACAAACAACTTCGCACTTGCCAGCCGCCGGTGCGTTTGGTGTTTCTGGTCCATGAAGTGCTGGAAGTTCCCAACCTTCTGCAGGGGATCGTAGAGAAGGAGCACGGTTATCAAAAACAACTACCTCATATGTTGAATCTGGAATTTCGGTCAATAACTCACCGACTGTGGGGCAAAGTGGACATAATTCTTTTGGGGGAAGAAAGACCCTGCCCTGGCGATGAGGGGCCATTGCTACCCATTCGTTGACAAGTGAATCTAAACGAAGTTCGCCAATCGCCGGTTGTGGCTCTGCTGGGCGTTGATCCAAAGCAACTCTAGATTGACCAGCGGTGTCGTAATAGCGAATTGTGCGGCCATCTGACATGGTGCGATCTGTACGCACGACCCCTGCTAAAAGTTCTTTTGGCATACTCATGGTGCTTACTCTACCCAGTTTAAAGTGCGAGCTACCGCCTTCTTCCAAAGCCTGAAGCCTTCAGTGCGAGTGCTTGCATTCATGATGGGATTCCATTCTTTAGAAATGGACCAATGCTTCTTGAGTTCATCGATATCTTCCCAATACCCAACAGCTAATCCAGCCGCATAGGCGGCACCGACTGCAGTTGTTTCGATGATGGTTGGCCGTTTGATAGTGATGCCTAAAATATCTGATTGAAGTTGCATGCATAATTCATTAGCTGTAATTCCGCCATCTACGCGCATAAAAGTTAGTGGCCTCCCGCTGTCAGCAACCATGGAGTCAAGGATTTCTTTCGTTTGATAGCAAATGGACTCAAGAGTTGCCCGTGCAATATGCGCTTTTGTTGAAGCCCTCGTTAGTCCGACTATGACTCCACGTGCGTCACTTCTCCAATGAGGGGCAAAGAGACCCGAGAATGCGGGAACAAAATAAACGCCACCTGAATCATCTACGCTTGCGGCAAGGGCTTCAATCTCGCTCGTCTCATTGATAATTCCCAACTGATCCCTCAGCCATTGAACTGCAGAACCAGTTACAGCCACGGATCCTTCAAGTGCGTAACAGGCAGGATTATCACCAAATTTATAGAGCACTGTCGTCAATAAACCGTGCTGGGAATGGACAATTTCCTCTCCTGTGTTGAGCAGGGCGAAGTTGCCTGTTCCGTACGTTGTTTTGGAATCACCACTATCAAAACATGCTTGCCCCACCATTGCTGCTTGTTGATCGCCCAAGATTGCCGCGATAGGGATTTGCGCACCGAGGAATCCATCGGCCTGAGTGTGAGCATAAATTTCTGACGAAGAATGAATTTCGGGCAAGACGCTCGGTGGTATTTCAAATATTTTAAGAAGCTCGTGATCCCAATCCAATGTTTCAAGATTCATCAGCAAAGTTCTACTTGCGTTTGTTACATCAGTGAGGTGAACGCCGCCATTAATTCCTCCTGAAAGATTCCATAGGATCCAGGAATCAATCGTGCCAAATCTCGCATTCCCACGTGCAATTGCTTCGGATACAGCAGGGACATTCTTCATTAACCAATGGATCTTGCTGGCAGAAAAATACGGTGCGACTGGTAGCCCTGTCCGTTTCTTTAGCAATTCTTGATCTGATTCTTTGATTTCAGAGCAGTACTGAGAAGTTCGCATATCTTGCCAAACAATGGCATTCGCTAAGGGGAGACCGGTAGTTACATCCCATATAAGGGAAGTTTCTCGTTGATTTGTAATGCCGATAGCTGCCAGCTCGGAACTTTCAATTCCGGCAGTTGCTAACGCCTTGGTCATAACACTTTGGCAACGACTCCATATTTGCGCGGCATCGTGTTCGACCCAACCAGATTGAGGAAGAATTTGGTCATGCTCTTCCTGGGCGCTTGCGATGATTTCTCCATCGTGATTAAAGATAAGGAAGCGAGTGCTACTTGTTCCTTGATCAAGACTGCCCACGTAAGCCATCAATCTCCACCCCCTGATACTCTTACTCTAATGGTGGTTAAGTAGAAAATGGGAGAAGATGTTTAATTCGCGCTTGGATCCTGAGCAGCGAAAGAACGCCCTGGAGGCGCTATCTTCGAAAGATTTTGATGTACTTGTAATTGGTGGAGGAGTTACCGGAGTCGGTACTGCTTTAGATGCTGCATCGCGAGGATTGCGAGTGGCCCTCATTGAGACAAACGATATTGCTAGCGGAACATCTAGCCGATCAAGCAAATTGATTCATGGAGGGCTTCGATATCTCGAACAATATGATTTTAAGCTTGTAAGAGAAGCGCTTCAAGAAAGAGAAGCTTTAGTAACACTCCTAGCGCCTCACTTGGTAAAGCCCGTTGCATTTTTATATCCCCTTCATGAGAAAATTAAAGATCGAACCTACGTCGGTGCAGGACTAGCGTTATATGACGTTCTCCGAGGATTCAACCGCGCACTTCCATGGCATAAACACATTAGCCAAAGAAGTATTGCCGCCATTTCTCCGTCTTTGCGTCGGGACATCGTCACCGGGGCTATCAAATACTTTGATGCACAAGTTGATGATGCACGTCATACGATGATGGTTGCGCGCACGGCTGCCAGACATGGCGCTGTTATCACATCGGGTGTTCGTGCTGAATCTTTGATTCGCGAAGGCAAGCGTGTTGTGGGGGTTATCGCAACTGACAATGAATCGGGTCAATCCATTCGAATTTCTGCCGGAGTAACGATCATGTGTGCAGGTGTCTGGAGTGACCAGTTGCACGAACAATTTGGTCTAAAGGCTGGCTACGAAGTTCGAATGAGTAAAGGCGTGCATATCGTTTTGCCAGGATCTGCAATCAATTCACAATCAGGGATAATCTTGAAAACACCATCCTCGGTTTTGTTTGTTATTCCTTGGAATAATCAGTGGATTGTTGGCACAACAGATACAGAATTTGTAGGAAATAGAGATGAACCTTTGGCTACGCGTGAAGACGTGGATTACATACTTAATCAAGCCAATAGAGTCTTGCAACCGATGCTAAAAGAGTCGGACATCATTGGAGTTTATGCAGGACTTAGGCCATTAGTCTCTCGCAAGGCAGATGAATCAACTTCCGAACTCTCGCGCGAGCACACTGTTGATCGTCCTGCACCTGGCTTTGTGAGCATTGCTGGTGGTAAATACACGACATATCGAATCATGGCAAGAGATGTTGTAGATATCGCAACAAGGGAATTAAAGAAATCCGTACCTGGTTCAGTCACAGATAAGCTGCCCATTGTTGGGGCCGATGGATATCTCGCACTGATGCAGCAGATTCCAACATTGCATGCTGATTCTGGGTTGAGTATCCAAACTATTGAACATCTTCTCAATAGGTATGGTTCTCTCATTAGCGAGATATTGGACCTAATTTCAGAGCAACCAAAATTGGCCAAGCAGTTGCACCCTCAATTTGCTTATATAGAGGCAGAAATCTATTACGCGGTAAGTCATGAGGGTGCGAGAAGCGTGGATGATGTTATTTCTCGGCGTACTAGATTGACTTTTGAAGCTCAGGAAAATGCAGAAGCCTTAATCAATGCCGTAGCTGACATTATTTCACCCGTCCTTGGATGGGGCAAGAAAGAGAAAGACAGATCAATAGCCGAGTACAAAGAAATAATCACTCGTGAAAGAGCTGCTTGCTCTTTGCTTCTTGAAAAGGGTACTTCGGTTAAATCCTAATTTGATTCTTACATGTGTCAGCAACCGTGGTTGGTGATTTCGTCGGTTTCGGAGTTGGTGACTTAGTCGGTTTCGGAGTTGGTGTCGCACCCTGAATTATAGTTAACAATACAGGCGTCGAACTTTTAGCATGAGTTCCTGAAACATCTTTATATTCAACAGATCCAGACCATGTGCCTGCGGGAATTCCCTTGACTGATAGAGCCCAGTTTCCGCTGGACTCGCGTACAGCGCTTTGCGTCAGCGCCGTAGGTGCGGTGAAAGGTACATCAGGTACGAATAAAACCGTTCCGGTGACTACAGGTGATCCCGAAGGGCGATTAACTGAAACAGAAAATACGACTGGTTTATTCGTTGTACTTGATGTTGTGCTGTTAATCATTAGCGCACTTGGTTCATGAACTGGCATCAAATCTGCGACATCAGGGACCCACGTACCCTTAATGAGATCCAGAAAAGTACTCGGAGTTCCGCGGAAGACACTAAGGTCTAATCGACTGCCGGGGACTCCATATTTATTAGCAATCCCACATGATGTGTACTGCCACATAACCCACGACACTGAACAATTGGAAGTCGTCCATGAGTGGACGAAGCAACCACCAAGTTTTTGTCCTGGCTGGGCGAGGGGGTCAGCAGGATTAATTCCGTAGTGAGCAATCCAGAGCGGATATTTAATTAAATCAGTACTGCGATTCATCGCGTGTTCTAGAAACTGAGGGTACGAGTAAAGAATCGGAGTGCGTCCCGTACGTAAGTTCATGGTTGAGAGCCATGTATTGGCCCAGAGAGTTACAGCGCTGCGGGTCGCATATTTCTCACATTTTCCGCTATTGCTGACTCGCACACAGTTATTTTCTAAGTCCAGGGCATATGACAAATCACGATCTGTGTACCCTCCGATTCCCGCTAGGCGCCAGATTGCTTTTTGGGCTTGAGCAAGGGCATCATCGATAATGATGTTCGGGTCCGTCGTATCTGGCAATGTCGCATAATAATAAAACCCAGTCATAATTCCGGCAGCTTGAGCAGCGTTGTGATCCATCACCAGATATTTCAGTGCTTGAGCATCAGAGACATCTCTAGAGTCAGAAGCTTTAATCATTACAAAGCGCACGCCTGCTTTATACATCTTTTCAAAATCAATGGGTGCATCGTTGGGATGTTGCCAGCGACTTATATCAACGCCATGAATGCGTCCGCCAGGTCCGGCAAGGTCAATCAAAGTTGAGCTATCTGCCGCGCTCATCTCTGGTGTTTGTTTAATGGTAATTGTTCTTGCAGAAGAATAAATTATCTGCCCAGCCACTTTTGCAACTGCTCGGTATTTCACCTTTGCATTCAGGGCTGTTGCGGTGGCTTCTATTTTCCAAGCACCCCCGGAAGTGCTCTTAGTGGAAAGATTTGTCGTTTGCCATTTACTATCTATTTCTACTTGAAGTCCAATTGCTATTCCTGGATTGGCAGGTTTGACTCGTCCATAAAGACTCACGATTGGCTCTGTAAAACTCGGAGTTTGCGTAAGAGTGAGAGTGAGGGTTGCTGGTGCACCGCTTGCTACAGGAAGAAATGAGTAAGTCAGGGCAACAACGGCAGCGAGGGCGAAGGCATTGTTTCGCATGAAAAGAATTTTCATACTTTTTCAACAATTTCTAAGTCGATACCAAAAACTTCTTGGATGGAATCCTTAAGGGCTAATCGATGCTCATTACGAATACTCGAGTACTCATGATTTGAGGCCAATTTGCGGCTATCGGAATAATCTAGGACTAACGTTGAACCGCTAAGAGAGGCTAGTCGGGCATCAAAGAATGCGAGCCAGGCAATACGATCTTTACGCTCCAAGCGGTCGAGCACCTCGGTCCATCCGGCTCGTAATTGAACGATATCCATATTCGAGACGATACCCGATGAATCCGTGTAAATCTTGAGAGTTCTAGGTGCCTATAGCGGGTGGCGGGGCGCTCCGATCCATTTGAAGTACTCACCCGCCATCAATACCCTCAGATTGCTACTTTTGCTTGGAGCCAGGCTCAATTGTTGAGCAACACGGGCCACGATTTGTTCCACTGCTTTTTCGCTCACAAATCTTGCTCGGCCGATTTCGGAATTGCTCATTCCGTTGGCAACAAGACGGAGCGTTTCAATCTGTGTATTTGTTAACTTATGTAAAACGGAATCAAAAACATCAGGGCGCAATGATGAATGATTATTTATCCATGACATTTTACTTCTGCGTGTGTTGGCAAGAATAGATTCTGGAATCGCCTCACAGATTGCATCTAGATCAACTATGGATCTTTTTAAAACAATGAGAGTTCCGACAGGTATATCTTTCTCGTTCAAATTAAGTAGTCGTAAGTCAGGACAAGCTGTTGTAAGCACTATGCCAATTGTTGGATCAAGCTGTCGTAGCTCATGTGCAAATGGAACGCCACCATGAGCATCAAATTGAACATCAATAACTACTGCTTGAGGATGCATTGTTCGAAAGATGTTGAGGGCTAACACCCGAGAATTTGCTTCACCAATAATATTTACGCCATGAAGACGCATCGCAGCAGCCAGAGTTGCTAACTCGAATGCATCATCTGTTACTAGGAGGACTTTTTCCATGATTGTTCACAGTACCGCAGTTTCACTCGTTCAGCGAAAGATAACCGTTAAATAATTATACTTTTATTCTACTTTTGTACCATTTTAAGTGCGAAAAATTCTTAGGATAACCCCACATAATTTCTCTATCTATTACTTAGGATAACCCCACGCTCAAAGAAAGAATTGATCCGGGCCCATCAGGATTTCTTTCTAGAACATTAGTTCCCGAACTGTATACAGAGAGCGTGTCACTTCCTTGTCCCTTATGACCTTGCTGAGGACCAATTCCGTTATCAGTTACCGTAAGAAAGATAGTTCCAGGAATATTTTCTCTCAGTACTATTTTGATTTGTGTAGCTAATCCATGACGCATCGAATTAGAAATTGCTTCTTCGATGATTCGCCCAATGTTAAAGGCGTTCTTGCCAGTTATGCGTCCAATGGATTCAGGTAAGTCCAAATGGATTTCACAGAGCCCATCCCATAGTTTGCATTTTCTAGCTATTTCACGCTCTACCGTGGAGCCATGATCGGCAACCTGGTCTAGCAGTGGTAATTCCAAGATTGCTCGCGCTTGCATGAGTGCGCGATTGAATTGCTCAACGTTTCCAGATAAACGTGCTTGGTCGATGGCAGCAGCGCAACTTACAAGCTTGGTTTGTACTTGTCCATGGAGGAGATCGGCAGCTTCAGTTGCAAGTCGAGAAAGTTGAATACTCTCTGCCAAAACTTCGATTTCGTTCTTGGTTAGAGTCTTGCTGAAAGAGGACATCATGTCTTGGTGAATGTTTCTGAAAGTTCCAAAGCCCGATGTAACGAAGATGAGAAATACGCTTGTAATCAGATTGCTCACCAGCTCGCCATTTGGAATCTGAATACCTGTCAAGTACTCGCGACTCAGATGAAGTGCCATGTAAAAAACTTGGATGATGAGAATTGTGTCTAAGAATATCCACGCGTGATTCTTTGGGAAGGTGCGCATTAAAAAATTAGCCAGTGTCATAGAGATGAAAAAAACAGAGGCAACAGCAAGGTATGAGAGAAGTCCAGTCTCTAATCCGAAATGTTCTACTTCAATCGGTCCGGTGCGGACTAGATAGATGAGAGTTAGTGCACCAGGGCGAAATGGTTGATTGTGGATAATATTCTTAATGAAGGCAAAGAAGGTGGGTGGTGGGTAAACTTTTGACGCTTTATCCTTGAGTCGCCTACTCATTGGCCGGACAATGTTGTTAGCGGTATCTCGGATGGATGAAGCGACATCACTCCATTCATTGGATTTAATTTCAAACTCGCCTTTTTCTAGGCGAGCGGCGAAACTTTCGCGGGCGCTGGTAAGTTCGGCGTCGATTTCTTTTCTAATTGAAATGCGCATTAGTTGCGAGACTTCAGCTTCCTGTAAACGGGCCAGCTCGATTTGAACAGCTCTTTCGATAACCACGTTTCGTTGCTCGCTAAATCGCGCACGTCCATCGAGAAGCAACGTGATCATTGATCCCCACCAAACAAGAAAGATTCCAGTCAGAATTCCGTTAGTTGTCGCCCCACGAGATATAGCGATATCTTGTTTTTCCAACAAAATTGAAGTAGTCGCTCCGACTAGCATTCCGGCTGAGAAAAAACCGGAAACGACTTTCCATAATTCAACTTGCTGGGTGCCTCTATTAGGAAATGCATATCTAACCAAGAAAAACATACAAACGCCGAGTCCGACAATGAGTTCGAGGGCAACTAAGAGGATTCTTAAGATTATTTCGTCTGTAAATTTAGAAAGGTTAATATTTGAAACAATATTGAGCAGTAGGAGAGGAAGTGAAAAGAAAAATGATGGCCAAGAGATTAACCAAGGGCCGCCTAAGCGGATTTGGACGTTAGGTAATTGACTATCCACGACGAGAAGTTGATGGCCCGATAGATTCGTAATAAGCCTGTGCGATGAGCACTCTTTGGTTCTGTTCCTCATTAGCGGGAATATTGAGTTGCTTAATCAGGCGTGCAACAGCTTTTCCGACGGATGCTTCCGTAAGAAATTGACGCTTAGCGATAGCGGCATTTGTAAATCCAGAAGCGACGAGCCTCATGACTTCTACCTGTGAGTCACTGAGTCGGCGCATTCGTTTTGTTTTGTTATCGATTTCAATCAATTCAGATGCAAAACCTTCATGTCCAAGTGCGGCACTAATTGCTTTCTCCAGTACTTCTGGGGTGCCAACTACTTTCTTTACAACATACACAGTGCCTTCGGGTAGTTCTAGTTGTTTTGCTTTGATCAACCGGGGCTCTTCATACGAGGAGAGCATGACGAGAGCAATTTCAGGAAGGACTCTGCGTAGCCCGTGTGCCACATCAATACCTGTTGGCCCTTCGCCTAAATCAAGGTCAACGATGGCAAGGTCGGGAACATGTTCGGTTGCTGCCCGAATCGCATCTGCGGCAGTGGCGGCGTCAGCGACCACGGTGTAACCCAGGTCTTTCAGAGTGGATGATAAAAGAAGGCGCGTGAAGTCATCGTCATCGATGAGAATGGCCTTAATTTCCACGTTTTTCCAATCTGAGCTTTCGAAAGAATCCGGTCAGCCAACGAGAGCAGTTTAGCCACCAGGGAGAGGCAAATGGCAAGGCATCTCCTAAAAACCAGGGTTTTGAGCCCACATATGCAGGGCAAGTTACTATGCGCCATGACCAAGAAGTTAGCTGTTATCCAAACAACCGAAGCGGCCCTCCATTTATCAACCTTTGTTGATGGACGTTATTTCTCAATTCCTGGACTAAGGACACTTACGGACGCATTAAGAATTCGACGAGCCGAATTACAAACATTGGTCGATGGCCCAAAAGGTGTTGAGATATTCGGAAAGTTGATGCCACCAATTTCTGCAGAGAGTGAAATTTGGGGAGCGGGCGTCACGTATCTGCGTTCACGCGATGCGCGCAAAGAGGAAAGCGGAGTGCCGGATGTTTATCAACGCGTGTACGAAGCGGATCGCCCCGAACTGTTTTTTAAATCTAATGCACGACGAACAGTTGGCACATTGGGAGAGATTGGAATTCGAGCAGACTCGAATGAATCTGTCCCAGAACCTGAAGTAGCAATCGTCGTAAATATATTTCAAGAGATTATCGGATTAACGATTTGTAATGATGTGACTGCTCGGTCAATCGAAGGCGAAAATCCGCTGTACCTATCTCAAGCAAAGATATATTCTGGTTCTACATCCATCGGCCCAATGATTACTCCAATGTGGGAAATTGAAGAAGTAAACGATTTAGGAATTTCCGCTCACATTCAACGAGATACCGAAATGGTCTGGCAAGCACAAACATCCTTAGGTGCGCTGCATCGGACATTTGAAGATCTAGTTTCCTATCTATTTCGTTGTCAAGTTTTTCCGGATGGTGTAATTCTTTCTACTGGGACAGGAATTATTCCGCCACTTGGAATTTCATTACAGGATGGAGATGTCGTAACAATTTCCGTTGATAAAGTTGGCGTATTGTCTAATCGTGTAGTTGGCATTCCATTAGATATTCACGAAACAACTTTAAAGAGCGGACGTAATTCATGAGCACCGTAGTTTGGACGCAATGGGATGACTTAACAATCCCTGAGGGCATCATCGGTCTTTCGCCAGCGAATACTCCGTTGGAGAGCGCCGACCTTTCTGCAATAACATTTTATGTTCCTTCCTATATGGGTGGTCGAGCTGCGCTAGAAAAAACTCTTCACATGCCAAACCTTTCAGTGCTCCAAATGCCTAATGCGGGCTATGACGATGCTTTGGAATTCATTCGCCCAGGCATGACACTATGTAATGGTCGCGGAATTCATGATGCATCGACTGCCGAACTCGCAGTAGGTCTAACAATTGCCTCTTTACGAGGTTTTCCAGAATTAATACGTGCCCAGGATGCAGGCCTTTGGAAGCATGCTCGCTATCAATCCATAAGCGATAAAAGAATTGGCATTGTTGGGTTTGGGTCAATCGGTCAGACCATTGCAAAGAACCTTTCAGGATTTGATGTGGAAGTTATTGGCTTCTCGCAGTCGGGCCGTGATGGCTCTATAACTATGGATCAATTTGATACCTATTTACCAACACTCGATGTTGTTATCTTAATTTTGCCACTCAACGATGGAAGTCGAGGACTTTTCGGAGCCAAACGATTGGCGGCGCTAAAGGACGGCGCACTGCTAGTTAATGTCGCTCGAGGACCGATTGTTGATACCGATGCGTTAGTCGCAGAGCTAAATTCGGGTCGGATCAGTGCAGCTCTAGATGTCACAGATCCCGAACCATTACCTGAGGGCCATCCACTGTGGAAGGCTAAGAATGTTTTTATCGCTCCGCATGTGGGAGGAAATACGAGTGCCTTTGAACCTCGTGCTCGCAAACTTGTTGAAGCACAATTGCAAAGAATTTCTGCTGGAATAAATCTCGAAAACATTATTGTCAACGGAGTCTAAATAGGTAAGATAGGAAACATGAGCGAAGATCCAGGAAAAGGTAAGCGTCGCAGTTCCGAATGGTTTGCAGGCACAGGTAAGAATGGTTTTATCCATCGTTCTTGGATGCGCAACCAAGGATTTGCCCCAGATCTATTTGATGGCCGCCCTGTAATTGGCATCGGTTCCACCTGGTCAGAATTCACACCATGTAATGCTCATCTGCACAAAGTTGCTGAATCCATTAAACGTGGAGTGTGGGAAGCCGGTGGATTCCCACTTGAATTCCCCGCCATGTCATTGGGTGAGCCAATTATGCGACCAACGACAATGTTATTTCGTAACCTCTTAGCAATGGAGATTGAAGAACTCATCCACGCAAATCCAATGGATGGCGTAATTTTACTTGCAGGTTGCGATAAAACGACTCCGGGAATGTTGATGGGCGCAGCAAGTGTTAATTTGCCAACCCTCATGATGACTGGTGGGCCAATGCTCAACGGTAAATTCCGCGGAAAAGATATTGGTTCAGGTACAGATGCGTGGAAGTTTGCCGACGAAGTTCGTAACGGAACAATGACCGAAGAAGAATTTACCGAAGCCGAAACATGTATGGCTCGAAGCGCCGGTCACTGCATGACGATGGGTACTGCTTCAACCATGGCTTCAGTTACAGAGGCTTTAGGCGTTCAATTGCCTGGAAGTGCGGCGATTCCCGCTGTTGATTCTCGTCGCTATGCACTTGCTCAAATTGCTGGCCGCAGAATTGTCGAAATGGTGAAAGAAGACTTAACTCTTTCAAAGATCCTTACTCGCGATGCCTTCGAAAATGCAATTAAAGTTAATGCAGCTGTTGGCGGATCAACAAATGCAGTAGTGCACTTATTGGCTCTAGCGGGCCGCGTCGGGGTCCCACTTTCGCTCGCTGATTTTGACTCACTTGCACGCGATATCCCTGTTGTGGTGAATTTGATGCCATCGGGTAAGTACCTCATGGAAGATTTCTACTATGCAGGCGGTATCCCAGTTGTCATGGCCGAACTTGGCAATCTCATTCATCGTGATCACATTACCGTGAGCGGTAAAACTGTCGCCGAGAACATTGAAAAGGCCAAGAACTGGAATGAGGATGTCATAACCCCGATGAGTAATCCATTCCAAAGCGCTGGTTCTGGAACGGTAGTTCTGACTGGAACACTTGCACCAGATGGCGCAGTATTGAAGATTTCGGCGGCATCTCCGCACCTTCTCAAGCATCGCGGTAAAGCTCGAGTGTTTAGTAACGTAGAAGAATATAACGTTGCAGCAGATGACATGAACATGGATGTTGAAGCCGGTGACATTATTGTTTTGCAAAATGCCGGGCCTAAGGGTTACCCAGGGTTTCCCGAAGTTGGCAATGTTTCCATGCCACGCAAGTTACTTGCCCAGGGGATTACAGACATGATTCGCGTTTCCGATGCTCGCATGAGTGGAACTGCATTTGGCACAGTGGTCTTGCATGTTTCACCAGAAGCAGCAGTCGGTGGACCGCTTGCACTTGTCATGACTGGAGATGAGATTGACCTCGATGTCGAGAATAGAAAGCTCGATCTCTTAGTTTCTGAAGAAGTTCTTGCCGAACGTCGCAAGAACTGGACCCCACCAACTGGTGGCCCAACGCGCGGCTGGAGCAAGCTCTATGTTGACCACGTGATGCAAGCAAATACTGGAGCAGATCTAGATTTCTTGCTCGGCGGCTCCGGTAGTGAAGTTGGACGTCACTCGCACTAGTTCAATTCCGAATGCGCACGTACTCTGAAGTAAAATCCTTTATGGATGTAACTCCGGTCAATTGCATTGTTGTCTTCATTTCTTGGGTAAGAATGTGAATCGACCTATCAACGCCCGCCATGCCACCAGCCATTGCTCCGTATAGGTATGCACGCCCAATAAGTACTGCATCTGCCCCGAGTCCAATAGCCGCCAGGACGTCTTTGCCACTCATGATTCCACCGTCGAGATAGATCTCCATTTTCTTGCCAACGGCTGCAACTACCTCAGGAAGTAATTCAAGTGGAACCACGCCACAATCGAGTTGGCGACCGCCATGATTAGAAAGAACAATTGCATCTACGCCAATCTTGGCCAAAATCTTTGCATCCTCTACAGATTGAATACCCTTAACGATGATTGGGCCACCCCAAATTGTTTTTAACCACGAGACATCATCAAAAGTGACTCCAGGATCAAAGAACGTTGCCGCAATTTCTGACAGTGGTTTTGTAAATTGGCGAAAAGTTGCAAACTCCAACGGTGGAGTTGTGAGGACGTTAAAGCACCATTTCACCTTGGTGGCCATATTGAAAAACGTTTTAGTGTTAATTTTTGGCGGAACAGTTAGCCCATTTCGTATATCTCTGTTGCGTTGCCCAGCAACCGGGGTGTCCACCGTGAGAATTAACGCTTCGAATCCGGCATCTTTGGCTTGCTTTACAAATGCTTTTGTTTGCTCTCGGTCGCGCCAAACATATAACTGGAACCACTTACGTGAATTAGGTAGCGCAACACCAAGCTCTTGAGCAGAAGTAGTCCCCATGGTTGAGAGTGAGTACACAAGATTATGAGAAGTTGCAACGGTCGCAATTCCAATTTCTCCGCTGTGATGCATCATTCGCGTATAACCGGTCGGTGCAAAAATAATAGGAAGATTTGAATGCTTGCCTAAGATTGTTGTTCCAAGATCCACTTCATTTACATCACGCAGAACTCGAGGTCGAAATTCAACTCTAGAAAAGGTCTCACGAGCTCGTGAGAGACTGATCTCTTCATTGGCTCCTCCATCAACATAGTCATAAACGGCTTTAGGCACTCGTTGCGTCGAAAGCTCCCGAAGATCTTGAATCGTGATGCACCTAAGTAATTTCTTGTCGACGCCATCAAATCGCGGCAGGTGCCAACCCAGTAGAGGTTTGATTGTTTTCCATCGCGGTAATTGCCTGTGAGTTTTCATTGCGCTCATCATACGATTTAACTTTCTAGAATAGATAGAACTTGCCAGAGTGACTTTGTTCGGAGTAGATCTAACCACCGTGAAATTGCTGGGAAAAGCGCTGAATCCACTGGAGATGCAAAGGCCAGCGTGAGGCAATGCCGGACAACGAGGTTGGAATCTCTCCCTTTTGCAAATGTTTGTAGTTCTAATGCCAATGGGTCATCCAGTTTTTCGGCTTCACCCAAATAATGAAGCCATATTGCAATCGCTAGGCATACTCGCGAAGACGGCAGGCTTTTTTCATACAGATTATTAGCAGTTGCAAATAATCTCTGCGGCAATTTTTGGGACCCATCTATCGCGATTTGTTCGGTGCGGTGCAACAAAGTCGGGTTACTTATCCTTTGGCGTATCTGAGTTGAATACTCCATGAGATTTAGATCAGTTGGTGCGATAAATGATTGGGCGATTTCATCTTCTTGCATACGTTGTACGAATTCTGAGATCCTTGAATCAGAAATAACATCTGCAACGTATTCGATGGAAAGCAGTTGACCCAGATAGGCCAGAGTTGAATGCACTCCGTTAAAGAGGCGAATTTTTGCTAGCTCATATGGAGCAACGCTATTTACAAACCGAATTCCGCTGCCGCTGAGTTCCGCCTCTACTTCATCATGCTCGATGACCCATTCGCTAAATGGTTCCGCCGTTATGAGAGACAAGTCGCGATAGCCATATTTTGATTCGAATTGATCGATTCTCGTGTTCGTAATCGCGGGCACAATACGGTCGACCATCGAATTTGGAAAGCGCACATGTGCTTCTACCCATTTTTTGAATTCTGAAGATTCATTGGCAAT